>JAEDIZ010000005.1 GCA_016296635.1 Oscillospiraceae bacterium
GTCGAAGAGGGCTGGGATGTGATGAAGGAGTATGTCCATCTGTATCCGGAACTGGTCAGCAGACAGAGTAAACCTTTGCCGATGACGCTTTCTAAACCGGAAATGGACGAGGCGGCAAGACTTACGGAGCGGAAAAGCAGTGGTGCGAAGCTGCCGCAGATTGCAGAAAAGGTGCGGCTGCCGGAAGAATCCGACAGAAAAGACATTGACAAGCCGAAAGACAGGGCTTATATTGACCTACAGGAAATTTTTGAGAAGCTTTCTGCAGATGAGCGCGCGATCGTGCAGCTGCTGATGCAGGGTCCGAAGCACATTGATGCGATCATCGATGAGACACAGATTCAGGCAAGCCGGGTCCTTGCGGCCATGACAATGCTTGAAATCAAAGGATATGTAAAACGACTGCCTGCGAGGATGTTCTCGCTGGCGGAAAAGGAATAGGGAGGCAATCATGCCGAACGCGAAAACCAATTTAGTGATCGTGGAATCTCCGTCCAAGGCGAAAACAATCGGTAAATATTTAGGCCCCGGTTTTACGGTAAAGGCCAGCATGGGACATCTGCGAGACTTGCCGAAAAGTACCATGGGCATTGACATTGAAAATGATTTCGAACCGGAATATCTGCCCCTCAAGGGGAAGGAAGATGTGATTTCGGATCTGAAGAAGACAGCTGCGAAAGCGGAAAATGTCTATCTCGCAACGGACCCTGACCGCGAGGGAGAGGCCATTTCCTGGCATCTGAAATATCTGCTGGGCATTCCGGATGATAAGACCTACCGTGTCACCTTCAATGAGATCACGAAGGATGTCGTTCAGACTGCCATCCGGCAGCCGCGCCCCATCGATCAGGATCTGGTGGATGCGCAGCAGGCAAGACGCGTACTTGACCGCATTGTGGGCTATGAGATTTCGCCGGTGCTTTGGAAAAAGGTGCGCCGGGGACTGTCCGCAGGCCGCGTACAGTCAGTGGCTACGCGCATGGTCGATGACCGTGACCGCGAAATTGAAGCCTTTCAGCCGCAGGAATACTGGTCTTTGGATGTGAAATTGTCCAGAATCGGGAAATCCGGCAGCTTTACGGCGCATTATTATGGCGACCCCAAAAAGAGGGAACTGAAAAATGAAGCAGAAGTACAGGGTATTCTGCAGGAGCTGGCAGACGGTCAATTCAGCGTGGCCAGCGTGAAAAACAGCACGAAGCAGTATAAGCCTGCGCCTCCGTTTACAACATCTACCCTGCAGCAGGATGCATTCCGGAAACTCGGCATGTCCACCAGACGCACCATGATGATCGCACAGCAGCTCTATGAAGGCGTTGAACTGGCGGACGAGGGCTCTGTCGGTCTGATCACCTATATGAGAACGGACTCACTGCGCATTTCTGAACAGGCACTGGCAGCGGCAGGCGGTTTGATCAAGTCCAGATACGGCGCGCAGTTTTATGACGGCTGGAGACAGTATAAGCCCAAGAGCGGCGCGCAGGATGCGCATGAAGCCATCCGTCCGTCCAATGTACTGTTGACGCCGGAAATGGTGGAAAAAGATCTGACTAAGGAACAGTATCGGCTTTATAAGCTGATCTGGGATCGGTTTGTTGCATCCCAGATGACGAATGCCGTCGATGATGTGACGGCAATCGAGGCCGTATGCGGCAGCCATGTGTTCCATGCGACCCATCAGAGCAGACGCTTTTCGGGATATACGGCAGTCTATGAAGAAGGCCGTGACGAAGAGCAGGAAAAGATGGATTCTGCACTGCCGGAGCTGACGGAAGGTGAGAAGCTCATGCCGGAAGGCTATCAGCCGCAGCAGCATTTTACGCAGCCGCCGGCGCACTATACAGAAGCAACGCTGGTTCGGGCGCTGGAAGAGCAGGGCATCGGACGGCCGTCCACCTATGCACCTACGGTGTCCACGATCATGGACAGAAACTATGTAAAAAAGGACGGCAAGGCGCTTCTGATCACCAACCTCGGCAGAGCCGTGACAAAGTGGATGAAGAACTACTTTGCCGATATTGAGGATCTGAAATTCACGGCAAATATGGAGCGGGATCTGGACTCCATTGAAGAGGGAAAGGTTCCCTGGAAGAAGATCATCCGCGACTTCTATGGTTCTTTTGAGCAGAATGTATCGATCGCGGAGCAAAGTGAACGAGAGAAGATCGAACCGACTGTTTCCGATGAGATCTGCCCGCTTTGCGGCAAGCATCTGGTGGAACGCGAGGGACGGTTCGGCCAGTTCCTTGGCTGCAGCGGATTCCCGGACTGCACGTTTACGATGCCGATGGTGGAAGTGATGCCCGGTCGCTGCCCGAAATGCGGCGGCAGACTGATGAAGAGAACCGGTACCAGCAAGCGTACGAATAAGCAGTATGTTTTCTACTGCTGCGAAAATACAAATAACCGTGACGAAAATGCAAAGTGTGACTTTATGACCTGGGATGTGCCGACGGAGCATGACTGCCAGCTCTGCGGGCAGACCATGTTCAAGCGTGCCGGCAAGGGTGCAATGAAGCCGTTCTGCATCAACCCCGCCTGCTCCAATTTCCTGCCGGAGGAAAAGCGCGGCTATCATAGGAAAGCAGCATCTCCGGACCAGACAGCGGAAACGGATCTTGAAGCAGAAGTTTCTACTGAATCCGAGAAAAAGACAAAAGCTTCAAAAACGGCACCAGTAAAAAAACCGGCAGCGAAGAAGACGACAGGAAAGAAGCCTGCTGTTAAAAAAGCAACTGCCAAAAAGCCCGCCACGGGGAAAAATGCAGTAAGAAAACCGTCTGCAAGAACCTCTCCGGTCAGAAAATCGGCGGAACAGAAAAAGGAAACAGAGTAATATGGAAGTGAAAGTCATAGGCGCCGGTCTTGCTGGATGCGAGGCGGCGTGGCAGCTGGCGGAGCGAGGGATTCAGGTCGCACTGTATGAGATGAAGCCCGTAAAAATGACACCGGCGCATCATTGTGCCGATTTTGCGGAGCTTGTATGCTCCAACTCTCTGCGGGGTGACAGACTGGAAAATGCAGTCGGTCTGCTCAAAGAAGAGCTGCGCAGACTGGGTAGCCTGATCCTTTCCTGCGCGGAGGCAAACCGCGTGGAAGCAGGCGGTGCTTTAGCGGTTGACCGTTACGGTTTCTCCGGCATGGTGACGGAGAAAATCCGGAATCATCCCAACATCCGCGTGATCGAGGGCGAGGAAGTCACCGTCGTACCGGAAGGGCCGGTCATCATTGCAACGGGGCCGCTGACCTCGGATGCGCTTTCTGCGGCCATCAAGGATTATTTCGGAAATCAGGACTACATGAGCTTCTTTGACGCAGCTGCACCGCTTATCACCTTTGAGTCCATCGACATGGACAAGGCGTGGTTTGCATCGCGATATGATCGCGGTGAAGCGGATTATGTCAACTGCGCTATGAGCGAAAGTGAATACGCAGCCTTCGTGCAGGAGCTGAGCAGTGCAGAAGAGGCCGAGGTACACGGCTTTGAGGATGCGAAAGTGTTTGAGGGCTGTATGCCGGTGGAGGTCATGGCAAGACGTGGTTTTGACACGCTGCGTTACGGCCCGCTGAAGCCCGTCGGTCTGAAGGATCCGAAGACCGGAAAAGAGCCGTATGCCGTTGTGCAGTTGAGAAAAGACAATGCGGATGGCAGTATTTACAACATTGTCGGTTTTCAGACCCATCTGAAGTTCCCGGAGCAGAAGCGTGTGTTTTCCATGATTCCGGCACTTCATGATGCGGAGTTTGTCCGTTACGGTAAGATGCACCGGAATACTTTTCTCTGCAGCCCGCGGCTGCTGGATAGATACTATGCAGACCGCCGCAATCCCATGGTCGCCTTTGCCGGGCAGATGACCGGCGTAGAAGGGTACGTAGAATCCACGGCCTCCGGCTTCCTGGCAGCAGTCAGTATGGCAGCAAAGCTCAAGGGAGAGCCGATTCCGGATTTCCCGCGGGAAACGGCGATCGGTGCGCTGGCTGCCTACATTTCCGATGAGAGCATTGTGAATTTCCAGCCGATGAATGTCAACTTCGGCATTGTTTCGGAGCTGGGTTACCGTGTGAAGGGAAAAGCAAACAAGAACCTTGTCATTGCAAACCGCTCGCTGGCGATCATTGACGAGCTGGTAAAGAAATAAGCAGGGACAATCGCGGTTCTGCCGTTCACAGAACAGAATCAGAAAAGGAGGAATTTCCATGCGGATTATTGTTGATGCCATGGGCGGCGACAACGCACCGCAGGCACCGCTGGCGGGTGCTTTGGATGCAGCGAAGGAATACGGCGTGGAGGTCATTCTGGTGGGGCGCGGGGAAGAAATTCTGCAGGCGCTCAAGGATCAGGGCATCGATACGCTGCCGAAGGGCGTTGAAATCGCAAATGCGGATGAGGTCGTGGATATGCACGACGATCCCGCAAGCGTGATCAAAAAGAAAAAGAATTCCTCCATGGTCATCGGCCTTCAGATGCTGAAGGACGGAGCAGGGGACGCCTTCGTTTCTGCTGGTTCCACGGGTGCACTGCTTTCTGCGGCTACTTTGATCGTCAAGCGTGTGAAGGGAATCCGCCGCGCAGCTATGGGCCCGATGATCCCGACGAAGGCGGGGGGAAACGCGGTTCTGATTGACTGCGGCGCCACTGCAGATGCAACACCGGAATTCCTTTTGCAGTTTGCCTTCATGGGCAGTTACTACGCAAAAAAGATGCTTGGACTGTCCAATCCTCGCGTCGGCCTTCTGAACATCGGTGCCGAGGACTCCAAGGGCGGAGAACTGCAGAAGACTGTTTATCCGCTGCTGCAAAAAGCGGGCGAGGCAGGCTATATCAACTTTATCGGCAATGTGGAGGCCCGTGAGGTGCCGCTGGGCGGCGCGGATGTAGTGGTTTCGGACGGCTTTTCCGGCAATGTTCTGCTCAAGGGCATTGAGGGAACAGCAATGTTCATGGCGTCCATGATGAAGGCCATGTTCAAGAAGAACCTGCTTACGAAGCTGGCGGCGCTGGTCTGCAAAAGCGGTATCAATGATTTTAAAAAGAAAATGGACTCCCGTGAAACCGGCGGCACGCTGCTGCTTGGCCTTACGAAGCCCGTGATCAAGGCACACGGCTCGTCCGATGCCTATGCGATCAAGAATGCAATCCGGCAGGCAAAGGCCGCAGCAGAGGCGGATATCGCCGGAGACATTGCTGCAAATATCGATAAGATGATGGTACCAAAGGAGCTGGAACATGCTGAGTGAACTGGAACAGGGGCTTGGATATACATTTCAGGATAAGGGGCTTCTGAAAAATGCGTTGACGCATTCTTCCTATGCGAATGAAAACCGGGATCGCGGGATTCCCGACAACGAAAGACTGGAATTTCTGGGTGATTCCGTCCTTGGCTTTGTGGTCGCTGATTTTTTGTATCACGCGAATCCTGACAAGCCGGAGGGAGAGCTGACAAGGATCCGCGCAGATCTGGTCTGCGAAACGAATCTGGCAAAAGCCGCATCGACAATTCGGCTGGGTGATTTCCTGCTGCTCGGTCACGGAGAAGAGCACGGCGGCGGCAGAATGCGCGCATCTATCGTTTCCGATGCCATGGAGTCCGTGATTGCCGCCAGCTATCTGGACGGCGGATTTGAAGCGGCAAAGGGGATTATCGACAGACTGATCCTCTCGGACATACCGCAGGGAAGGCCGCGCAATTTCGATTATAAGACCGCACTGCAGGAACTGGTTCAGCGGAAAAAAGATCAGATTCTGCAGTATGAGCTGATCGGCGAAAGCGGCCCGGATCACGATAAGCGTTTTATCGTGGAGGTGTCGCTGAACGGAGAAAGCGCCGGTCGCGGAGAAGGCCGAAGCAAGAAACGCGCCGAGCAGGCTGCAGCCGAGGCGGCAATTGAAAACCTGTTCCCGGGAGAATTAAAATAGGATTTCGACGAGAATTGGTATTTTGTACAAAATACATAAAAATAATTAGGACATTTCAACGGTATTGTTGAAATGTCCTGTTTTTTCTCCTAAATGCATTGAAAGCAAGTAAATGCTTGCTACAATATTTATGGGCAAAGTTTGATAATTGCCTAAAAAATATAGCAAAACGCAAGTGAGTTCTTACGAAACTGAAAGAGTTGGTGAAGAAAAATGAGAAAAAAGTTTTTGCCGATGCTGCTCTGCCTATGATGGTTTTAGCGATTCTGCCTACGGCTGTATTTGCAGAGGAAGAAGCAGTTGCAAAGATCGGTGAAACTACCTATGAATCACTTTTGAAAGCTGTTGAAGCAGTTCCCACCGATGGAACCGAGACCACCATTGTCATGATTGCCGATGAAACGATTGCGAGCAATGACGGTGTTACGATTGCTGCCTCACAAAGTGTTGTGTTGGATTTGAACGGTTTCACAATAAAGAATCTTGTCAATGAAAACAGATCATCTCAGGTAATTGCAAATAAAGGAATACTGACAATTTGCGATAATACTGATGCGAAAACGGGTATTCTCACCAATGCAGTTGCAGAAGGAACTGCTGCCGGCGAATGGTGGGGGACAACACAATACAACTATGCAACAAATGTAATTACGAACAGTGGTATCCTTACGGTTGCATCCGGCGAGATCCTTGAAACGGCCGTCAGCTCCATCTGCTATGCAATCGACAATAATTCAACTTCTGCGGATGCAATTATCAATATACAGGGCGGCAATATCCGCACAGATTCCAGCACTGCAGTCCGTATGTTCTGCAACAGCACCACGAAAGAAAACATTATCAACGTTTCAGGCGGTACGGTCGAGGGTGGCTATGCAGGTATTTGGGTACAGCTTCCGGGAAACAGTGCACAGAAGAAAAAGGCCACGCTGAATATTTCCGGCGGCGCGCTGAAGGGCGATTATGCATTTTATGATTATTCCTACGGTGATGTATTTGATGAAGTGAATTATATTCTTTCCGGCGGCACCTTTGACGGCGATATTTTCTCCTATGGTGCAAATATGGGTATCAATGGCGGTGAATTTGATGGATATCTTTATACTAGCAGTGGAAAGATGACCATTTCCGGTGGTATATTCAATGATGATGTGGTGGTCGATACACCGCTTTCAGCCGAATTATCAGTGACCGGCGGCCAGCTTGCCGCAGATGTGTACTATTCCAGCGGCGAAGTACAGGAAACATTTATTTCCGGTGGTGTTTTTGCACTAGATCCCGAAGGATATATTGACGAGTATACTGTTGATTATGATTTTTGCATCGATGAGGGATATAGCGTTATCGTAAACACTGATCCCAAACAAAGGAAGACTATCCTTATGCAATCGGTGTTGCTGCTGCCTATATTTTAGACGAAAATGAAAGTGCACAGTACTACGGTTCTTTGCAGGATGCCGTTGATGCAGCAGTAGACGATGACGAGATCGTCGTTGTTGCTGAAAATCAGGAAGCGATTGTCGGCCGTGCACTTACCTTCATCTAATACCAAAAACGGCTCCGTCAAGACCAGCACAGAGAATGCTGCTGCCGGACAGAAGGTAACGATTACCGCTGAACCTGAAAAGGGCTTTACCGTTGAAACCATTTCCGTAACCGATAAGAATGGCAATGAGATCCCCGTAACCAGAAATGATGACGGCACATTCAGCTTCAACATGCCTGCCGGCGAAGTAACAGTCAGCACTACATTTATGGACGACAACACCATGCTGAATTACTTTGTGGATGTTCGCGCAAAGGATTACTTCTATGATTCGGTTCTGTGGGCAGCTGAAAATGGCATCACCAAGGGTACCGACAATGCGCATTTTAGTCCCTACGATATCTATACCCGCGCAGAAGTCGTTACATTCCTGTGGCGTGCTTCCGGCAGCCCCGAACCCAAGTCTTTGGACTGCCCGTTTAGCGATGTGGATATGAACAGCTACTATGGCAAGGCTGTCATGTGGGCATTTGAAAACGGCATCACCAAGGGCACCAGCGATACGACATTCTCCCCGAAGATGGTCATTACCTGTTCTCAGGCGGTCACATTCCTGTACCGCATGAACAAACTGGATACGCCGAACAGCAAGGTCAATCCGATTACGGATGTCAAGGAAGGCAAGTTCTACTTTGACGCAGTTCTGTGGGCATATGCCAACGGCATTACCGAAGGCACCAGTGCAACGACCTTCTCTCCCGACAATGACTGCCAGCGCGCACAGATCGTGACATTCCTTTATCGCTTCTTTGTGAAGTAATCAGACGCTAAAAAACCGCCCCGTATTACGGGGCGGTTTTGCTATTGCTGAACAAAATTTTACGTATGAAAAGATGCGAACGTCAAGTTCATAGGACTCCATTGAGGATTCTATGTTTATTGCGGGCAGTCATTACTTTCTGAAATGGGCTGTGAGAGCGTCGTGCCCGGGACAGAAGCATAGCAGCTGCCTTTCAGCTTTTCACCAAACAGCGTTTCAAGAGAATCAGGATGCTCAATCAGCAGCAGCTTTTTTGCCTTCGTCAGATGTTTGATGAGCGCCTCCAGACGCAGCGCATCGGTTTTTCCGTCCGTCCGCCAAAGTGCATCCAAAAATACAACCTTATGGCTGCGTGTGTATTTTGCCGCGGCAGATCCCTGTGAAAGATGTTCCTGCATCCTGCGTGCAGGCTCCGGTGTGCTGCCGGTGTAATGGGAGCCGTCCTCGCAGCGTACCATGTAAACATACCACATGGCGTTAACCCAAAAGCTCCGCCATACGGTTGGCAATGGAGGCAAAGCCGGGGATGTCCAGCGTTTCACCGCGCACGGTGGGACAGAGGCCGCAGTCCGTCAGAATCTGCGCGATCTGATCTTTGGAAAACTCTCCGAATCCGGCGGAAAGACCGTTCACAAGTGTCTTGCGCCGCTGCGCGAAACTGGCGCGGACAACACGGAAAAACAATTCTTCATTTTTGATTTCACAGACTGGTGCTTTGCGCATGGTCAGCTTCAGCACGCTTGATGTGACCTTCGGCTGCGGAATAAAGCAGTGGGGCGGCACATCGAAGAGCAGTTCCGGCTCTGCGTAATACTGACAGAAAACGGAGAAAGCTCCGTAATCGCCCTTGCCTGCGGGTGAGCAAATGCGCTGTGCGACCTCTTTCTGTACCATGACAGTGACAGCCTCGAAGCAGCGGCTTTCCAGCAGAGCTGCCAGCACGGGCGTTGTGATATAGTAGGGGAGATTGGCGCAGGCCATTGGACGAAGCCCGGCAAATTCTTCGGTAACAAGCTTCTGGATATCCGTTTTCAGAATGTCACCGAAGATGATCTCCAAATTTTCGTTTCCAGCCATAGTCTCAGCAAGGACCGGCTGCAGCGTGCGGTCAACTTCCACTGCCACAACTTTTTTTGCATGCAGACAAAGCTGCTGTGTAAGCGGGCCGATGCCGGGGCCGACTTCCAACGCACCGCAGCTCTCGTCGATGCCGGCTTCCTCTGCAATCCGGCGCGGAACGGAAGCGTCTGTCAGAAAGTTTTGTCCCTTGGCTTTGGAAAAGTGAAAGCCGTGCCGTTCCAGCAAAGCTTTTATCTCGTTGATGTTACAAAGATCCATAGTTTCACTCCGCCTTTCATCTGTATTTTATCAGACGGAAGACGGATTTGCAATGCGCTTCGGGCGGAAACTTATACGGCGTCATCTTCTACATAGACCAGAACATTTCTTGCACCCCACTGGATGCAGGCGTCATAGCTGTTGCCCATATAAATATCTATGACGTAAGGGTGCGCCATCATGTTGGAGCCGGTATCTTCGGCATAGAAATCACCCACGTACGTTCCGTCCTCCAGCCAGATCCAGACATGGGTGCCGTAGGGGATAATGTTCGGATTGACGGCAAGGGTATGGTTCACGGTGGTATAGGCACCGGTGGAGGTGAGGCCCGTCAGATAGTAGGCGGTAGCGATGAAAGAATCCAGCAGTCGAAGACCCTCCTGCGGCGCGTTTTCAGCCGGCTGCAGGGTGGTGACCGGAATGGCCTCCGGTTCCTGCACCGCTTGCACGGGCGGCGCTTCCGGTTGTGAAGGCACGGTATCTGTTTGCGGATCGGGTTTCGCTTCCGGTTCTGCCGGGGTGTCAGGCATGTCAGGCATGTCAGGCTTTTCAGGCGGAGCCTTCTCCGGTTCCGGCGGAAGCGGTGACGGTTCTTCCTGCAGCGGAGGTGCTTCAGTATCCTCAATCCGTTCTGACGGTTCTGTTTCTGCCGGAATCGCGGACAATGGAGAAGGCTCCGGTGGATGCTTTTGAGAAACAGGCTCCGGCTGCGTGAAAGACTCCGGGGCAGCTTCGATTGTTTCTGCCTCTGTTTTTATAAGCGCAGTTTCCGCCGTCTTCGGATCCTCAGCCGGCATGACATTCTGCACTGCACATCCGCAGGGAAGAAGCAGGCTTGTCAGCAGAACGGGAAGCAGAAATACTGCCAATAGAGGCTTTGTTTTTTCAGATCGCATCAAAATAACACTCCTCTTATATGGAAAAATATGGATTGCGTACGGGCATTATTGCGGATTACAGGAATTTTCGCAACAAAAAGCTGTAGAATCCTGCGCAGAAGAGAGGAAAAAACTTCGATCGTATTTGACAGAAATGAAAATTAGTGTTATACTACGCGATGGAAATAGGCATTGACGAAGATATGTCTTCTTGTTTTTGCATAGCAGAGAGGAGCTCATTTGGTGCAAGAGCTTTTATGCATGGCAGGAAGGTACCCCTTCTGAGCTGTCCGCCGGAAGACAGTATGGCGGACCGGGTTCTCCCGTTACAGAGATCACGAGCGACGGAGTTTTCCGTAAGCAGGGTGGAACCGTGGAATGTATATACATCCCACCCCTGAATGAATCTCAGGGGTGGGATTTTCTTTACCCCGAATCAAGAAAAGGAGAAAACAACATGTCCGAAGAAAATCTGTATACGTTTGAAAATCCCGAATACCGCAAGACTTACTGGCATACCTGCTCCCATGTGCTGGCGCAGGCCGTCAAGCGTCTGCATCCGGAAGTCAAGCTGGCTATCGGCCCGGCTATTGACAACGGTTTCTATTATGACTTTGATGCTCCGTTTGCCTTCACTCCGGAAATGATGGAAGAACTGGAAGCTGAAATGCGCAAGATATGCAAGGAAAAGCTGAAGCTTGAGCGCTTTGAACTGCCCAGAGAAGAAGCCATCAAGTTCATGGAAGAAAAAGAAGAACCCTACAAGGTAGAGCTCATCAACGACCTTCCTGAGGATGCTGTCATTTCCTTCTATAAGCAGGGCGAGTTCACCGACCTCTGCGCCGGTCCGCATCTCGATTCCACCGGCCGCATCAAGGGCAACGCCATCAAGCTGACGCAGTGCTGCGGCGCTTATTGGCGCGGCGACTCCAACCGCAAGATGCTGCAGAGAATCTATGCAGTCGCATTCCCGAAGAAGGAAGAACTGGACGAGTACGTTGCACAGCGTGAAGAAGCCCTCAAGCGCGACCACAACAAGATCGGCCGTGAGCTGGAATACTTCACCACCGTAGACTGCATCGGTCAGGGTCTGCCCATTCTGCTGCCCAAGGGCGCAAGAACTATTCAGCTGCTGCAGCGCTGGGTTGAGGATACCGAGCAGAAGCGTGGATACCTTCTGACCAAGACCCCGCTGATGGCAAAGCGCGATCTGTATCGTATTTCCGGCCACTGGGATCATTATCTTGACGGCATGTTCATCCTCGGCGATCCGTATGACGAAGAAAAAGAATGCTTCGCCCTGCGTCCCATGACCTGCCCGTTCCAGTATCAGGTCTATCTGAACCGTCAGCGCTCCTACCGTGACCTGCCGATGCGCCTCGGCGAGACCTCTACGCTGTTCCGTAACGAGGACTCCGGCGAAATGCACGGCCTGATCCGTGTCCGCCAGTTCACGATTTCCGAAGGCCATCTGGTGCTCCGCCCGGATCAGCTGGAAGAGGAATTTAAGGGCTGCCTTGACCTTGCAAAATATTGTCTCGAAACCGTCGGTATGCTGGATAAGTGTACGTTCCGCTTCTCCCAGTGGGATCCGGCCAACCCCAACAACAAGTACGAGGGTACTGCAGAGCAGTGGAATGAGGCGCAGCGCGTTATGGGTCAGATCCTCGACGATCTCGGCGTAAAGTACGAGATCGGTATCGACGAGGCTGCCTTCTACGGCCCGAAGCTGGATATCCAGTTCCACAACGTTTTCGGCAAAGAAGACACCATCGTCACCATTCAGATCGATATGCTGCTGGCTGCAAAGTTCGGCATGTACTACATCGATGAGAACGGCGAAAAGAAGCTGCCGTATATCATCCACAGAACGAGCCTTGGCTGCTACGAGCGTACGCTGGCATACCTGCTGGAAACCTATGCAGGCGCTCTGCCTACATGGATGTCTCCGGAGCAGGTTCGCTTCCTGCCCGTTACCGACCGTGCCTGCGATTACTGCGCAGAGCAGGCCAAGAAGCTGGAAAGCCTCGGCTACCGTGTTGAGGTTGACTACCGCAACGAAAAGATCGGCAAGAAGATCCGCGAAGCTCAGATGGAAAAGGTTCCGTACATGGTCGTTGTCGGCGACCGCGACATCGAGAACAACACCGTTTCCCCGCGTCACCGCGCAGACGGCGATCTCGGCGCCATGAGCATGGATGAGTTTACTGCAGTCCTGAAGGACGTTGTAGACAACAAGCTCAAGAAGTAAGAAAAGAAAAAACGCCCCGACCGGTGGTCGGGGCGTTTTTCGTCCATGTTTAATCGAAGTTTTCAAGCTTTACCTTTATGGATTTGATGGCAACGATGATAAGAAGCGCCGTTAAAACCAGCGTGTCCAGTACGATGGAAAGGTGCAGATTCTGTGCTGCGACAGAAAAAATCAGAAAGATCAGCGCGGCGTTTCCGAAATGACGCAGATACCAAAGCGCGTATTCCTTTCTCTGATCGGAGGCTGCACGCTTTGCCTGCTCAAAGGAGATGCCGTTGATCCAGTAGATCCGTTCGTTTCGGTACATCATCCAGCATAAAACGACAATGCCGCCGGAACAGATGTTCAGAACGATCCGGGTAATAAGGCGGTAGTCATCAATCGGGAGAAAGATCGGCAGAAACATGGCTGCCAAATAAATGACAAGAAAGATGACAAGCCCCTTGTAGCTTTTTTCATAGGTTTCCATAGAATCACTTCCCAGATTCAGCATAATCCCGCAAACGGGAATTGTCAATAAGCGTAAAGGGAAATTCATCTTTCTTTCGTGTCATCCTGAGCGAAGCGAAGGATCTTCGCAGAAGCGGTAAGGTATGCAATAAAAGGGTGCCGGGATTCTTCGCCTTGCGGCTCAGAATGACAAACGGGAGTGTACAGACGGTCACACGGAAACATCCATACAAGGGCTTGTTTGGAAAATGCGGGCAGGCGGAGACGCCGACCCCTACAAATGAATCAGAAAAAAGTGGAACGCTGAGGACAGCGTTCCCTACTTTTTCGGGTATGGTTTCTTTACATCTGTTCTGCCGAGCAGATAATCGACGCTGACATCGTAATAATCTGCCAGTGCATGCAGTGCAGAAATTGGAATATTCAGATTTCCGAGTTCGTAATCCGAGTAGGTTGTCTGATGAATCTGTAAGTATTCAGCGAGTATTTTCTGACTTAAATCATGGTCTTCCCGCAGATCGCGGATTCGTAAACGATACATAATCTATCACCGCAATCATTATGCTTTAAGGGAAATAATCTTATTGCATTTTAAGGCGATTTCCCTTAAAATGAGATAGAGGTGATAATATGGCTGATTATCAGCAGATGTATCTGACCATGGTGCGGGCGGCGCGGGATGCGCAGGAGCTGGCGGATCAGGCACAGATGCTTCTCGTCAAAGCAATGCAGGAATGCGAAGAACTGTATATCAATGCGCCGGAGGACAATATCATGATCCTCAGACAAAAAGAAATCCCCGTTCAGAAGGACTGAACGGGGGATTTTTTAATTTGCAGGTTTGAAGCTGTCCTTCAGCAGGACGCTGCGGTTGAACACAAGATGCTCGGCAGAGCAGTCCCTGTTATCCATGCAGAAGTAACCGACGCGCATGAACTGATAGCAGGGCGCGGTCTGTGCCGTGCGGGCGGAACCGAGCCCGTCGTATTTCTTTGCTTCCTCTGCCATGGCGGCTTCGACCTTGCAGCCCTGCAGAACTTCCAGAGAATCGGGGTTCATGCACTCGAGGAAATCCTTGTCGGGGCCATCGGGCTGTGCATCGGCAAAGAGGTTGTTGTAAAGACGGACTTCGGCATCCAAACAGTTGTTGGCGTCAACCCAGTGAATGGTCGCACCCTTGACTTTGCGGCCGTCAGCGGGATCGCCACCCTTGGATGCGGGATCGTAGGTGGCGTAGACTTCCACAACGCTGCCGTTCTCGTCCTTCTTGCAGCCGGTGCACTGGATGAGATAAGCACCCTTCAGACGGCATTCCGGACCGTTGGGGGTCAGGCGCTTATACTTGGGAACCGGAACTTCCATAAAGTCATCCGCTTCGATCCAGCTTTCACGGCTGAAGGTGATGGTGTGACTGCCCTGCTCGGGATGGACGGGGTTGTTCTCGACCTCAAAGCTCTCGGACTGGCCTTCGGGATAGTTCGTGATGACGAGCTTGACAGGGTGCAGAACGGCCATGGTGCGCGCTGCGGTTTCATTCAGATCCTCACGCAGGCAATGCTCCAGGAAACCGTATTCGATGGTGGAGGTCACCTTTGCAACGCCGATGCGCTCACAGAAATCACGGATGGCTGCGGAAGTATAGCCGCGGCGGCGCAGACCGCAGAGGGTAGGCATTCTCGGATCGTCCCAGCCGGAAACGCGGCCGGTTTCCACCAGCTGACGCAGCTTGCGCTTGGACATGACGGTGTGGTCGATGCCGAGACGGGCAAACTCGATCTGACGGGGCTTGTGATAGGGGATGGATACGTTGCTGACGACCCAGTCATAAAGGGGACGGTGCGCTTCATATTCCAAAGAGCAGAGGGAATGGGTGATGCCTTCCAGCGCGTCCTGAATGGGATGGGCAAAGTCATACATGGGGAAGATGCACCATTTGGTACCCTGACGGTGGTGGTTGATGTAGCGGATGCGGTAGATGACCGGGTCGCGCATATTGAAGTTGCCGGAGGCAAGATCGATTTTGGCACGCAGTGTGCGGCTGCCTTCGGGGAACTCGCCGTTTTTCATGCGCTCGAACAGATCAAGGTTTTCCTCCACGGAGCGGTCACGGTACGGAGAAACGGCGGGCTTGCCGATGTCGCCGCGGTATTCCTTGAACTGCTCGGGGGTCAGCTCGCAGACATAGGCCAGTCCTTTCTTGATCAGTTCAACGGCATATTCGTAGTCTTTTTCAAAATAATCGGAGCCGTAGAACAGACGGTCGCCCCAGTCGAAGCCGAGCCAGTGAATGTCTTCCTGAATGGCCTCGACGAACTCGGTGTCTTCCTTGGCAGGGTTGGTATCGTCAAAACGAAGGTTGGTCAGACCGCCAAATTTTTCCGCGGTGCCGAAATCGATGCACAGCGCCTTGCAGTGGCCGATGTGCAGATATCCGTTCGGTTCCGGCGGGAAACGGGTGTGTACGGTCTTTCCTTCAAACTGACCGCCCTCGGCCAGATCTTCCTCAATAAACGCATCAATGAAATTCTTGTTTTCAAGCGGCTTGCGCTCTTCCATAGCTGATCCTCCCAGGATAAGAGATTGTTTGGAAATTTCTATTATTATACAATAGTTTTCGTTTTTTCGCAATCATCATTTCTCATATTTGCAGCTGGCACGGACCCCGGCACTGTTTCTTTTACAAAAAACGGAAACAGAAAGAAAACAGCACTTGTAATCTGAGCGTATCGCGGATAAAATGGAAGAGACAAAAAGAAAGGAAGAAAGAGAACTATGAAAAAAGTAATATCGATCCTGCTGGCTGTCGTACTTTGCGTTATGCTTGCAGCTCCCGCATTTGCTTCAGACGGAAATCTGTACGGCCCCATCTCCATTACGCTCGATAACGGCATCAGCGTGGAATTCGAGACGGCGATCCACACGTATGATTTCGTTTCTCTGGATGCAAAAACCGAAGACATGGTTTCCGTCATCCGCGTGAAGCCCGGCACGATGGTATCGGTCTCTCAGCCGTTTACGGCGGACGTCCATACCTGGAACAGCATGGGTGAGTATTACTCCGACGTGCTGGAGAGAGAAAGCTATGCGTATCTGAAGGACGGAACCGTTGAGGTCAGAACCGGAAAGATCGAATGGCTGTTTGAAACGATCGACTATATGTATGCAACATACCTCCTGCTCGGAACCATTGGCGGCGAGAAGCTGCTCGTTGAATACTACGATGTGGACTATATCTGGCAGAACAATCCCTTCGAGGATGTCAGCCCGTGGTCGTATTACTACGAAGCTGTTCTGTGGGCATATTATCGGGACGTTACCACAGGCACCAGCGCAACATCGTTCTCCCCGGAAAGCACCTGCACCCGTGGTCAGGTCGTGACGTTCCTGTGGCGTGCGCTGAACTGTCCGGAGCCTGAAACGAAAATCAATCCCTTCAAGGATGTCAAGCCCAGCGATTATTATTACAAGGCGGTCCTCTGGGCCGTGGAAGAGGGAATCACGAACGGCACCAGCGCCACAACCTTCTCCCCGAACGCAACCTGCAAATATGAGCATGTGCTGACGTTCCTGTGGCGCGCACTCGGCACGCCGATGCCTTTTCTCTCTCACGAATCCAACCCGTTCGGAACGACTGCTTATTATGCAGAGGCATTTGAATTTGCAGCAGAATACGGAATGATCGACTACGAGATCAATCCGGCAGCCTTCTGCCCGCGTGCCGATATTGTGGAATTCATGTACCGTGTGATGCCGAAATAACTCTTAAAAGGCAGCCATCCAGTTAAAGATGGCTGCCTTTTTCGGATGAATTGTAAAATAAATGAAAACAATCCGGCTTTTTTGAAATTTGTACTTTTCAATCGGGACAAAATACAGTAAAATAAAAAACGACATTTGGAATAAACAAGGGAGATACATTCACTATGCAGGAACCCAAATATAAACGAGTGCTTCTGAAAATCAGCGGTGAAGCGCTGGCAGGCGATGCCCACCGCGGTCTTGATTTTGATGTGATCGGTGGCGTGTGCGATGTCGTCAAGCAGTGTGTAGAGCTTGGCGTGCAGGTTGGCATCGTTGTCGGCGGCGGCAACTTCTGGCGCGGCGTCAAAGACGGCGGCGGCAGGATGGAGCGCACCAGAGCGGATCATATGGGCATGCTGGCGACGGTCATCAACGCTTTGGCAATTGCGGACTGCTTGGAGCAGCGCGATGTGGAAGTGCGTGTGCAGACTGCCATTGAGATGAGTAAGATCGCCGAGCCTTATATCCGCGGCAAGGCCATCCGTCATTTGGAAAAAGGAAGAGTCGTGATTTTCGGCTGCGGCACGGGCAACCCCTTCTTCTCTACGGATACCGGCGCGGTGCTGCGTGCGGCAGAGATCGAGGCAGATGCGATCCTGCTGGCAAAGAATATCGACGGCGTTTATTCGGCAGATCCCGCCAAGGATCCCAAAGCTGTCCGTTATGACAAAATCACATACGACGAGGTGCTGGCAAAGCATCTTGCCGTGATGGATACGACTGCAACCTCTCTTTCCATGGATAACCATATTCCCGTTCAGGTCTTTGCACTCAAGGATCCGCAGAATATCCTGCGTGTTGTCATGGGCGAGTCCATCGGCACGATTGTCGAGGAGTAAGAATTGTGCGAAAGCTTCTTTCGCATGGTTTTTAAAAAACATCATCTTATCATTCCATTGCTTCGCGTGATAAGATGCAGCGTTTTCATTACAATACATGCCGACGCGAAGCGGCGGAATGGATGATTAATATGGCAGATCTGAAACAGTTTGAAAAGAAAATGAATACCACGCTGGAAGTGCTGACTTCCGATTTCGGCGCCGTTCGCGCCGGCCGTGCAAACGCACAGGTGCTTGACCGCATTTCCGTTGAATACTACGGAACCCCCACCCCCCTTAACCAAGTCGGCACGATCTCTTCTCCGGATGCAAGAACGCTTGTAATCCAGCCTTGGGATCGTACGCTGCTCAAGCCCATCGAGAAGGCAATTCAGACTTCCGATCTTGGCATCAACCCGCAGAATGACGGTGTCGTCATCCGTCTGATCTTCCCGCAGCTCACCGAGGAACGCCGTAAGGATCTGACCAAGCAGGTCAAGAAATATGGCGAGGACAGCAAGGTTGCAATCCGTAATGTCCGCCGCGATGCTGTTGACTTCGTGAAGAAGGCACAGAAGAAGGGCGAGATGACCGAGGACGAGGAGAAGAAGGCTGAAAAGGACATTCAGGATCTGACGGATAAGTATATCAAGAAGGTCGAAGAAATGTGCGCAAAGAAGGAAAAGGAACTGATGGAGATCTGATTCTCCGGCAGCTTTTCAAACAGAAACTGCAAAAGCCGCCGTTGGCGGCTTTTGTTTTGTAACTTCCGCCGCACTCCTGCGGCAGAGAACGGCAAAGGATAAGTATGAGTATTTTTTCTGCAAATACGGACAGCGCGCGTATGCCGCAGCACATTGCCATCATTATGGACGGCAACGGCCGCTGGGCAAAAAAACGCGGTCTGCCGCGCAATGCCGGCCATGCTGTCGGCAGCGAAACCTTTCGGAAAATCGCGACTTACTGCAAGAACATCGGCGTGCAGTATCTGACGGTCTACGCATTTTCCACAGAGAACTGGAAGCGCTCCAAGGAAGAAGTCGAAGGCATCATGAAGCTCTTTGATCAGTATCTTCGGGAAGCGATCGAGGAAATGGAAGCCGATCATATCCGACTGAAGGTGCTGGGTGATCTGTCGCGCATCAGCCCGGAGTTGCGGCAGCTGATCGAAAAAACGTATGAGATCTCCACGCATTACGATGGCTTTCAGGTCAATGTCTGCATCAATTATGGCGGACGCGATGAGATCGTGCGTGCAGCAAGGGCCTTCGCCGAGAAGTGCCTTGCAGGTGAGGCAAAGCCGGAAGAACTGACGGAAGAATCTTTTTCGCATTATCTGTATTCGGACGGAATTCCGGATCCGGAGCTGATTATCCGCCCGTCAGGTGAGCTTCGGACATCCAACTTCCTGCCTTGGCAGTCGGCATATTCGGAATACTATTTCACGGATGTTCTGTGGCCGGATTTTGATGAAGCAGAGCTGGATAAGGCAATTGCGGCCTTCCGCGCCCGGGACAGACGCTTTGGAGGCGTGAAGAAATGAAACAGAGATTACTTGTTGCGGCTGTCGGTGTGCCGCTGCTGTTGGTTATTCTGCTTGTCTGCCCGGCATGGGCAACGCTGATTCTGACCTGCGTCATCATCGGTGTTGCGGCCTATGAGCTGCTGCACACGGCAGGAAAAGCCGTGCCAATCGGCGTCTATGGCATGACGATTCTGGTTTCGGTTTTTACGGCCGTCTATATTTTTACCGGCAGCCATGCGTTTTCCATCGGCAGCGTCAGCTCCGTGACCATGATCCGCTGGTATTTTGTGATGTTCCTGTTCTTTGCTGCTGTGATTACATTTGCCAAGGAACAGAAGCTCTGCTTCACGGATCTTGCAGTCGCAGTTGTGGCGGGCGTTGTATTCCCAGCACTATATTCCTGCATTGCGCTTCTTCGCAAAGAGGAGCCCTTCGGCAAGGTTTATGTTTTGGCGCCCTTTGTGATCGCCTTTATTGGCGACAGCTTTTCTATGCTGTTCGGCAGCAAGTTCGGCAAGAAGAAGCTGGCGCCGAAGGTCTCGCCCAATAAGACATGGGCGGGTTTCATCGCAGGGCCTTTCGGCAGCGCTATCGGCATGGTGCTGCTTGGTCTGGTCGGAAAACTGGTTTGGAGCTATACACCCAATTACATACTTCTCATTGTTTGTGGTGTTGTCTGCAATCTGTTCGGTCAGCTCGGCGATCTGTCCACAAGTCTGATCAAGCGCGAAGTGGGCATCAAGGATTACAGCAGGCTTTTCCTGACTCACGGCGGTATGCTGGATCGGTTTGATTCCACCATGTTCATTGCGCCGATCGTTTATTTCTTTGTGCAGGGCGGTGTCATATGACAAAAACTATTTCTATTCTCGGATCCACCGGCTCCATCGGGCGTCAGACGCTGGATGTGGCAGACCTGCTTGGTCTGCGTGTGGCGGCGATGGCGGCAGACCGAAATGTGGATCGCATGGAGGATCAGTGCAGAAAATACCGCCCGCAGTTGGCAGTTATGATGAATGAACAAGCCGCACAGGAATTAAAAGTGCGGTTGGCGGATATAAATACAAAGGTGGCATCCGGACTGAACGGCCTCATGGAGGCGGCAAGTCTTCAAGAGGCGGATACCGTTGTAACGGCGGTTTCGGGCATGGTCGGTCTTCGGCCTACGCTGGCAGCGATCGGGGAGAAAAAGCGGATCGCCCTTGCGAACAAGGAAACGCTGGTCTGTGCCGGCGAGCTTGTGATGGGAGAAGCACGCAGATGCGGTGCGGAAATCATCCCCGTGGACTCAGAGCATTCGGCGATTTTTCAGTGCCTGATAGGCTGCAAAGACCGTGCGGAGATCAAGCGGCTGATTCTGACCTGCTCCGGCGGGCCTTTCTTCGGCTTCGACCGGGAGCGACTTGCCTGCGTGACGAAGGCGGATGCACTTCGGCATCCGAACTGGAAGATGGGACAGAAAATCACCGTGGACTGTGCAACGCTGATGAACAAGGGGTTGGAAGTGATTGAGGCCATGCGGCTTTATGACCTTCCGCTTTCCAAGGTTACGGCCATCATCCACCGGCAGTCGGTGGTGCATTCGCTGGTCGAGTTCTGTGACGGTGCGGTGATGGCGCAGCTGGGCGTGCCGGATATGCGACTACCGATCCAGCTGGCGATGACCTATCCGGAGCGGAAGGGAAGTCCTGCGGCAGCGCTGGATCTGATTGGCTGCGGCAGTCTTGATTTCAAACCCATTGATGAAGAGAACTTCCCGTGTTTCCGGCTTGCAAAGAAGTCGGCGGAAATGGGCGGCACGGCCTGCGCGGCGATGAATGCGGCGAATGAGGCGGCGGTTGCGTTGTTTTTGCAGGAAAAAATCGGATTTTATGATATTTCGGACGCGGTGCAGGCGGCAATGGAAGCGCCCGTGATTCTGAATCCGAATCTGGAGCAGATTCTGGAGGCAGATCATGCTGCCAGAGAACTGGTTCAAAAAATGTTTTAAGGTGATGCAATGTTCATTCTGATTGCGATTCTTCTGTTCGGTGTATTGGTATTTGTACATGAGCTGGGACATTTTCTGACGGCAAAGGCCATGGATGTGCAGGTAAACGAATTTTCCATCTGCATGGGCCCGGCGATTTTCAAAAAACAGAAGGGCGAAACTCTATATTCTCTGCGGTGTATTCCCATCGGGGGCTACTGCGCAATGGAAGGGGAAGACGAGGAAACCGATAATCCGAGAGCCTTTTCCTCGAAAGCCTGGTATCAGAAGCTTCCGATTCTGGCGGCGGGTTCCTTTATGAATTTCCTGCTGGGTGTTCTCATTCTGCTGGTCGTGTATTCCTGCTCTGCGGGTGTTTCAACCTCCAGAATAACGGGCTTCTTTGATGACGGCAGTCTGCAGCGTGCAGGTCTGCAGGTGGAAGATGAGCTTTACCGGATTGACGGCAGGCGTGTCTATCTGTACTCTGATATCGGGATGCTGCTGGACAGAAACAAGACCGGTGTCTATGATCTGACGGTCAAACGGGACGGAAAAACGGTCGAGCTGCAGAATTTTGAACTGACAAAGAAACTGCTGACGGAAAACGGCGTTGAGCAATACCGCTATGGGATTTACTTTGCTGCCGAGGAAATGAATTTCGGAAGACTTTTGAAAACAACATGGAATACGGCAATGGACTTTACAAGGCTTGTCTGGATGGGGCTGGAGGATCTTATCAGCGGCTTTGCATCCGTCAAGGATATGTCCGGGCCGGTGGGCATTGTGTCCGTGATTGCGGAAACCGGTGAACAGTCGGCAACAGTTTCTGACGGCCTTCTGAGTGTGGCGTATCTCGGTGCATTTATCGCCATCAATCTTGCAGTTATGAATATGCTGCCAATTCCGGCACTTGACGGCGGACGGATATTTCTGCTGCTGGTCAGCTCCGCTTTTACTGCCGTGACAAAGAAAAAGATTCCTGCAAAATATGAATCGTATGTGCATGCGGTAGGTATGGTACTGCTGCTTGCGTTTATCGCATTTGTGACATTCAAGGATATTTGGAAGCTCTTCAGTTGAGAGGATAAACAAATGACAAAACAAATCATGGTGGGTTCGGTTCCCGTCGGCGGCGGCGCACCGGTATCCATCCAGTCTATGCTGAATACGAAAACCACGGATGTAGAGGGCTCGCTTTCGCAGATCCGAAGTTTAGCCGCGGCAGGATGTCAGATCGCAAGACTGGCGATTCCCGACATGGAGGCGGCAAGCGCCTTTCGGGAGATCTGCGCGGAATCTCCGCTTCCGTTGGTGGCGGATATTCATTTTGACTACCGCCTTGCCATTGCCGCAGCGGAAGCAGGCGCTTCCAAAATCAGAATCAATCCCGGCAACATCGGCGGAGAGGATCGTGTGAAAGCGGTTGTCGATGTCTGTAAGGAAAAAAGCATTCCCATCCGCATCGGCGTCAATGGCGGTAGTCTTGACAGAAAGCTGCTTGAAAAGTACGGCCATCCGACGCCGGAGGCCTTGGTGGAAAGTGCGTTTTCCCACTTGGAGCTGCTGGAAAAGCAGGGCTTCTATGATACCTGCGTTTCCATGAAGTCGAGTAATGTACCGCTCATGATGCAGGCATACCGGATATTCTCAGCGCAGTCTGATTACCCGCTTCATGTGGGTGTCACGGAAACGGGAACAGAGTATATGGGTACCGTCAAATCGGCAATGGGCATCGGCGGGCTTCTCTGCATGGGCATCGGCGATACGATACGCGTGTCGCTGACTGCGGATCCCGTGCGTGAGGTCTATGCCGCCAAGGCAATTCTGAAGGCGGCCGGACTGCGAAAGGACGGCGTGAATATCGTTTCCTGCCCTACCTGCGGCAGAACGAGAATTGACCTTATCGGCCTTGTAAACCGGGTGGAAGAGGCCTTGAAGGACTGCAAAAAGCCCATTACCGTGGCGGTCATGGGATGCGTTGTCAACGGCCCCGGAGAAGCACGGGAAGCCGATGTGGGCATTGCCGGCGGCGAGGACTGCGGCATGCTTTTTGCCAAGGGGCAGATGCCGCAGAAGCTTCCGTATGACGAATTGCTCCCGGCGCTGCTGGCCTATGTTGATACCTTGTAAGTTGACATAATTCTTTTGCTTAAGTTTACATAATTGAGGAATCGAAATGAGTGAAATTTCCTTTTCCGCATTGTTTCCGGGCTTTACGCCGCCCCCCAGTTGTGAGCAGCTGCTGACGGATGCCCGGCTGCAGCATGCGGAAATCGACCGGGAAACAAGAAAAATGATGCTGCAGATGAAGCTTTCCGCCTATCTGCCGCAAAAACAGCTCCACGAACTGTCACAGGCGCTGCAGAAGCAGTACGGCCTTTCAGCGGTGGAGCTTTCGGTGCGTTATGACGAGTGCGTTCTGCCGCAGATGGATTTTCATGATCTGCGGCAGATCTTTGTGCGCCGCATTCCCTCTGCGTCTGTCATTCTTGCCGGTGCAAGGTGGGAGGTAGCGGACGATGCGATCCATGTTCACCTTGCAGCCAATGGCAAAAAGGACATCGAACCGGCGCTGCCGGAGGCGGAAGCATGGATTGAGCAGGCTTTCGGCGTCAGAAAAAAGATTGTAGTGGAGTCGAACGACAATTTAGACGGCAAGGCTCTGTTTGCCGAAACGGAAAAGATCCGTCGGCAGGCCATGCAGGATGTTCCTGCAGCGGCGGTCGCAGAAGAAAAGAAGAAGCAGGCAAAACAGCAGAATGATGCAAACGGGGATCTCATTTTCGGGCGGCCCTTTAGCGGGGAAGTCGTGAAGATGAAAGAACTGAACCTCGATATGTTCAAGGTTGTGGTGGAGGGCAAGGTGTTTGCCGTCAATCATAAGGAACTGAAAAAGCGCAATGCATGGGTCGTCAGCTTTGATATGACGGACTATACAAGTTCTGTGCGCATCAATCAGTTTATGGAAGCGGACAAGGCGAAGCCGATCCTAGATAATGTGAAGGATGGAATGTGGCTCCGGATTCAGGGCAAAATGACCTTCGACCGCTATGACAATGAAATGGTTATGCAGCCGAACAGCATTCTGAAAATCAAGGCACCCAAGCGGGAGGACACGGCAAAGGACAAGCGCGTGGAGCTGCATCTGCACACCACCATGTCCTCCATGGATGCGCTGACGGAAACCGGTGCTGCCGTCAAGCGGGCGGCATCCTGGGGTCACAAGGCTATTGCTATCACCGATCATGGCGGTGCACAGTCGTTCCCGGATGCCATGAAGGCGTCCGGCAAGGCAATCGTTGCCGGAACAGAGCAGCCGATCAAGATCCTGTACGGCTGCGAAGGATATTATGTTAACGATGTAGATGACCGCATCGCCATCCACGGAGACGGTGATTATTCCTTCGATGAGGAATATATTGCGTTCGATCTGGAAACAACCGGCCTTTCCGCCCAGCACGATACCATCATCGAGATTGGTGCGGCCCGTATGCGCCGCAATGAAGTGCTGGAAACCTTCCAGCTGTTCGTGAATCCGCATCAGAAGCTCTCAGCCAAAATTGTCGATCTGACCGGAATTACGGATGAGGATCTTGCAGATGCCCCGGATGTATCCGAGGCAATTCCGAAATTCCTGGAATTTGTAAACGGCAGACCGCTCTGCGCCCACAATGCGGATTTTGACATCGGCTTTGTTACAGCGGCCTGCGAACGGCTTGGACTGGAATTCCGACCGACTTATGTTGATACTCTGATCCTTGCACAGAATCTGCTGCCGGATTTGGGCAAATATAAGCTGAATATCGTTGCGGATGCCCTCAGCCTGCCGGAGTTCCAGCATCACCGGGCTTCCGATGATGCCATCACCTGCGGGTATCTCATGATGCGCTTTTTCTCCATGCTGGAGGAAAAGAATATCCACAGCCTTGCGGCGGTGAATCCACTCATGGAGCAGCTTCGCTCCGGCGGCAGGATCCTTGACCGCAGAGCAAAGCATATCATTCTGTTTGCAAAAAATTCCGTGGGTCTTCGTAATCTATACAGACTGATTTCCTACGGAAATATCAAATATTTTAAACGCTTTCCCATTATGCCGAAGTCGGAGATTCTGCGCTGGCGAGAGGGTCTTATCATCGGCTCTGCCTGCGAAGCCGGTGAACTGTTCCAGGCCGTCGTGGATCACAAGAGCCCGGCGGAGTTAAAACGCATCGCATCGTTCTATGACTTCTTGGAAATTCAGCCCCTTTGCAACAACCACTTTATGCTGGAAAAGGGCATGGCGGAGAGCGAAGAAGATCTGCGGAATTTCAACCGCACGATCGTTCAGCTCGGCGAGGAGCTTGGCAAACCCGTCTGCGCCACCGGTGATGTGCATTTCCTTGACCCGGAGGATGAGGTCTACCGTCATATTCTCATGGCCACCAAGCAGATGCCCGATGCAGACAAAAGCCTGCCGATCTACTTCAAGACCACCGATGAGATGCTGGAGGAATTCAGCTATCTCGGCGAGGAAAAGGCCTATGAGGTCGTTGTTACCAACACGAATTTGATCGCGGACTGGTGCGAAACGAACCGTCCGGTGCCGCATAATCTGTTTGCACCGAAAATTGAAAACTCCGTTGAGGATCTAAAACGCCTTGTCTACGAAAAGCTACACAGACTCTACGGCGAGAATCCGCCGGAGCTGATCGCAAAGCGCGTGGAAACGGAACTGCATGACATTATTTCTTGCCATTACGATGTGATTTACATGTCGGCGCAGAAGCTGGTGCAGAACTCATTGGAGCATGGCTATCTGGTCGGCTCACGTGGCTCTGTCGGCTCGTCCATCGTTGCCTATATGTCCGGCATCACGGAGGTTAATTCCTTCCCGCCGCACTATCGCTGCCCGAAGTGCAAGTACACAACTTTTGAAGTGCCGGAGGGCTGTGCCTGCGGCGCGGATCTGCCGGATGCGGTCTGTCCGGAGTGTGGGGCGAATCTGGATAAGGACGGATTTAACATCCCATTTGAAACCTTCCTCGGCTTCGGCGGTGACAAGGTGCCGGATATCGACCTCAACTTCTCCGGCGAGTATCAGGCGAAAGCTCACGCCTACTGCGTGGAAATGTTCGGTTCCGATCATGTGTTCCGCGCCGGTACCATCGGTACCGTGGCGGAGAAAACCGCCTACGGCTATGCAAAAAAATACCTTGCCGAGCGGAATATGACCGTCAGCAAGGCGGAGGAAAACAGACTCGCAGCCGGCTGTGTCGGCATCAAGCGCACCACGGGTCAGCATCCCGGCGGCCTCGTTGTTATCCCGCAGGAAAACGAGATCTGGGATTTTTGCCCGGTGCAGCATCCGGCGGACTCTACGGAAGACGATGCATGGATCACCACGCACTTTGAATATCACTCCATGGAGGAAAACCTCCTTAAGCTGGATATGCTGGGGCATGATGACCCCACCATGATCCGTATGCTGGAGGATATGACCGGCGTGGATGCCAAGAAGATTCCGCTGGATGATAAGGATACCATGTCCATCTTCACATCCAGCAAGGTGCTGGGCTATGAGGATGACCCGATCCTCGGCCCTACCGGCGCCGTAGCGATTCCAGAATTTAACACCCGCTTTACACGCGGAATGTTGATGGAAACGCAGCCGACGCAGTTTGACACGCTGCTGCGGCTTTCTGGTTTCTCTCATGGCACGGATGTCTGGCTCGGCAACGCGAGAGATCTGATTCTGTCCAAGACGGCGACCGTCGGACAGGCCATCGGCTGCCGCGACGATATTATGCTTTATCTGATTTCCTGCGGCATGCCGGAGAAGCGCTCCTTTAAGATAATGGAAGCCGTCCGAAAGGGCAAAGGTCTGCCGGAGGGTGCAGAAGATGAAATGATTGCGGCCGGCGTCCCGGACTGGTACATCGGCTCCTGTAAGAAGATCAAGTACCTTTTCCCGAAGGCGCACGCGGTAGCCTACGTTATGATGGCGTTCCGCATTGCGTGGTTTAAGGTGCATCATCCGCTGGCTTTCTATGCGGCTTATTTCTATCGCCGCAGCCAAAAGGGCGGTTTTGATGCAGAACTTATGACCCATGGCATTGAGCTGGTCAAGCAGAAAATCAAGGAGATTGATGAGGCGGAGGATGCCTCTGCCAAGGATGAGGATCTGCAGACCACGATGGAGGTCGTTTACGAGTTCTATCTGCGCGGATTCACCTTTGCGAATATCGACATCTATAAATCCCACGCAACGAAATTCCTGCTGGATGGGGACAAACTGATTCCGCCCTTCGTTTCGGTTGCTGGACTCGGCGAATCCGCAGCATGGGATATCTGGGAGGGCTGCAAGGGCAAGAGCTTCCTTTCTATCGAGGAGTTCAGCGCGGCATGCCCCAAGGCGTCCAAGACGCATATTGAGGATCTGAAGGCGGCAGGGGCATTCGGCGATCTGCCGGAAACCAGCCAGGTTTCTCTGTTCTGACAAAAAAGAAACAGCTCCATTTTTCAGGAGCTGTTTCTTTTTGTGCGTCGGAATGGTAAATTGCATTTTGTAAAAGAATAATGTAAAAAATACTTGACAAAACGAAATGAATAGCATACACTGATGATACATCGATGAAATATATTTTTGCGAGGCGTTGTTATGAACGATTATCTGTGGGGCATTACTCTCGGTGCATTTCTGGTGCTTGTGCTTGCCTTTATCGGCTATTATGTGATCGCAAAAAAATGTGGAGATGTCAAATATGACGAACGGCAGAGGGCAGGCCGCGGCAAAGCATTTCAGGCTGGATTTTTTACACTTCTGATCTCCGGTGCGATTGTTTCAATTCTAAATTACATGGATGTTCTGCCCGGAAGCGATTTTGTTTGGCAGATGGCGGCCTTGGTGGTCGGTATTGCGGTCTTTGCGCTGACAGCCATTCATTTTGATGCATATGTCGGTATGACCGATACGCCGAAGCGTTTTATCATCATGGGCAGTTTTTTTACGGCGGCAATGATCCTCTCTGCAATCGGCAATTTTCTGGCGGACGAGAAAGATAACCATGATATTGGTTTTATCAATCTGATTCTCGCGGTTATTTGGATGCTGATTGTTGTTGCGCTGCTGATCCATAACCGGAAAAAGACGGAGGACGAGGAATGAAAAATCTTCGGCTGAAAGCGGCCCGTGCCGCCAAGGATCTGTCGCAGGAGGAGTTGGCGAAGCGCTGCGGCGTTTCCCGGCAGACCATCAGCGCCATTGAAAAGGGAGATTATAATCCTACCATCAATCTCTGCATTGCAATCTGCAAGGCACTGGATAAAACGCTGGATGAGTTGTTCTGGCAGGAATAACAGAGAAAAAACCCTTCTTCCAAAGAGGCAGTTTTTTGCACAAATATGGATCGTGCTGCGTATGCATGATTGAGGTGGTATTTGTGTGTAACCGGTGTCGTGCTGTTTCGGCTGTGCTGATGGGATTTGGATTCGGAATTTTGTTGTCTTTTATTCCGTGCGGATGGTTTTTGAAGCTATTGGCGGCAATTGCTGCTATCGTTCTTTCTCTGATCATATATGACTGCTAAAAGACGGAGCGTTGCTCCGTCTTTTTCTTTGGAATTTTTCGGCATAACCTTGTCCCTGACTGCGTATATCTTAATATCAGCATGAGATGATACAAGGAGTGGACTGCCATGCAATTTGAGTTTGAAACAAAACAGCTTTCCTATTGGAAAAGGGCCTTCTGCCAGACGGCAGTGCAGGAACAGACGCAGGAGGTGATCGTGCCGGACAGTTTCCCGGATGCATCCAGGATCGTATACTGCTCTGCACAGCCGCTGCTCAGAAGCAAGGAAATCAGAGACGGCAGCGCAATTATTTCCGGAGGCATTCGCGCTGCGTGTCTCTATGTACCGGAGGGAGAGGAAACACCGCACGTAATTGACACATATTTTCCGTTCAGTATGCGCATCGATGAACCATCGTTGGCACAGGAAATGAAAACGATTCTGGATCTTCGCGTACGCTCGGCAGATGCCCGGCTTGTGAACTCCAGAAAGGTTATGATTCGCGTTGGGCTCGGCTGCCGAATGACCGGCTATCAGGACACAGTCGAAACCTATGAGTCCTTAAAAGATGCACCGGAGCAGGTACAGATTCGTACACAGACCTACCGCATGACGATACCTTCTGCAATCGCAGAGAAACCGTTCTCTTTTTCGGAGGAAGCTGAGCTGCCGGTCGGCGCATTGCCCATCCGATCCATTGCCGGGTATCGGATTGAGCCTGCAATTACCGAGCAGAAAATTGTCGGCAGCCGTGCCGCTTTTAAGGGGAATGCTGTCTTAAGGCTTCTTTATCTATCGGAAAACGGTACGCCGGAAACATTTTCACAGAGTTTTCCATTTTCTCAGTATTGTGAGCTGGGCAGAGATCTTTCAGAGCAGGAAGGCGAGGTGCAGCTGATTTTGACCGGCGCGGAGCTGGAGCTGCAGGGATCCACGGATGCAAAGCAGCTGCTGCTTCAGGTGGATATGCTTGCGCAATGCGTGGCATATGAAACCACGGAAATAACCGTGCAGGATGATGCGTACGCCGTCTGCGGAGCGCTGGATGTGAACTGGCAGGATTTTTCTGTCGTTACAAGGCTTGACCGGCAAAGCACGATGGAAACCATACGCGGCGGGATTGACGGTGATGTGAAAATTGTCGCGGAAACAGCCGTTTATCCGGACTTCCCGGTTATCGAAAGAGAAGCGGAACGAGCGGTTGTCAGGTTCCCGGCTTCGGCCAATCTGCTCTTCTATGATTTGGACGGAAAACTGCAGGGCAAAACCTGCAGAATGCAGACGGAAACATCTGCCGCACTTTGCAGCACGTGTCAATGTGCTGCGCAGGCACAGATGATGCAGGACTGCTATGTATCACCGGGGAATCAGGGCGCAGAGCTGCGCTTTGATGCCAGAATCGGTTTCTCCTGCTTTACGGATCAGCCGCTCAGAACAATAAAATCTGCTGAGTATGAGAAGAGCGCAGCAAAGCAGCGCGGCAGACCTGCGATCGTTCTCAGGCGTACAACGCCCAATACAGATATTTGGGATCTTGCAAAACAGTATAAAACCGGAGTGCGTGAAATATCAGAGGCAAACGGTCTTGATTCATCAGAAGTCAGAACCGAAACCATGCTTTTGATTCCGATGTAAAGGAGGGCATCTGCAGTTGGAAAATCAAACCGTTTTTGAACAGATTGCCGCCAGAACGGGCGGCGGTGTATACCTCGGTGTCGTGGGACCCGTGCGTACAGGGAAATCAACATTTGTAAAGCGCTTTATGGAGCAGCTTGTCCTGCCCAATATCGAAAATGTGTATCAGAAGGAACGGGCGAAGGATGAGCTGCCGCAGTCGGGTTCCGGTCGAACCATCATGACTTCGGAACCGAAATTTGTGCCGGAAGAAGCGGTTCAGATTGTGCCGGACGGGAAAACAAAACTGTCTGTCAGACTGATTGATACGGTCGGCTATCTGATTCCCGGTGCAGCCGGAGCGGATGAGGACGGAACGCCGCGGATGATCACGACACCGTGGTTTGAAGAGCAGATCCCCATGGCGAAAGCGGCAGAACTGGGAACGAAAAAAGTGATGGAAGAACATGCGGTGGTCGGAATCGTGATTACGACAGACGGTTCTGTGACGGATATAGCGCGTGAAGACTACAGAGAGGCAGAAAAAAAGGCGATTGCTGACATGAAAGCGACGGGAAAACCGTTCGTTGTGGTCGTCAATTCGGCGAACCCAGATTCCGAGCAGGCGCGGATACTTCAAAACCAAATCAGCGAAAAATATGGTGTTCAATGTAAAACCATGAACTGCCTTACCATGGAGGCTGAGCAGATCCGGCAGCTGCTGACAGATCTGATGTATGAGTTCCCGCTGCAGGAAATCCGGTTTTTCCTTCCGGGATGGGTTAATGCGCTGCCGGCGGATCATCCGCTCAAATCGGTATTGTATTCTTCCATGAAGTCGCTTGCAGAGAATGCAGTAAAGCTGCGCGATGCAGAAACTGTCATGGCGAAGCTGACTGAACTGGAGAATGTGGAACAGTTTCGTGTCATCTCGGCAGATCTTGCCGATGGAAGCGTAAACTGTGAGCTGCAGTTCCCGGAGCAGTTGTTTTATGAGATCCTGTCAAAGCAAACCGGTGTGCCGGTCGAGGACGATTCTGATCTGATGCAAACGCTTGTTGAACTGGCAAAGGCAAAGAAGGAATATGACAGAATTGCGCCCGCTTTGGAGCAGGTGAAAGCAACTGGCTACGGAGTTATGATGCCGGATCAGGAAGAGCTTCAGCTTGCTGAACCGCAGATCGTCAAGAAGAACGGGAACTTCGCGGTAAAACTGAAGGCGAGTGCGCCGTCTATTCATTTGATGCGGGCGGATATCGAAACGGAAATCAGTCCCATGGTAGGCGGGGAGCAGGAATCGGCGCAGCTCATATCGTTTTTGCTGACGGAATACGAAGAAGATCGGCAGAAACTTTGGCAGAGCAATATTTTCGGAAAATCTCTCTTTGAACTTGTGAATGAGGGACTGAACACAAAAATCACCCGTATGCCGGATGATGCGAGAATGAAAATGACTAAGGCGCTTACGAGAATGATCAACGAGAATACCGGCGGAATGATCTGCATTATTCTATGAACAAAAAACATCCTCCCAAGGGAGGATGTTTTTTTATCTCATTACTTCTGCAGCAGCTCGATGCCTGCCTTGATTCTGCGGATGGATTCTTCCTTGCCGAGAATGGCGCAGAGTTCGGTTGCACCGCCGGGAGTCGATGCCTTGCCGGATACCGCAACGCGGATGGGCCAAAGAATGATGGAATTCTTAACACCCTTTTCAGCTGCCAGAGCGACCAGCGTTTCATAAAGAGATTCATTCGTCCAGTTTTCAAGGGACTCCAGAACCGGAAGCACGCTCTGCAGCGTTTCAAGAGAGTTCTCAATCGTGGTCTTGGACTTCTTATGGACATAGAGTTCCGGGTCATATTCGGGCAGCTGATCGAGGAAGTCAACACGCTCCGGCAGATCAGAGAGGATCTCGCAACGTGACTGCACCAAAGCTGCAACAGCCTTCAGATCAATGGCAGGGTTGGAAATAGCTTTCTTAAGCCACGGCTCTGCTTTTTCAAAGAATGCGTCCGGGGAGAGCTTCTTCATGTATTCGCTGTTCATCCAGCGAAGCTTTTCAATATCAAAAACAGCAGGGGACTTGGAAATGCCCGCAATATCAAAGGCCTCAGCCAACTCGGACAGCGTGAAGAATTCCTGCTCCGCAAGCTCGCCTCTGGGGCTCCAGCCGAGCAGCGCTACATAGTTCAGAACAGCCTCCGTCAGATAACCTTCATGGATCAGATCTTCGTAGCTGGGGTCGCCGTGACGCTTGGACATCTTATGCTGCGCATCGCGCATGACGGGGGAGCAATGGACGTAGGTCGGAACTTCCCAGCCGAAGGAATGGTAAAGAAGGTTGTACTTCGGTGCGGAAGAGAGATATTCGCTGCCTCGCACAACATGGGTAATGCCCATCAAATGATCATCGACAACATTTGCAAAATTGTAGGTGGGCAGGCCGTCAGACTTGAGAAGAACCTGATCTTCCAGTTCCTTGTTTTCGACTGTAATGTCACCGAAGGATGCGTCGTGGAAGGTCGTGGTACCCTCCTGCGGGATGCGCTGGCGGATGACATAGGGAAGACCTGCATCGATTTTTGCCTGTGCCTCTGCGGCTGACATATCACGGCAGGCGCAGAAGTGCTTCTTGATTGCCTTCGGGTTTTCATCGGAAGAATCTTCTTCGGCATCCTCCTTCTGGCAGAAGCAGTAATAAGCACCGCCTTTTTCAACGAGCAGCTTGGCATACTTTCCAAAAAGACCTTTTCTTTCCGACTGGACATAAGGGCCTACGGGACCGCCAACATCGGGGCCTTCGTCATGATCCAGCTTGCACTCGGTCATGGTGTTGTAAATGACATCAACTGCACCCTCAACAAGTCTGCCCTGATCGGTATCCTCAATGCGAAGGATAAAGGTGCCGTGATCGCGGCGGGCGATCAGCCAGGTATAAAGTGCGGTACGGAGATTGCCGACATGCATATAGCCGGTGGGGCTGGGTGCAAAACGGGTACGGGTTTTGCCGTGGGGAATTCGCGCTTCCATTTCTTCAAAGAAATCCATATCTGTGTCCTCCGAGGATTGAATGTTTTCGAAGATATTCTATTCTTTTTTTGATCAACAGTCAATGATTGATTGCGAATTGTATTAGTTTGTGATATGATACATTCGACTATGTATAAAGAAAACGAGGTCTTATTTTATGGAAGAAAAGAAAGTCATGTTATCCGGTATTCAGCCCAGCGGCGATCTGCATTTGGGCAACTATCTCGGCGCAATCAAAAACTGGGTTGAGCGGACGGATGAATTTGATAATTTCTACTTCATGGCAGATATGCACACAATCACTGTTCGTCAGACACCTGCAGATCTTCGCAGACGTACGCTTGAGCAGTTGGCGCTCTATATTGCGAGCGGTTTGGATCCTGAAAAGAACACGCTTTTCATTCAGTCCCATGTGCATCAGCACGCGGAGCTTGGCTGGGTTCTGAACTGCTATACCATGTTCGGCGAGCTTTCCCGCATGACGCAGTTCAAGGATAAGTCCGCCAAGCACAAGGAAAACATCAATGGCGGTCTGTTTACCTATCCTGCGCTGATGGCCGCAGATATTCTTCTGTATCAGCCGGACTTTGTTCCCGTTGGCGAGGATCAGAAGCAGCACGTTGAGCTTTGCCGCAATATCGTGCAGCGCTTCAACGGTCTCTATGGCGATGTGTTCAAGGTTCCTGAGCCCTATATTCCGAAGGCAGGCGCCCGCGTCATGAGCCTGACCGTGCCGGACAGCAAGATGAGCAAGTCCATTCCCGAGGGCTGCGTTTTCCTGATGGAAAAGCCGGAGGATATTGCCCGCAAGTTCAAGCGCGCCATTACCGACAGCGATACCGAAAACTGTGTGCGTTATGATCCGAAAAATAAGCCCGGTGTTGCAAATCTGATGAGCATCTATTCCGCTGTTACCGGCAAGACCTACGCTGAAATTGAAAAGGAATTTGAAGGACAGGGCTATGGTGCGCTGAAGCCTGCTGTCGGTGATGCGGTCATTGAAACGCTTCGCCCCATTCGCGAAGAAGCAACCCGCCTGCTTGCAGATAAGGCATATCTGGAAAGCGTTTACCGCGCAGGTGCAGAGCGTGCATCCTATGTCGCGGAAAAGACCCTGCGTAAGGTCTATAAAAAGGTCGGGTTCGTAGCCAGATAAGGCATTTCTGATTTACAAATAGATTAGGGAGATTTTTCTTATGACCACTACAAAGGTCGTATATATGCTGCTTGCCATGCTGGTTGCTGCGCTGGTTTCCTTCCTCTCGACGCCTATGGTCAAGTCTTTGGCATATAAGGTCGGCGCAATCGATGTGCCGAAGGACAACCGAAGAATGCACAAGGTTCCGATCCCTCGCTTGGGCGGTTTGGCAATTTTTCTGGCGTTTCTTCTTTCTGTGCTGGTTTTTGCAGATATAGACCGGCAGATCCGCGGTATCCTTCTTGGCGCTGTCATGATCGTCGTTCTCGGCGTTATGGACGACATTATGGCGCTCAAGGCGCTGCCGAAGCTGATCGTGCAGATTCTTGCCGCCGGTACGGCGGTCTATCACGGCTGTGTGATTCAGTTTCTGTCGAATCCGAATGTGTTTTCAACCCGCACTTATATGGATCTCGGCTGGCTGTCAATTCCCATCACAATCATCTGGATCGTTGCAATCACCAATGCGGTCAACTTTATTGACGGATTGGACGGGCTTGCCGTTGGCGTTTCTGCTATTTCAACCGCTTCCTTGATTGTTATCGCAATCATGGTTTCCGAAGTGAACATCACGATCATCCTCTGCGCACTGTTTGGCGCCTGCCTCGGATTCATTCCGTACAATCTGAATCCCGCAAAGATTTTCATGGGTGATACCGGCTCCACTTTTTTGGGATATATCATGGCTACGCTTTCGATCACGGGCCTTTTCAAGATGTATGCTATCATCTCCTTCGCCGTGCCGTTCCTGATTTTGGGCGTACCGATCTTTGATATCTGTTTTGCCTTCCTGCGCCGCATCGCAAAGGGGCAGAATCCGATGGTGGCGGATCGCGGTCATGTCCATCACAGACTGATCGACATGGGATTTTCGCAGAAGCAGGCCGTTGCGATCTGTTATATGCTGACGGCGATTCTTGGCCTCAGCGCGGTGCTTCTGACTTCGTCCGGCGCATTCAAGGCGCTGATTCTGATCGGCGCAGTATTTGTGGTCGGTGCCATCGGGTTCCGTGTGATTTTCTCAAACGCAAAGAAAAACGAAAACATGCAGAAGGATTGCGAAAAGTCATCTGACCAACCGGATCTGAATGCAGAGGAATCTTCTGATGTAACAGAGGAGGATAAAAATGAGTAAACTGAAAGTTATGTCTGTTTTCGGAACAAGACCGGAAGCCATCAAAATGGCGCCGCTTGTCAAAGCGTTGGAAAGCAGCGATGAGATAGAATCCATTGTCTGTCTGACCGGTCAGCACCGCGAAATGTTGGATTCCGTTATGGATATTTTCAAGCTGAAGGCGGATTTCGATCTGGCGATCATGGAAAAGCGGCAGACACTTTCTACCATTACAACAAAGACACTGCTGGGCATGGACAGCGTTTTGGAGGAAGCAAAACCGGATCTGGTTCTTGTGCATGGAGATACATCAACGACCTTCGCTGGAGCGCTGGCAGCCTTTTATCATCAGGTCAAGGTCGGTCATGTGGAAGCAGGTCTTCGTACCTGGGACAAGTATTCGCCGTTCCCGGAGGAAATGAACCGGACGCTGGTGGGCGATATTGCAGATCTGCATTTTTCACCGACAAAGGCGAATGCCGACAATCTGCATCGCGAAGCGATTGCAGGCGATATTTTCATTACGGGCAATACCGCCATCGATGCCATGAAATATACGGTTCGGAAGGATTTCCGTTTTTCAACGCAGAGCCTGAACGAACTCGATTTTGAAAACCGCCGTGTCATTACCGTAACCTGCCACCGCAGGGAAAACTATGGTAAACCCATGGAGGATATCATGCACGCGATTCTGGATGTAGTGGAAGCCCATCCTGATGTGGATGTAGTATATCCGGTACATCTGAGTCCGGTGGTTCGCGAGTGCGCATTCCCGATTCTTGGCGGCCATGACTGTATCCATCTGATCGATCCCATCGATGTGGAAGAGATGCACAATCTGATGGCGAGAAGCTATATGGTCATGACGGATTCCGGCGGTCTGCAGGAGGAAGCACCGGCGCTTGGAAAGCCGGTTCTCGTAATGCGAAAGGAAACGGAACGGCCGGAAGCAATTGCTGCAGGAACGGCCAAGCTGGCAGGCGTAGATCGTCAGACGATCGTTTCCATGGCGAATGAGCTTTTGGACAGCCGGGAGAGCTATGCGAAAATGGCAAAAGCCGTCAACCCTTACGGTGACGGCGAAGCCAGTACACGCATTGTGCAGGCAATTCTGTGGCATTTCGGCAGAAGTGGCTGCAAGCCGCAGGATTTCTGCGCAGACAACAACTGATGTTTTCTTGAAAGGCAGGGGATTACCGTGGACAGAAAAACGCGCAGCAGACAGACGCTGGTAGTCGCACTTGCGCTTGCGGCCGCAGTTCTCCTGCTTTTGTTTGGTGCTTTTGTTATCAGCAGCAGATCCATCCAAAATGAACAGATTCATCTTCCGGATCCGCCTGCACCTGCAGAGCAGCCGGTGATTTCAGAGCCGCAGGGATCTGAACTTATGCAGATTTCCTCCGGCAATGCGCTGGATGTACTGAAAAGTCTGACCAGACCTTCTTCGTACCATCGACTGATGGAAACTGAGATACTTTCTGATGCCGGGAAGCTGACGCAGACTGTCGAGATTTGGGTCAATCAGAATCTTATTCGAGCTGACATTACTTCTGCTTTTGATAACAAGCACATTCTGACAGACGGAAAGACGCTTTTCCTCTGGTATGACGGCGAAGAGCCGATTGAACTGGCTGCATCTGATGCTGTGAGTGTTGAAGATTTGGCGGGAATTCCCGATTATGAAAGCATTCTCGGATTCCCGATCAAAGCGCTGCTGGATGCAGAACTTGTTCAGATGGATCAGAATGACGGAAACGGGACTGTGTTTGTTTCTGCGATTCAATCTGATGTAACGCTGAATTATTGGATTTCGCTCGATACCGGACTGCTTTTCAGGCAGGAGATGCTGCAAGAAGAAAAGCAGATTTATTCGCTTGGTCAGATTGAGCTAGAGATACTGGCAGACGGAGACGATGCATTTTTACATGTGTTCTGTCTGCCGGACGGCAGCGAACCCTTTACAGCAGAATAAATGCTGCAATGGTAAGGATAACGGAAAGATAATCATCCTCGTCCCCGTCGACCAGCAGAAGCAGCAGAATCAGAAGTACCAGCAGATCACCGGTATCGATGGATGGCGGCATAAATCTGCGCATAACACCGGTATTTGAAGAGATCGCTTCATTTGTATGCGTATCAGGATGTCTGCTCTCTTGCGTGCCGTTCTTGTTCTTGCCTTCTGTATGCGGTTCATTGCTTTGTACGGTTTCTGATTTTTCGCTGACAGATTCGTATGGAACCGTGATCGGTTCCTTGGGCGGATTTCGTGGAAAATCCGGGACGATTTCCCGTCGAAAAGTTCCGTCCGGAGAGGGAATATAACGGTTATACATAGGTCATTTCTCACTTTCGGGCAGCTCGGTGCGGGATTTCAGCGCAAATCCCGCCAGATGCGAGATGCGTGCGATTTGGAGCGCGCGGTCAAATTTCTGGCGTCTTGCCGGGCGGAGAAACGGTCGCAGCGCATTAAGAAGATTTTCCTGCTTTTTGTCCAGCTTTCCTGCCTGCGATAAGAGTGCGGCCGCGTTCGGCGGAAAAACGGTTGGTTCCGTTTGCTCTGCATTCGGTGCTTGCGATTCAATGGAAGGCGGCTGCATTTGGTTTGGCGGTTCTGTGGCCGTCTGCTGCGGAGGCGGCATTCCGAGCGATTGTGCAATTGCCATGATTTTCTGCATTTGAACCGGATCGGAAAGGACGCTGTTGATTTTTTCTTCCAAATCGTCCATGGCTATTTCTCTTTCGAGCGATTGATTTTGCTGACAAGTTCTGCGGCCTCTGGTGTCTGAATCACGGGCGCAAGGATTGTCTGTGCGCTGGCGTAATTCCCGTTTTTGATTGCAGATGCCGCCTGACGCAAACGCTCACCGCCGTCACGTTGCAGTAGCTCCATTAGTTGTTTTCCTTCTGAACTTCCGAGAACAGCTCGAATCTGACTTTCGGAAAAGGGGAAACCTTGCTCTTGAGACATGGATTTACCTCCTGATATACTTTTTCTGCAGATCAGCAGAAATACAAACTATGGTGACATGAATTGAAAATACTGGTAGTATCTGACTCGCATCACTGCCTTGGCTATATATATGATGCAATAGAAAAAGAAATGCCCGATGTTGTGTTGCATCTGGGCGATCATCAATCAGACGCAGAGGATCTTTCCTATGCGTTTGAAAATATTAAATTCTATTCCGTTACGGGAAACTGTGACTTTTCACCTGAAACATCCGACTTTTATACACTTTTGCTTGGCGGAACTCGGATTTTTATGACACACGGACATCTATATGGCGTGAAAAGCGGTCTCGAGCGTTTGCTTGCCAAAGGAAAGCAGGCTAATGCGCAGATCATTCTGTTCGGGCATACACACCAGCAGATGCTCAAGCAGCAGGATGAAATTTGGATTATGAATCCCGGTTCATTTTCCAGATGCGGTTACGGACTGATTGAAACGGACGGTGAAGCTTTTCAATGCTCTTTGCATCGTTCAGATGAATGATAATTTCTTGGAGGAATGTATATATGTTATTAGCAATTGATATCGGCAATACGAACATCGTGCTTGGCATGATCGAAGGAAAAAAGATTCTTCACCAGGTTCGAATCGCCACAGATCAGGTTAAAACTTCAGATCAGTACTGCATGGATCTGAATAATATGCTCGGCTTGTATGGCATGGAAAAATCGACCATCGAGGACGTCATCATTTCCTCGGTTGTTCCGCCCGTGCTGAATTCCCTTCGTACAGCGGTTATGAAGCTTACCGGAAAGAGTCCGTTTGTTGTTGGTCCCGGCGTCAAGACCGGACTGAATATTCAGATGGAAGATCCGTCTCAGCTTGGCAGCGACCTTGTGGTCGGCGCGGTTGCCGCATTGAAGGAATTCAAGCCGCCGCTGATTATCATTGATATGGGAACGGCCACCACCATATCCGCTATTGATAAAACCGGAACTTATGTCGGCGGCAGCATCTGCACGGGAGTAAAGATATCCGCTGCTGCATTGACCGGCAAAACTGCGCAGCTGCCGGGGATCAGCCTGGAGGCGCCGAAAAAAGCCATCGGGAAAAATACCATCGAGGCAATGCGGAGCGGTCTGATGCTCGGTTCGGCATGTATGTTGGACGGTATGATCGACCGCTACCGGGAAGAGCTCGGAGAGCAGGCAACTGTAATAGCAACCGGCGGAATTGCAAAATATGTTCTTCCGATGTGCAGACGCGAAATCATATATGACCGCGATCTGCTGCTGAAAGGCCTGATTGCAATTTATGAAAATAATAAAAAGTAAGTTGGTGCAGCCTTGGATTGTAAGGACCAGGACCGATTGTTTTTGCCGGATCGAACATTAAAAAAATTTGCCGCAGAGCATAATACGCCTTTTTATCTTTATGATGAAAAGACGATTCGTAATTCCGTAACAAAACTGCAGCAGGCCTTTTCATGGAAACCGGACATAGGCCTTTATTTTCCGGTGCGGATGAATCCGAATCCGGCAATTCTCCGGATTCTGCTGCAGAGTGGCTGCGGCGTCAGCTGCTGTTCTGCAGCGGAACTGATGCTCTGTGCAAAGGTAGGTTTTGAGGGTTCCAAAATACTCTATTCGCCGATGATTTTGGACTCGGAGGGTGACCGCCTTTGCAAAAAGCTGAATGCGGTTCGAATTGTGAACCGGGAGAATCTTCTTCCAGAGCAAAGTCTTCCGAATATCATGCTGCGGCTGGAACCGAATCGTTCTATGTACCGTTCCGAGCATTGTGAAATCGGCATCTTCGGTATGCAGGAACATAAACTTTTGGATATGTTGTCGATCCTTGCCCGTTTCGGTACGCAGAGGATCAGCCTTTGCGTGGAAGGTGCGGCTATGGAGAAAAGGCCGGATTACTTTGCAGAAGTATCCAAAAAGATGTTTTCTCTTGCTGCTTTGATTTGGAAGTCCTATGGAATCCGTATTGATTCCATACATCTCGGATCCGGACTCCCGTTTTCATATCGACATGAGTATCCAGACACCGATATTTCCGGTATTGCTGCAGCAATTCAACTGATCTCGGATGAAATTCTGACACCTGCAGAACTTAACGGCATCCGGATTTCCATGGAACCCGGCAGATATCTTGCTGCCGGAGCCGGAGTCTTTGTCACGAAAGTGTGTTCCGTATATGAGGACGAATCGCCGCTGATCGTGACAGACGGATGCATGTCGCAGTTGGAAAGACCTTCTCAACTCGGAAATTATCATCATATTTCGGTTATAGGAAAACATGATGCTTGCGGAAGGTCGGTTTCCAATGTTTCAGGTAGTCTGCCTGATAAGCGGGATGTGTTTGCGAAAAAACGTGTTTTGCCCCATGTACAACCCGGAGATTTCGTCGTTGTTCATGATGTCGGCGCAGATGGTGCAGCTTTGCAGAATGGATATGGCGGTATGCCTGCGTGCGCACAATATCTGCGTACGGCAGAAGGTACGATTACAGAGATCAAGGCAGCGCAGACACCGGACAATCTTCTCAAAGCATATGGCTTGCTGGATTAAAGCATGGTGATCACGAGACCGATGCAGAATACGAATCCGAGTCCGATCAAGAAAGTAACAGCCAGTTCTGCAGCGGCAATCAGCTTGTTGATTTTGCGAAGCTTTCTCAAAGCAACATAGGAATCATATTCCGATTCTTTCCTCTCACGCTCAAATACAGTCGGCATCACGCGGTATGCGTCCAAATAAATAATGGAATTGGAATTCATGTTGATTCTCCTTTATATTTCGTTTTCTGCATCATAATAAATAATATGTCCCGAAAATCGGACTATTTAATGACTCGGCGGACAGACATATACAGACTGTTTACATCACAGAAAGGAGCCAGACCATGGAAGAATTTTTTCTGATCTCTAGCGGTGTTGGCCGTATCCATTGCGGACTTTGGCGTCCGAAAGGCGAAATCAAAGCAATCGTTCAGCTGATTCACGGAATTGCAGAACACATCGGACGCTACGATGACTTTGCTGTTTTTTTGGCGGAGAACGGCTTCCTTGTTGTTGCGGAAGATCATATGGGACACGGTGCATCGATTGAAAACGGTGTACAAGGATACTTTGAAGGCGGATGGATGGCTGCAGTTGCAGACATCAAGCAGCTGCATGATAAGATCTGTCTGGATTATCCGATCCTTCCGTATTATTTCCTCGGACATAGCATGGGGTCTTTTTTGCTGAGAACTTACTTATTCACATATCCAGAAGATGCCGGTGCCGCAGTCATTTCCGGAACCGGATGGGAAGCTCCTGCCACGATCAAGGCAGGGCTTGCGGTCTGCAAGTTGGAAGCAAAAAGACTCGGAGCTGCTTCGACCTCGAAACTCCTCAGCAGTATGATGTTCGGCGCCTATAATAAGCCATTCAAGCCCGTTCGCACACCGCATGACTGGATCTGTTCCGTTGAAGAAGTTGTTGACCGCTATGAAGAGGATCCTCTTTGCGGGTTTGATGCCACAATCGGTCTTGCGAGAGATATGCTGACGGGTATCAGCATGAACGAGCGGCAGGAAAACCTTGTGAAAATGAAAAAGAATCTGCCGATCTTGTTTGTGTCCGGCGGAAAAGATCCGGTCGGTCATATGTCACAAGGCGTTTTGGCCTGCATCGATGCTTTTAAGCGTGCCGGTATGCGGCAGATTACCATTCAGATTTACCCGGAAGGCCGGCATGAGATGCTGAATGAGAGAAATCGCGAGGAAGTATATCGCCGTATTCTCTCCTGGCTGGAAGCGAGAGTATAACAAAATGCACAACCTTCCGGAAGAATTATCCGGAAGGTTGCATTTTGTAATTATTTGTGTTACTATTATATAAATTTTGCAACATATGAAAGGAGAGTGGCCCAATGACGAAACGCATTTTCTGCGCTGTATTTCTTTTATTTGTCATGATTACCGCTCTTTCCGTGTCTGTTTTTGCAGATGAAACCGATAGCTGGTATTCTCTTCCGGAGACTGAGGTTTTACCGCTTCAGCCGGAGCAGCCGGTTCTGCCTGCCGTGCAGACGATTGTTTTCCCGGACGTACAGCCGAAGGATTGGTTTTACGAAGATGTCATGAAACTGTATCAAAGCGGCGCTATTGACGGATTTCCGGACGGAACATTCCGTCCGTCTCAAACTGTGACTACCGGTCAGGCACTCAAGATGATTCTTTTGGCTGCTGGACATCCGACTCCGCAGACAGTTGCCTCGCATTGGGCGAGAGGCTACTTAGATTATGCCATTGAGCAGGGATTCTTGGTACGCTTTAAGGATATTACAGACTTGGATGTTCCCATGAGCAGAGCATTGACAGCAAAGCTTGCTGCGCTTGCCTTGAATCTGGAACGTACAGATCAGACCAAAAAATTCTCTGATACGGATGACGACTATGTTTGCGCGCTGAATGAAATCGGCATAATCGGCGGATATCCGGACGGAACATATCGTCCGAAAAACGCGCTGACACGTGCTGAACTTTCTGCCATCTGTTCGCGTATTTATACATATCGTACGCCTGTTTCACAGCTGCAGAAACCGGGTGAGCAGCCGATTGAGGAAGAACCGATCATTCTTCGCACTTCGGAGCAAGGGGTACAGTTTATCAAAGACCGCGAGGGCTTTGTGAAAAATGCGATGTGGGATTATGCACAGTATTCCATTGGATACGGCAGCCGCTGCGATAAGGACGAGTATCCCGACGGTATCACGGAAGAACAGGCAGACAGACTACTGCGCGAAAACCTTGCAAAGTTTGAAGAAAGTGTAGATGCTTTCCTTGATAAATACGATATCATTCTTTCAACGCAGCAGTATGATGCAATTATTTCTTTTGCCTATAATCTCGGAACAAACTGGTTCAGAAACGGTGCATCTTCCAGCAAGCTGGCTTCGCTTTTGATTAACGGAGGATATTCCGAAAACGAGATTGCGGCTGCATTCGGTATTTGGTGCCATGTAACCTCAAACGGACAGGCAAAGATTCTGGACAGTCTTGTCACACGCAGGATTCTTGAGACGCAGATGTTTCTGTATGGAGATTATGGAAATAAAGCAAATCGGTTCTGCTATGTGATGTATGAAACCGAAAAGGGCAGCCGTGAAATGGATATTTCCCTTTATAAAAAGGGAGAGAGATACGGAAAACTGTGCGAATGCAGCTGCAGCGATGATGAGTTCCTTGGATGGTTTTCAGAAGATGGAATGCAGATCACGGAAGACACCGTTGTTTCGCAGAATTTGAAGGTATTTGCAAGTTGGCGCGGTCCCATTGAACCGGATCCCTTTGACGTAGATTTGAATGAAGATATTGATCCGGATTTCAATGACGGATCAGATACGCCGATTGTTGATCAGGTTCCCGGAGGCTGGTATTAAAAGTCCGCTTTTTTGTACATATGATCCGATATGATTCAGACAGAAAACCGAAAGGGGATTTGGTCATGGATTATCGGATGCAGTATATCAGAGGACATATTGAGGTATTTGACGCAGCAGGCAGATTCCTTTTCTCGGCGGATAGTGAATCCGAAGCCGAAGAGCTTCTTGAGGAGTAATCATGAATATTCAGATTTTTGGAAAAACCAAATGCTTTGATACAAAAAAAGCCGAGCGGTGGTTCAAAGAACGCCGGATCAAATTTCAGTCGATCGATTTAGTAAAATATGGCATGTCCGGCGGAGAATTCGACAGCGTTCTGCGTGCAGTCGGCGGAATTGACAAGCTGATCGACTGGACAGTCAAGGATCCGCAAATTGACCTGATGCGCTATATGGATGACAAAACCGCCAAAGAGGATAAGGTTTTTGACAATCCCAAGCTGATGAAAACGCCCATCGTTCGAAACGGAAAAAAAGCAACGGTTGGTTATTGCCCGGAAATCTGGGAAACCTGGGAATAATAGAAAATGCCTCCGAGAATCGGAGGCATTTTGTCATTCTTCGTTCATGTCCGGCATATTTTTTGTCCAGATCCTGAAATCAGCATTCTTTGGTAATCCCTGCGCGATGGCAGGAAAAAAATTCGCGGTATCGCAGGTGCGCTGAATTTCATAGGTGCCATATTGATTGACCTGGTCAAAACAGTTTTCTGTGTTTCCCGGAAAATGATGCACCATGGGCGTATCATCATAATGAAAGCCGGGTCCGGCGTTTTTCGGATTATTGTTGTTCTGCGGTCTTTTCTGATCTGCATCCATCGTATTTCACCTCACGCATATTATGTCCGTTTGAAAGGAAAACATGAAATGTCAACATCTAAAGAACAGCTGCAATACTTTTTATCCATGATGCCCGGTGTTGGCGATGTAACTTCGCGGGCGATGATGGGGGAATATCTGCTTTATTATCGCGGCAGATTATTCGGCGGCATCTATGATGGCAGACTGCTTGTAAAGAATATCCCTTCCGCAAAACAGATGCTGACAGATTGCGCAGAAGTGATTCCATATCTGGGGGCAAAAGCAATGTTGGAAATCTGTCAGCCGGATCCGATATTCATGCTGGAGCTTTTGGAAACGATTTATCCGGATCTGCCGGAGAAAAGAACAAAATAAGAATTGCAAAAACTATCAACAATGCTTCATATTTGCTGATAAGCAGAAAAATGTCCGGTACTTTCGTACCGGACATTTTTTTAAATTGAAGATTAGTCGGCGTACATTTCGACGAGCTTGAGCAGATGCTCGTAGCGTTCCTTAGCATTGGCTTCGTTCTTTGCAAACAGAACGGTAGCACGATCCGGGAACTCACGGGTCAGTCTGCTGTAACGAGCTTCGTTCATCAGGAATGCTTGATAGCCGTCAGCCGGAGCCTTGGAGTCAAGCGTGAACTTCTTTCCGTCAGCAGCCGGGTTGAAGCGGAACATATTCCAGTAACCGCAGTCAACAGCCTTCTTCATTTCGACCTGGCAGTTAGCCATGCCGCCCTTGATGGAGTGCATCTCGCAGGGTGCGTAGCCGATGATGAGGGACGGGCCGTGATAAGCTTCAGCTTCTTGAATTGCCTTCAGGGTCTGAGCCATGTTGGCGCCCATAGCGACCTGAGCAACGTAGACATAGCCGTAGCTCATTGCGATCTCAGCGAGGCTCTTGGACTTGATTTCCTTACCGGCAGCTGCAAACTGTGCAACCTGACCGATGTTGGAAGCCTTAGACGCCTGTCCGCCGGTGTTGGAGTAAACTTCGGTATCGAAGACGAATACGTTAACATCTTCACCGGAAGCGAGGACATGGTCAACGCCGCCGAAGCCGATATCATATGCCCAGCCGTCGCCGCCGAAGATCCAAACGGACTTCTTGGAGAGGTATTCCTTCTTGGAGAGGATATCCTTGACGGTATCGCAGCAGACGTTTGCCTCGAGGTTTGCAACCAGAGCCTTGGTAGCTTCGGTGTTGGCATCGAGATCATTCAGCGTGTCGAGATACTTCTGGCAAACAGCCTTGCGCTCGTCGCAGGTAGTAGATTCCATGACTTCCTTGACCTTTGCGATCAGGCTGTCGCGAATAGCCTTCTGGCCGAGATACATACCGAAGCCATGTTCTGCGTTGTCTTCGAACAGGGAATTGCACCATGCGGGGCCCTTACCTTCTTCGTTGACGCAGTAGGGAGAGGTAGCGCCCGGGCCGCCCCAGATGGAGGAACAACCGGTAGCGTTGGAGATGTACATCTTATCGCCGAAGAGCTGTGTAACGAGGCGGCCGTAGCTGGTTTCAGCACAGCCTGCGCAGGAACCGGAGAACTCAAGCAGCGGCTTGCGGAACTGGCTGCCCTTGACGGAAGCATCCTGCAGTTCCTTCTTGTCGGAAACCTTTGCGACGCAGTAGTTGAAAACTTCCTGCTGATCGAGCTGGGATTCCTGAGAGACCATCTTGATAGCCTGAACCTTGTCCGGGCAGACGCTGACGCAGACGCCGCAGCCCATGCAGTCCAACGGGGAGATAGCCATGGTGAACTGGTAAACACCCTTGCCCTTGCCGGCCTTGACGGGAACGATCTTTGCAGAAGCGGGAGCATTCTTTGCTTCTTCTTCGGTCATTGCGAACGGACGGATGGTAGCGTGCGGGCAGACAAATGCGCAGGAGTTACACTGGATGCACTTGCTTGCGTCCCATTCGGGAACTGCAACTGCTACACCGCGCTTTTCGTAAGCAGCAGCGCCCAGTTCGAACTGGCCGTCCACATAATCCACGAATGCAGAAACAGGGAGGGAATCGCCGTCCATCTTGTCGATCGGGAACAGAATGTTCTTGACCTGCTTGACAAGTTCTGCCTTGCCTTCCAGGGTAACATCTTCTGCTGCGTCCACAGCGTTTGCCCAATCAGCGGGAACATCGATCTTCACAAATGCGGAAGCGCCGGCGTCGATTGCCTTGTGGTTCATTTCAACGATGTCCATGCCCTTCTTTGCATAGGAAGCGGTTGCCTTTTCCTTCATGTAGTTGATGGCATCTTCCTGCGGAAGAACCTTAGCCAGCGTGAAGAATGCGGACTGCAGGATGGTGTTGGTACGCTTGCCCATGCCGATGGACTGAGCAAGGTCGATAGCGTTGATGGTGTAAAGCTGAATGTCGTTCTTAGCAATGTAACGCTTGGAAGTAGCATCCAGATGGTGAGCCAGCTCTTCAGCCGTCCACTGGCAGTTGATCATGAACACGCCGCCCTTCTTGACGTCGCGGACAATCGGGAAGCCCTTGGTGATGTAGGACGGGTTGTGGCAGGCAACGAAGTCAGCCTTGTTGATGTAGTACGGGCTCTTGATGGGCTTGTCACCGAAACGAAGGTGGGAAATGGTGACGCCGCCGGTCTTCTTGGAGTCGTACTGGAAGTAAGCCTGAACGTACTTGTCGGTATGGTCGCCGATGATCTTGATGG
>JAEDIZ010000006.1 GCA_016296635.1 Oscillospiraceae bacterium
GGAGGCGCAGGATGCATTGATGCTTCTGCGCAATGCAAACCGGGTTTCTTCTTTTTGTAACGATGTCATCGGCGATGTGTGCGGCGTCATATCCGGCTCTGCCTCTGCGGTGATCGCAGCAAGAGTTTTGATGACAAGAAAGACCGGCTCGGAACTTTGGATGAATCTGATCTTTTCTGCGCTGGTTGCCGGATTGACTGTCGGCGGAAAGGCCTTCGGAAAAACCTTCGGGCTTGGTTTTTCAACGGAAGTTGTCCGGTCTGCAGCAAAGGTTCTGTGTTTTTTCAGAACAATGTTTCATAGAAAAAAACGCAAATAATGCGTTTACGGAGTGCGTATGATCCTGGAAACAATCAAATCAAGAGACGATCTGCTGCAATTGGATGCACAGCAGGAGAAGATCCTCTGCGAGGAGATCCGCTCGTTTCTTGTTCAAAACGTCAGCCGGACCGGCGGGCATCTTGCCTCGAACCTCGGTATTGTTGAGCTGACGGTTGCTATACAGAAGGTGTTTGACACCTCACGTGACCGACTTGTTTTTGATGTCGGTCATCAATGCTATGTACATAAGATCCTGACCGGCAGAATGGAACAGTTTGACACCCTGCGTCAGCTTGGCGGTCTTTCCGGATTTCCGAAGCCCTGCGAATCTGTACACGATGCTTTTATTGCGGGGCATGCGTCCAATGCGGTTTCGGCTGCATACGGCATGGCGAAAGCGAGAACGCTGGCGGGAGACGATTATCAGGTCATCGCTTTGCTCGGTGACGGCGCATTGACCGGCGGTCTTGCATATGAAGGACTGAATAACGTCGGTGCCAGCCGTGAGCCCATGATCGTGATTCTCAATGACAACGGAATGTCCATCACACCGAATGTGGGTGCGATTGCAAGGTATCTGAAAAAGGCACGGCTGAATCCCGACTATCTTGAATTTAAGCTTCGCTACCGTGCGGCGACCGGCAAAACAAAACTCGGGCGTGCGCTTTACAGCATCACGCACCGGCTGAAGGCAAGATTCCGGCAGATCCTGCTCGGAACGACGATCTTTGAAAACCTTGGCTTTACCTATCTCGGACCCGTAGACGGGCATGATTCACAGATGATCGCATCCGTGCTTCGCGCGGCAACGGCTCTGCATGAACCGGTACTTGTTCATGTGATCACGCAAAAAGGCAAGGGCTATGCGCCGTCTGAAAATAATCCGTCGGATTATCACGGCGTCGGTGTGTTTGATCCTGAAACCGGAATTGTAACAGATCGGGCAGCGGTCGACTTTTCCGCTGTGTTCGGGCAGACGCTCTGCGAGTTTGCAAAGTCTGATTCGCGCATCTGTGTGCTGACGGCAGCCATGCAGCACGGAGCCGGACTGAACGGCTTTGCGCAGACCTATCCGGAGCGATTTTTCGATGTCGGAATCGCGGAGGAGCATGCAGTATCTATGGCGGCAGGCCTTGCAAAGCAGGGGATGCTGCCGGTGCTGGCGATTTATTCTACTTTTTTGCAGCGCGGATTTGACCAGCTGCTGCATGATATTGCGCTGCAGCAGCTGCATGTTGTCTTTGCGGTAGACCGTGCGGGACTGGTCGGCGCAGACGGAGAAACGCATCACGGCATGTTTGATGTAGGTTTTCTTCGGCAGATTCCCGGCATGACGGTTTTCTGCCCGTCAAACTTTGCGGAGCTTCGGCAGATGCTCCAAAAGGCGCTTTTTGAAGTGAAGGGCCCTGTGGCCATCCGCTATCCGCGCGGCGCGGAAGGAAGTTTTCAGGCGGTCGAAGAAAAAACTTTGCTGAGATCCGGCTCGGATCTGACGGTTGTTTGTTATGGAACGCAGTGCAATGCTGTTCTGGAGGCTGCCGAAGAAGCGGCGGGGCTCGGTATTTCAGCGGAAGTACTGAAGCTTGGCCGGATTGCACCGCTGGACTGTGCAGATATTTTTGAATCTGTTCGGAAAACCCGCAGGATTTTGATTGCGGAGGAATGCTCCGACCGAGGATGCCTTGCCGATGAGATTTTCTCAAAGCTTGCAGCGAACCGCATTTCGGCAAGCTGCCGCAAGGTCAATCTCGGACGCGGATTTGTTACCCACGGAAGTGTCGGAAAGCTGCTGCACGGATGCAGACTGGACGCTCCCGGAATACTTGGGGAAATGCAGGAGGTTCTGCAGAATGAAAAATAAGGAAAGGCTGGATGTGCTGCTGGTAAGCCGAGGATTGCAGGAGTCACGCGCGAAGGCGCAGGCGGTTATCATGGCCGGTGATGTATATGTAAATGGGCAGAAGGCGGATAAGTCGGGTATGGATGTGGATCTTGAAGCGCAGATCGAGGTACGCGGTGCGGCCTGCCCCTACGTCAGCCGCGGCGGACTGAAGCTCGAGAAGGCACTTCGCGATTTCGGTGTTGATCCCTCCGGCTTTGTCTGTTCCGATTCCGGCGCTTCTACTGGCGGTTTTACAGACTGTCTTCTGCAGCAGGGTGCGAAAAAGGTATTTGCAATCGATGTCGGGTACGGTCAGCTGGCATGGAAGATTCGAAATGATCCTCGGGTCGTTGTGATGGAGCGGACAAACATCCGTTATGTCACGCCGGAGGATCTGGGAGAAGCACTGGATCTTTCCGTTGTGGATGTGTCCTTCATCTCCCTGAAGATTGTCCTTCCGGCCATTCAGAAGCTGCTCAAACCCACGGGTCAGGTGCTTTGCCTGATCAAGCCGCAGTTTGAAGCCGGAAAGGATAAAGTCGGCAAGAAGGGCGTTGTGCGGGATCCGGAGGTACACAAGGAAGTACTCCGGAATTTCATCGCGCTGGCGGATGAGCTGCAGTTTACCATCAGAAATCTTACTTTTTCTCCCGTCAAGGGCCCCGAAGGAAATATCGAATTCCTTGGCCATTTGTCCATGGAGCCGGGCGAAAGCGCGTACCCGGATGTGGAGCAGCTGGTTGAACAGGCGCATTCGGCGCTGAAAGGATGAGAACTATGAAAATTGTCCTGACACCAAATCCGTACCGGGATAAACAGTTCCGGACTGCCCTGCAGGCGCAGGAAATATTAAGACAGAGCGGCACTGAAACGGTGCTTTGCCTTCCGTTCGATGTAGACCGGGATTTTGAGATTCCGTCCAATATTTCTTTTCAGGATCTGGACAAGGAGATGCGCGATGCGGATATGCTGATCTGCTTCGGCGGTGACGGCACCATTCTGCATGCCTCCAAAATTGCCACGGCTCATAACATTCCGGTGCTTGGCGTCAATATCGGTACGTTGGGCTTTATTGCAGAACTGGAAGCGAGCGAACTGGATCTCCTGCGAAAGATTCCTGCAGGTGATTATGAAATTGAGCCCCGGAGCATGATCGATGTCACCGTTCGTAATGCACAGCAGGAGCTGTTCCATGAAACAGCGCTGAATGATGCGGTGATCACCAAGGGAGCTATCGCACGCGTTGTGCAGATCACCATCTGCTGCGACGGCGTGGAAGCCACCAGTTTCTCCGGAGACGGCGTGATTCTGTGCACACCGACCGGTTCAACCGCATATTCCATGTCCGCAGGCGGTCCGATCATTGAGCCTTCGGCGAGAAATCTCCTGATTACGCCGATTTGTGCACACGCGATGCTTGCAAAAAGCATCGTTGTCGGCCCGAAGCGCGTGATCACGGCGAAGCTCGGAAAAGTCAGCCGCAACAATGCATTTTTATCCGTTGACGGAGGCCGTTCCTTCCGGCTCAGTTCCGGCGATGTTGTGACGGCGAAGAATTCCGAGCAGGTAACCCAGCTTGTCAGGCTGAAGAATACAAGCTTTTTCGAGATTGTAAACAGAAAATTTATCAGCAGACAGAGGTAACACGATGAAGAACAATCGACAGGAATTGATTTTGTCTTTGATAGAGCAGCAGGATGTTGAAACGCAGGAGCAGCTTCTGACTTTGCTTGACCAGAAGGGCATTCAGACTACGCAGGCAACGATTTCTCGCGATATCAAACAGCTTCATATCATTAAGGAACTATCTTCTTCGGGAAACTACCGTTACCGCGCTTCTGTCAAGCCGGTTGAGCATGCCTTTAATGCAAAGCTGAATCTGATTTTCAAGCAGTGCGTGACAAGCCTCGACTATGCGCAGAATATGATCGTCATTAAGACAATGCCGGGCCTTGCGTCCGCTGCCTGTGCGGCATTGGATAAGGTCAACTATCCAGAGGTTATCGGTACGCTTGCCGGTGATGATACCTGCTTTGTTGTGGTGCGCGATGCGCAGGCTGCAGCGAGCATCTGTGCGGAGATCAAAGAGATCATCCATTGATGGAGGGTGAGGGTACATGCTGAATGTACTGCACATAGAAAACATTGCCGTTATCGAGCAGGCGGAAATCATGTTTGATTCCGGATTCAATGTCCTGACCGGTGAGACCGGAGCAGGCAAATCCATAGTGATCGATGCAATCTCCGCCATTCTGGGTGAGCGCACCTCCCGCGATATGATTCGCACCGGTGCAGAGAAGGCATTCGTCAGCGCTGTTTTTTCCGGCGTAAGAGAGCTGCCATGGTTTGCGGAGAACGGTGTTCCGTTTGATCCGGAAGAACTGCTCATTCAAAGGGAGATTCTTGCAGACGGAAAAAACAACTGCCGCGTGAACGGCAGACCCGTCACAGTTGCGCTTCTGCGAAAGCTTGGGCTTTCTCTGATCGGTATTCACGGGCAGCATGATTCTCAGCAGCTATTTGACGAAGCAACGCACCTTGTTTATCTCGACGCATTTGCGCACGATGAAGCGGAGTTTTCCGCATATTCCGAGATCTATGAAAAAACGCAGGATGTGCTTTCGCAGATCCGCAGGCTGACGATGGATGAGGCGGAAAAGCTGCGAAAGGTCGAAACGCTGGAATATCAGATTGCGGAGATCGAGAAGGCAGAGTTGGAAGCTGGAGAAGAGGAGCAGCTGGATTCGCGCAGAAAGCTTCTGCAGAACGCGGAAAAACTGACCGACTCTCTTGACTGTGCGGTAAGTGCCCTTTACGGCGATGAATCCGCCGATGGCGCGGCGGGTCTTCTTTCCGAGGCTGAGCATGCGCTGTCCAAAGTCAGAACCGTCAGCGATTCCATCCTTTCTGCATATCAGACGGTTTCTGACCTGATGTATCGGGTGCAGGATGCCGCGGAGGAGCTGCGCGATCTGAAGGCGGAGCTGGAGTATTCGCCGGAAGAACTGGAAGAAATTGAAGAGCGGCTGGATGTGATCCACAAGCTGAAGCGCAAATACGGCGGCAGCGTGGAAGAAATCCTTGCTTTTTTGAAAAAAGCAAGAAATGAGTTGGACGAGATTGCCTTCTCATCGGATCGCGTGGAAGCACTTCAGAAAAAGCTGGAGGCTTTGCAAAAAGAACTGAAAGAAGCGGGGCTTATTCTCCGTAAAGCCAGACAGGCAGCGGCGCAGGAACTGGAAAAGCGTATCCGCAGCGAGCTTGCGGAACTCGATATGCCGGGAATTCAATTCCTTTGCCAGTTTTCTGAGCAGGAGCCTGCCGGAAGCGGCATGGATGAAGTCCGGTTCCTGATGTCTGCCAACAAGGGTGAAAGTCTTAAGCCCATGGCGAAGGTTGCATCCGGCGGTGAACTGGCACGCATTATGCTTGCAATGAAGAATGTGCTGGCCGAGCAGGATGAAATCCCAACGCTGATCTTCGATGAAGTGGATGCAGGCGTCAGCGGACGCGCGGCGCAGAAGGTTGCCGTAAAGCTTTCAAAACTTGCTCGACAGAAGCAGGTGCTCTGCGTGACGCATCTGCCGCAGATCGCTGCCATGGCAGATACGCACTTGCAGGTTTCCAAGCAGGAACGGCAGGGAAGAACATTCACCTCTGTGCTTCCGCTTGACTGTGCGGGTAGAACGGATGAACTTTCAAGACTGATCGGCGGCGCTGTTATTACGGAGAACACCAGACGAAGCGCAGAAGAGATGCTGTCGCTCCGCGCTTGACAAGGACAGAAGCAAAAGGTATAATCACGATTGAATATTGATAATGTGTGGATGGGAAGAAGTACGCTGTCAGTCGTTTTCAGAGAGTTTCCGGTCGGTGCGAGGAAACAGACGGACGCAGCCGAATACATCCCGGAGCAGCTCTCTGAAAGAAAGTAGGAGTGCCGGGTTCGCCCGATACAGCGTTTTGAGGCCTGATCTATATATCAGGTGAACCAGAGGTGGTACCGCGTTGATTCGCCCTCTGTCCGAAAGGACGGGGGGCTTTATTTTTGTAATTTATATTTATTGCATAGAAGGAGAAGAAAATGGGAATTTATGAGGAACTTCAGGCCAGAGGCCTGATCGCGCAGGTCACGAACGAGCCCGAGATCCGGGAAATGGTCAACAACGGCAAGGCAACCTTCTACATCGGTTTCGACCCGACGGCTGACAGCCTTCATGTCGGCCACTTCATGGCACTCTGCCTGATGAAGAGACTGCAGATGGCGGGCAATAAGCCGGTCGTTCTGGTTGGCGGCGGCACCGGCATGATCGGCGACCCCTCCGGCCGTACCGATATGCGCAAAATGATGACGGTGGAAACCATTCAGCATAACTGCGAGTGCTTCAAGAAGCAGATGGAGCGCTTCATTGAATTCGGCCCGGATAAGGCCATCATGGTCAACAATGCTGACTGGCTGATGAAGCTCAATTATATTGATGTGCTGCGTGATGTCGGTGCCTGCTTCTCCGTCAACAATATGCTGCGCGCCGAGTGCTACAAGCAGAGAATGGAGAAGGGCCTTTCCTTCCTCGAATTCAACTACATGATCATGCAGTCCTATGACTTCTACTATCTGTTCCAGCACTACGGCTGCAACATGCAGTTCGGCGGTGACGATCAGTGGTCGAACATGCTGGGCGGCACGGAACTGATCCGCAAGAAGCTCGGCAAGGATGCCCATGCCATGACCATCACGCTGCTCATGAACAGCGAGGGCAAGAAGATGGGCAAGACCGCCAACGGAGCAGTCTGGCTCGATCCCAACAAGACATCGCCCTTCGAATTCTACCAGTACTGGCGCAATGTCGGCGATCAGGATGTTCTCAAGTGCATCCGTATGCTGACCTTCCTGCCGCTGGAAGAAATCGATGCCATGGATAAGTGGGAAGGCAGCCAACTCAACAAGGCCAAGGAAATCCTGGCTTACGAACTGACCAAGCTCGTCCACGGTGAGGAAGAAGCAAACAAGGCACAGGATGCAGCCAAGGCTCTGTTCGGCGCCGGCAGCGATGACAGCAATATGCCCACCACGGAGCTGACTGCTGAACAGCTGGAAGACGGTAAGATCGCCATTCTGCCCTTGATGACTGCCTGCGGACTGATCGCTTCCAACGGTGAAGGCAGACGCCTGATCCAGCAGGGCGGCGTCAGCGTTGACGACGAAAAGATCACGACCATCGACGCTGTTTTCACGGCTGAACAGCTCAAGAATGGCATCAAAATCAAGAAAGGCAAGAAGATTTTCCACAAGGCGATTCTGAATTAAAGTGTGTGAAAGGCAGGGGTAACACCCTGCCTTTTCTCTTTTCAAATGAAAAAAACCATGCTATACTGAACTTGCTCTTCATAGATTACCTTGAGGTGATCTTATGGAGAAGAAATCGGCACGGATACTGGCTGTTATGCTGTCGGTCTGTGCGATATATCTTGGCATCTATGCAGCTTTTTTCAGTCGGTCGGATGTGACCGCCTCCGGTCAGAGCACGGAAGCGACCTGCGTTGTGATCGATCCCGGTCACGGCGGGGAGGACGGCGGCGCGACGGGGGTGTCGGGTTCCTGCGAAGCGGAACTGAATCTTGAAATCTCCCTGCAGCTGAGGGATTTGCTCACTATGTGCGGGGTGCAAGTTTCAATGATCCGCGAGCAGGACATTGCGGTCTATTCCGAGGGCTGCGGCACGATTGCGGAAAAGAAGGTTTCTGATCTCAAAAACCGGGTGAAACTGGTCAATGAAACACCCAACGCTGTGCTGATCAGCATTCATCAGAATTTTTTCGAGCAGTCAAAATATGATGGAGCGCAGGTGTTTTATGCGTCCACAGATACCAGCGACCGATGGGCGGCGCAGACGCAGCAGCTTCTTCGTGAGTGTCTGGATAAAGGAAACCGGCGCGAATGCAAGCCGTCATCATCCGTCTATCTGATGGAGCATGTCAAGTGCCCGGCCATTCTTGTTGAATGCGGATTCCTCTCGAATCCGGCGGAGGAAAAAAAGCTCTGTAATACCGAATATCAAAAGAGGATTGCCTGTGCGCTTTGCATATCGGTAAACCGATATCTTGCGCAGGAAAGGGAAATAAATGAAGTCTAAAACTGTGTTTGTCTGCAATCAATGCGGAAATGAAACACCGAGATGGCAGGGACAGTGCCCCGCCTGCGGTGCATGGAATGCATTGGTTGAATTTGAGGATCGGCAGAGTCCTGCCGCAAAGTCTTCCGCTAAAATCGGCGGCGCAAGGCCTGCACCGAAGAAGCTGTCTGAGGTGGAAACGGATACCGAGATCCGTTTTTCCACCGGACTTTCCGAGCTTGACCGGGTGCTTGGCGGCGGAGGCGTGCGTGGTTCTTTGGTGCTGGTCGGCGGTGCGCCCGGTATCGGCAAGTCCACGCTGCTGCTGCAGATCTGTGCATTTTTGGGCAGCAGTCTGAAAATCCTCTATGTTTCCGGCGAGGAATCGGAGCGTCAGATTAAGATGCGCGCAGAGCGTCTGCAGGTTGCCAGCGACAATCTGTACCTGCTTTCCGAAACGGATCTGTCCGGTATTTTTGAAGCGGTCGATGCCCTTCAGCCGGATATTCTGATCGCAGACTCCATTCAGACGCTGTATCACCCGGATAATGCTTCCTCACCCGGTTCTGTGTCGCAGGTCAAGGACTGTACCATGCGGCTGATGCAGCTGGCCAAGGGAAGCGGAACGACGGTTTTTGTGGTTGGACATGTTAACAAGGAAGGCGCGATTGCCGGCCCGAAAGTGTTGGAGCATATGGTTGACTGTGTGCTTTATTTTGAAGGCGAGCAGGCAAGCTCCTACCGGATCCTCCGGGCGGCAAAGAACCGCTTCGGCTCTACCAATGAGATCGGTGTTTTCGAGATGGCAGACAGCGGACTGCGCGAGGTTCCAAATCCGTCAGAAATGCTGCTGGCCGGTCGTCCTTTGGGCGCTCCCGGCACCTGCGTGGCCTGCGCGATGGAGGGGACCAGACCGGTTTTGGCGGAAATTCAGGTGCTTGTGGCGAGGACGAGCTTCAATGTACCGCGCAGAACTTCGGACGGCTTCGATTTTAACCGGGTGAATCTGCTGCTGGCGGTGGCGGAAAAGCGCGGCGGACTCAATATTGGTCTTTGCGATGCCTATGTCAATGTCATCGGCGGTCTGCAGCTGGATGAACCGGCGGCTGATCTGGCCTTTGTCCTTGCTGCGGCATCCAGCTTCCGGGATAAGCCCGTGGACGCGTCCATGACAGCCATCGGTGAAGTGGGCCTGACGGGTGAGGTCCGGTCTGTGAACGCGCTGCAGCAGCGGTTGAGCGAAGCTGCAAGACTCGGTTTTACCAAATGCTTGATTCCGCGCCACGGAACGCAGAACATTCCTGCACCTGCAGGAATGGAGCTGATCCGCGTACGCAATATCCGGGAAGCAATTGAGATCACGCTATAAGGAGGAGAAAAGATGGAGGTTCAGGCACTGCTTGATGCGCTTCATATCGCGGAGCGGCTGAAGGATGAAACCAGACATTGTTATACATCCGGCGGGCGCCGGGAGGATGTGGCGGAGCATAGCTGGCGCATGGCGCTGATGGCATTCTGGATGAAGGATGAGTTCCCGGATGTCGATATCGATAAAGTCATTCGTATGTGCCTGATCCATGATCTCGGTGAATGCTTTACCGGTGATATTCCGTCTTTCCTGAAAACAGCCGGGGACGAGACAAAAGAGGACGAGGCTCTGTCTGCATGGGTAAAGAGCCTGCCGCAGCCTTATGCGGCGGAAATGGCAGAACTGTATGAAGAAATGAATGCGCTGAAGAGCCCGGAGGCAATGCTCTATAAGTGCATCGATAAGCTGGAAGCGGTCATTCAGCACAATGAATCTGATATTTCTACCTGGGCACCCAACGAGTATCAGCTTAATCTGACCTATGCCGAGCAGCAGGTGCAGTACTCCGAGTATCTGACAAAGTTGCGCGCTGCAATGCGGGAAGATACACTTCGCAAGATCGAGCAGGCCGGCGGTATGCCGCAGTAAGTGCAAATAATATGAAAACCCGGGCACCGATCATGGTGCCCGGGTTTTATGTATCTTTTTACTTTTTGATTTCAAAAGATGCCTTGGTAACATAGCGGTTGTTGAAGTAGATCTCCATGACATACTTTCCGTCCTGCTGCGGCGTACGCGGGAAGGAACCGATAAACAGATTCTTTTCCCACATATTTGCCCAGTCGTACGAGCCGGAGAGCTTTTCAAAATCGACAAGTTTACCGTTTTCTTCCCGAATCATCAGAATGACAGACATCTCTTCGCTCTTATCGTCAATTTCCTGAATCGGCTGAAGCGCGAATGCAATGGCTTCACTCTTTGCAAAGGAGGCGCGGTTATAGCGCAGATCGTTTACATGGAAATCTTCCTTGTTCGGGCGCAGGAACAGACCGAGATATGCAGACTTCATGCCGTGTGCGGCGTATTTATCTGTAGTGGGAATGACTGCCGATGCAGTCGTTGTTCCTTCAATCGTTTCTTCAGATGCAAATCCGATGGAGAACTCATAGGTCAGCCCGGGAACAAAATTCAGGAAGGGAATCCGGAGCGAATTGTCGCCGGAAACATCCAGAGTCTGTTCGCCGGACGTTCCTTCGGAATCGAAATCGGTCGGCTTCCATTTGATCAGCCACTGCTCGGATTCGGGTGCCTCGGACTGCGTTTCCCAGCTCAAAAGGACATCGTTGGTATCTGAATCGGTTTCTGCAAGGAAACCGGTCATCTGCAGAACGGTGGGCGTGACTGCAACGGACACATCTTGGAGCATGGTAGGCGTGGAGATCACGACCTCATAGTCCTTGCCTGCGGAGAGATCTTCCAGCGTGATTGTGGTTGCGGAAACGACCTGCGTGTCGCTGTAGCCATCAGGCCCGGAAACGGTAACTGTCCACATTTCCGGCATATCGCCCACCGCAGTCCAGGAAAGAATCGCCTTGCTGCTGGAGAGTGCGACATTTACAGATTCAATGTCCACCATCGGAACGGTAGAGAATGTCGTTTGGGTCTCGCCGGTCAACTTGGTGCCTTCCGGTTCGAGAAGGGTAAAGGTATAGTCTGCATTGGACTGCAGATTCGCAATGACGGTGGAATGACCTTCAAAGGTTGCGGTCTTTGCGGGGATGCCGTCTGCTTCGTAGCTGACGCTCCAGATGCCGGGATCCGGGCCTTCCAGAACGATCAGATTCAGCTCACACTGCGTGACGGAAACCGTGGATGCGGTAAAGCTCAGGATTTCCGTCTGAGAGACGGTAGATGCGGCGGCGGTGTAAGAACCGGTCAGCTTTTCGTTGTTGCCGGGTTCGACGGTAAAGGTGTACTGGGCACCCGGAATGAGGGAAGTGAAAGTGTTGTCAGTACCGGAAATAAAGCTCTGACGCATGGCGTTTCCGTAGGTATCCGTGCAGATAACACCGAAACTGCCATCTTTTTCGCCGGATGCAACGCGGACTGTAATATAATCCGTACCCTTGTCCAAAATGGTGATGGAATCCACATGGATGGTGGAAGGAGCGATGACATAGTAGTAGATAAGCCCTAAGATTGCGGAAGCAAGAAGCACGATGCATACCAGCGGTACGATCCACTTGCTGCGTCTGCGGCGTTTGCGGTTATTTGTTGAAGAGCCGGTGGGAAGATCGTCCACATCGTCATCCGGCTCCAAAGAGTTCGTGAGCGGCTCACCCTCCATTTCCTTGTGAACGGAATCGATGATGGAGTTGAGCATCTGCGTATCGGGGGAGAAGTTCTGCTTAAAGTCCTCCGGCATCTGCTCTGTATCTGCAAACTGTACGGGTTCGACTTCTTCTTCCAGCGTCGGATCAATAACTTCCAGCTCACCGGCGATCGGCGGAACAATCAGCGTGTCAGTTGCCTCGTTGCGCTTCATATATTCGACCAGCGCCTCTTTCAGTTCATCCGGCGTCTGATAACGATCTTCCGGCTTGAAGGCGCAGGCCTTGAGAATGATCTCGCTCATCTCATAGTCCGCGTACATCGGGGCGGGAAGCGCCTCGCCCGTGACACGGCGCTTGTCTGCGGCTTTTGCAGAGGTCTGTTCATCTTCAAACGGGCCGTGATTGCCGTTGAAGATTCGATATAGAATCAGACCGACGGAATAGATATCGGTGGTCGGATGGATCGTTCCGACAAGACTGAACAGTTCCGGAGCGGAATAGGAACTGAGCATGGATTCCGGCATGGAGCAGTATTTCAGATCCTTGATCGGTGCAATGCCAAGATCGCCCAGAACAAAATGACCCTGACTGCTCAGATAGATATTACTGGGCTTCACATCCCGATGAATCATATCTGCCTGCCGCAGATCCGACAGCGCGCTGCAAAGATCCATACCGAGATTGACCGCGCAAAGCTGGGTCATGGCGTTTTCCTGCAGGTATTCCGGCAGGGTCTTATACTGCTCACAGAGCAGATACAGTTCATATCCGACGCCGTCTTCCTTCGGCATGATCTGATAGCTGCGGAAGCAGGCAAGATTCTGACTGGAGGAAAGCGATTCCAACTGCTCCAGTTCTATCTGATAATCCGAAACGACCTGCTCATAATATTTTTGTGCTTCCTCCGGTGTGGAAGCAGCACCGGTAAACATCAGCGCATCGACCTGCTTCTGAGATTCCGGCACGCAGATATGCTTCAGAACGTAGGTCTGCTTTGTTTTTGTGCTTCTGACGATATAGACAGAGGTCCCGGCGTGGCTGGAAATACAGTCTTCGACCTCCATGTTGGACAGAAGCGGCGAAATGAGTTTCAGCTCTGCCAAATGCTTCGCCTCCTTTGGTATATACCTACTTATTTTATGCTATTTTCTGAAAAAATGCAATAAAGATATTTTCATGCGTTCGCAAATCAAGACTCCGGTGCACCGGGCATTCCTCAGATTCGGAAGCCTTCTCGGTACACCGGAGATGAACAAAATGCTGATTTATACAGTATGCGTGCAAAGATCCAGAACCTTTGCCTGAATGGATTTGAGATCGCGGAAGGTTTCCGGGCGTTTGCTTTCGTCACGCAGCAGCGCCGACGGATGATAGATCGCGGTAAACCAGATGCCGCCTTTTTCTGTCCATTGACCGTGATCACGGGTGATCTTAAAGTCCTCGCGGATCAGCTTCATAGCTGCAATTCGGCCGAGGCAGACGATGATTTTCGGACGGATCAGCTTTGTCTGCGCCCGCAGAAAGGGAATGCACGCATCCTGCTCGGTCTGCAGGGGATCGCGGTTCTGCGGCGGACGGCATTTGACAATATTCGCAATGTAACAGTTGTTTCGGCTCAGATCAATGATGGAAAGCATATCATCCAGCAAACGGCCTGCAGGGCCGACAAAAGGTTCGCCCTTCAGATCCTCCTGCTCACCGGGCCCTTCACCGATGAACAGAACTTCCGCATCCTTCGGGCCGACGCCGAACACTACATTCGTTCTGGTCTGACAAAGAGGGCATGCCGTGCAGCGCATGCACGCAGATTCAAGATCTTCCCAGTTCAGCATACAGGCGTCCTTTCATCACAGATCGTCATGGTACTGGCGCATGCGTTCTTCCAAAGCTCTCCGGCGCTCATGCAGTCTGCGACGGCGTGCTTTTTCAATCTGAATGCGTCGGTAAACCAAAAGAATGACAATCAGCACAATGGCGATTATGATCAGAATAACGATCCATTTCCACCAGTTCTGCTGAATATAAGCCGAGGTCGAATTGCCGACAGCGGAAATTTCGGAGCGCGCAACATCGGCGATGGCGATCAGATCAGCAGTTTCCAGAACCTGGCCCTGAAAGCTGATGTTGACCACGCCGAGCTTGTCACCGGCATGGATCGGCGCTTCTGCCGTCTGATTGTCCAGCTTGATCTCGGTTTTCAATTCGTCCTCGTTGTAGCAGTTTGGCATGAGGAGCTTGATATCTCTTGACGGAGCAACGGCAACAGCCTCCGCACCGGCAGAGTTTGTGACTGCAACCTGTGCTACGGGATACAGAGTGGAAAGCGCCGTGACTTGAGAATAGCCGTCAAAAGCATAGTCCAGCAGCATCATGGCATCCGGGAAGTTTTCCATGATCAGACCGCCGTCCGGCAGGATTGTTGTCTTCGCGCCGCAGATAACGGCAAGGAAGCTCATGCCCTCAGCCTTTGCGGTCGTGATAATGCATCGGCCGGCTGCACCGGTATAACCGGTCTTTACACCGACGGCCTTGGAGTAATAGTAGGGGTTGCTGCTGGATTTCAGAATCAGCTGGTTGGTGGTTTTCAGTCTGCGCTCCGGGGCAAGATTCGTAGCCGGAATCACATATTCGGCAGTATTCGTGATCTTCTTAAAGGTCTCGCTTTTGAGCGCGGCCTGCGTGATAATGGCAAGATCCCGCGCGGTCGTGTAATGCCGCTCGTCATGCAGTCCGTTGGTATTTGCAAAATGGGTATTGGTGCAGCCGAGCTCATAGGCACGCTCGTTCATCAAGCGAATGAAATCAGCCGTAGAGCCGGAAACATACTCTGCAACGGCATTGCAGGCTTCGTTTGCAGAAACGATCATCATGCAGTAAAGCACGTTTTCCAGCGTCATCTGTTCGCCTGCCATCAAACCGGCCGAGCTGCTGTCCTCATCCATGCCGTTATAGATCGATTCGTTGAAGGTTAGAACATCGGAAAGATTACCGTTTTCCAACGCAAGCAGGCAGGTCATGATCTTTGTAAGACTGGCAGGATAGACAATCTCATCCGGATCCTGTTCATAGACAGTCCGGCCGGAATTCAGATCGATCAGCAGAACAGACTTTGCATCCAAATGGAAATCGGGATCGGGTGGCTGCGGCCCTTCGTCTATGAGCTCATCTTCAACTGCCAGAATAGGCAAAATCAGGCATTGCAGCAATAGAATCAATATCAGAAAGATGGAAAGGCATCTTGTTTTTTTCATGTTTTCTTCACCAGAATTCTTATGTTCGCCATTGCCTGCACGGCAATGAGTGTGTTACAATATAATACAACAGAATTCTTGCATCTGTCAATGATTGGCTGGTGGGAGGTGCTTTTGTGTCGAGAGCATCCATATGGAAAAGTGTGGTTCCGGCTGCGGTGCTGACCGCGGTGTTCGCAGTTGCCTTTTTCCTCGGAAGGAACACAGTCCCGTATGAAATCAGCATTTCGGCGGAGCATCCCGTATTTGAGGAACCTTCCGCGCAGACACCGCAGGAGTCTGTGACGAGAGTTTTACCGGAAGCCATACCTGATAATGATGAGTTTCCGGACAATGCCGATCGTACGGATAAGGTGGATCTGAACTGCGCATCGAAGGAAGAATTGATGACGCTGCCCGGTATCGGAGAAAAGCTGGCGGAGCGGATATTGGAGTACAGAGAAAATGCCGGGCGTTTTTCTGCACCGGAGCAGATCATGGACGTGGAAGGAATCGGGGAAGGTGTCTTTGAAAAGATCCGCGAGAGCATTACTGTGGGGGATTTGCAATGAAAATATTGGTTGTCGATGACGAAAAGCTGCTCGTCAAGGGAATTCGTTTTAATCTGGAGAACGAAGGATATGAGGTCGTGACCGGCTGCGACGGCGTGGAGGCTGTGGAGCTTGCGGGCAGTCAGAATGTTGATCTGATCGTTCTGGATCTGATGATGCCGCGGATGGATGGGCTGGAGGCCTGCACGAAGATCCGTGAGTTCTCCAATGTACCAATTATTATGTTAACTGCAAAAACCGAGGATATGGACAAGCTGCTGGGTTTTGAACACGGAGCGGATGATTACCTGACAAAGCCCTTCAACATTTTGGAACTGAAAGCCCGAATCCGTGCACTTCTTCGCCGCAGCAGTCAGACAAAGCAGGAACAGCCTTCCAATACGCTTTCGTGCGAGCAGATTCTGCTTGACCGGGATTCCCGCGATGCTTATAAATCCGGTGTACCGGTCGATCTGACTGCCAAGGAATTTGACCTCATGGAGCTTCTGATGCGAAATCCGAACCGCGTATGGTCGCGTGAAGCGCTTCTGAATGCCATTTGGGGTTATGACAGCAGCAGCGATATCCGCACGGTGGATGTTCACATTCGCAGACTTCGGGAAAAGCTGGAAAATGATCCAGCCAATCCCGCACATATCATGACAAAGTGGGGAGTGGGCTATTATTTCAAGTTCTGAAAACAGACGATGGCTGATTCCTTCCAGTTCTCAGATCCGCAACGCCATTGCCTATACCATCATTACGGCTTTTGCGCTTCTTTTTCTGAACCTTTATTCTTCCACAACAACGAGAAATCTAATTTTCAGCGCGAAGTATACCTCTGCGCAGGATAAGATTCAGGTGGTTTCCTCCTCGTTTTCCGGGGCGGAATCGCTGACGGCGGAAACGGCGAATCAAATTATTTCCGTGCTGGGCGATATGAATGTTACGCGTACGATTGTGACGGATCAGCACGCAAAGATTCTCTATGACTCGCTTCAAAACCAGAACGCGCAGGGTAAGTATGTGCTTTTTGACGAGATTGTGCAGGCTCTATCCGGAAAAGATGTTTTCCGTTGTACGTATGAAAACGGGATTCTGCAGAGCTTTTCTGCAGTTCCGGTTATGACGCGTGATACTGTCGCCGGCTGTGTCTACATGATGGAATATGATTCCGAGCAGGGGATTATCATTCAGAATCTGGAACGCAACATTCTGCGCGGTTCTGTGATTCTTCTTGCGGCAATTCTGATTTTTGCAGGCATTTTCACCTGGACCGGATCGCAGCGCATGCGCAAGGTTCTGCGCAATATGCGCATGGTTCGGGAAGGCGAATACGATCACAAGATCGAGATGCGCGGCTACGATGAGTATACAAAACTTGCAACAGAGTTTAACAAGCTGACGGATCGGCTTCAGCAGTCCGAGCAGGTGCAGAGACAGTTTATTTCAGATGCATCCCACGAGCTGAAAACACCGCTGGCTTCTATAAAACTGCTGTCCGATTCCATCCTGCAGAACGCTATGGATGCGGATACCATGCGCGAATTTGTTGCGGATATCGGCAGCGAATCTGACCGTCTGACAAGAATGGCGCAGAAGCTGCTGACGCTGAACCGCTCTGAAGATACCATGCCCGAGCATATCATCGTGGATCTCGGAAAACTGGTTTCCCGGGTATACCGAATGCTGGTTGCGCTCTCAGACAGAAGCGGCGTCGAGCTGACGGCAAATGTTTCCGGCGAGTGCACGATGCTTTCTTTTGAAGATGATGCATATCAGATCGTTTTTAATCTTGTGGAAAACGCAATCAAGTACAATCACCCCGGCGGCAGCGTTCATGTTGCCGTGCAGGGCGGCGATGATGATGTCCGCCTTGAGGTTCGGGACACCGGTGTAGGAATCCCAAAGGATGCTTTGGATCATATCTTTGAGCGGTTCTACCGTGTGGACAAAGCCAGATCCAGACAGGCCGGCGGTTCCGGGCTCGGACTATCCATTGTGCGGGAGCTGGTGGAACGTAATTTCGGTACCATCAGCGTAGAATCCAAAGAGGGCGAAGGCTCCTGTTTCACAGTTGTCTTCCCGTTCCTCGGCGTCGGAGAGGAGATTGACGATGCGGATTAAGGTTTTGACTGCATCAATTCTGCTGGCAGTCTGCATATGCGGATGCGCGGTGCGACAGCCAGAGACAACCGCTGATGCAGATGCATTCAGACTGTACTGGTTCTCTCAGGAGCAGGACAATGCGGCAGGCGCGATTCGATGGTCGGCTGCCGGACAGGATTTCATGCCGGATGTCGATGCGGCAATACAGCGCTGCTTTTCAGAAGCGTTCAGACAGCCAGAATCGGCAAGTTTTTTGAACGGACTTTCGTATACGCAGTGTTCTGCGGATAACGGTTTCCTGACGATTGAGATGGGCGACGAGTATACGCTGCTGACCGATTCCGAAAGGACTTTGGCAGATGCCTGTATCACTCTGACCATGCTGCAGCTGGATTCGGTACAAAGCGTCCGGATCGTTGGCAGTGGAACGGAGAATACATACGGAACGGACTCATTTTTGCTGCAGGATAATTCGGCCGGTGTACCGGAAGTTTCCGTTTCGTTGTATTTCGCTTATGGCGGAAGTCGGCTTACAAGAGAAACCGGCTATTTCATTTGCGGTGATCCGCAGCAGCTTCCGGAGCTGACCATGCAGGCACTTCTGAAAGGGCCGCATGATCAGAAACACTACAGTACGATCCCCGAAAACACGCAGCTGCTGGATGTATCTGTTGAGGATGGCGTCTGCACGGTCATTCTTTCCAATGATTTTGCGGAGGTCGATGAATCCGGTCAGCGTGCCGTTCTTGCAGTTCGGTCGATCACGTCAACGCTTTGCGCGCTGGATGGAATCGATGCGGTAAGGATTCAGATGCCGGATGGCATGGGCCTTCAGCATGCATCCATCGGCGAGCCGCTTCGTTCTGAACCGCAATGGATCCGATAGAAGCATATAAGAAGAAAACACCCGGTTTCCGATGGTTCGGAAACCGGGTGTTTATCATGATTTAACGGCATTTCCTTGCTGAAACGCTCTGACTGCAGGACTATTTGTTACAGGGAAAAGTCTTTCCCTTTTGTACTTTCTGCGGAAGGCGTTTTCTGCCGGCCGGGAATGCGCTTGAGCGGATCATAACGGAAGCGTCTGCAATGGTGAGACGACGGAACGATGCCGCAAAACTGACAAACCATGGCATCTCCATCTATTTTTCCTGCGTGTGCGCAGTATGTACAGTACCGATCGATCTTTTTCCGAAACAGCAAAATAACCTCGCCATCCTTTCTCTCGTGTGACCATTATACATAGTTCTGCTTCCGATTTCTAGATATCAATTTGAGGAAAAGTGTGTAAATTATTGCAGCAGATGCAGAATAAAGAACTGTCCTTCCGATGTTCCGTGCGCCTGCTTCCGTGCTGAAATCTGCCGCCGACTGCGCTGACGGAAAACAAAGCCAAAGGAGCGAAACACAGACTGCTGCAAAAATGCCCTGCAGCAGCTTCCACGTCAGAATTCCGTCGGTGTTGAGCCCTGCCTGCAGCAGAATACTTACCGTCTGTGAATACACACTCAGACCGGAAAATGCCAGCAGAAAAGCGGCAATGGCAAGCTTCAGCCACATGGGATGGGCGGCATTTTGCAGCGCCTGCGCACCGGAGGAAAGCTCCAGCATGCCGCGAAGAACCGGAGCAGCTGATTGCGGCACGATAGGCGAGAACAGTTTGGAAAGAAACGCACAAATCACGGAAAAGACCGTGACAAACATACAGATCTGCAATATGCTTTGTCCTGCCTTTTTTACCGAAACTGTAAAGGCTTCCGGAAAGGCCTTTGCGTTTGTTTGCTCCATGCATTCGGAAGATAGATCGAAAGATCGCTTTTTCAGCAGAATACCGATGAAAAGGGCAGACAGTAGTTGAGAGAGAAACAAAAGAATACCGCATCGAAGAGATCCGAAAATGCCGGAACCCATGACGCCGAAAATAAATGCCGGCCCAGCATTGTTGCAGAATTTCACCAGCCGTTCGGCGTCCTGCTTTGAAATGCTGCCGGATTCATAGAGAGTTGCGCACATCTGTGCGCCGGATGGATAACCGCCGATCATGCCTAGGACAAACGCTGCAGAGCCTGCACCGCCGATTCCGAAGAGTTTATGCATGAGCGGTGCGAACAGACCGGACAGCTTTGATGCCAGTCCAAGTTCAGCCACAAGATTTGCGCATACGAAAAACGGAAACAGCGAGGGTATCAGCGTGTTGGCACACAGATGCAGCCCGTCAACTGTCGCGCTTGAGGAAATATTCGGTAAGAGAATCAACGCCAAAATGCAGGCGGCAAGCGATAAAACGACGAAAAACTCGGAGAAAGCCTTCTTTTTCATGTCATCACCTCGTGATAATCTATGCCGGGCAGGAAAGTTTTCATGCCTGCGGCATAGAAATGTACTGGAAATGAGGTGGACAGCTTGATAAAAGTGCGTTCTGTTTTGAAAAAGGCGGCGCAGCGGCTGGATCTTCCGCTCGATATTGCGGCAGGACTTCCGCGGATAGAATTTGACGGGTTTTCGCAATGCCGACTTGACCGGCATAAGGGGATTCTTGCATATGAGAAGGAAAGAATCGTAGTATTGCTGAACATCGGAACGATGACGATCGAGGGAAGCGGACTGCAGGTGGAAAGAATGCACCGCGAGGCGCTGACGATCACCGGGAAAATCGCGCGTGTGGATTTTGACGGGAGCGGTTTTTGATGTGGAGAATCATCTGGTATTTGCTCGGCATGTGCCGGGTTCGGATTTCGGGCGGAAGTCCGGAATGGACACTGCAGAAGCTGGCTGGCAGCCGGATCGCATTTCGCGATGTCAGAAAAGAGGATGAGTTTTCCTGCGTTTTAACGATTCTAGAAAAGGATATTGAAAAAACAAGAAGACTTGCACAGGGAAGCATGTGTGAGCTGGAGATTATTCATTCCGCTGGTTTCCGACAGAGCTTTTCGGCCTTTTTTCGCAGGCCACTGCTGACAGTTCTGCTGATGGTTTCGATTTCATCAGCGATCATAATCCCGAGGTTTGTTTTTTTCTATGAAGTGACCGGAAATGAGCGTGTGGAGTCGGAGCGTATACTTAGAGAGTTGCAGGAGCTTGGAGTCGGGTTCGGAACTTATGGGCCGTCCATCCATCCGCAGGAACTGAAAAACCGGATGCTGGTACGAATCCCGGAGCTGCAATGGTTTACGGTGCAGCAAAGCGGGATGCGTGCGACGGTTGTTGTGAAAGAAAGACCGGAAATGGATAAAATCCTCGACAGAAGAGAGCCGCGGGATGTGGTCGCGTCAAGAAGCGGCGTGATCACATCGGTTTCCTGCCTGGAGGGAAACTGCCTTGTGCAGCAGGGGCAGGCTGTTGAGGAAGGGCAGACGTTAGTTTCTGCCTACACAGATTACGGCTATAAGCTGCAGGTCAGTGCCTCGTTGGCAGAGATTTATGCGCAGACCGTGCGAAAAAGCAACTGGATCAGTCCAGATACAGTTTTACAGAAGCAATTGACGGGTAAATACAGAACACAGATCAGCCTCATTGCCGGCAGAAAAAGAATCAATCTTCTTCCGGCAGGGGGATTATCAGCGGCAGATTGTGATAAAATGACAGTATATCGTCAATTGCGTCTGCCGGGCGGGATTTTACTGCCCTTGGGGATTGAAATTACAAAGATTTCTGAGTATGATACAAGTGTATGTGCAGAAGATGAAAATCTGCTGCTTGACCGGATGCGCATGGATGCAGCGGCCTATGAGCAGGCGGAAATGATCGCAGGCAGAGTCCTTTCGACAAAGGAATCTGTCACACGAGAAAACGGCGTCTGTCTTCTGCAAAGCAGTCTGCAATGTGAGGAAATGATTGCCCGGATGCAGCCGGTGCGTTTTTCAAAGGATGGATTACAATGACTGAAAAAACCATCAATGCCGAGCGAGTGGAGCAGCTGATCGATGTGTTCGGCTCCTTCGACGAAAACATCAAACGAATTGAATCGGAGTTCGGCGTCCGCATCATCAATCGGGATACGGAACTGAAAATTCAGGGAGAAGCGGAGAATACCGACTATGCCGCTCGGGCTTTGGAGGGATTGCTCTCTCTGGCCGCGAAAGGTGAAGAAATCGATGAACAGAAGGTTCGGTATCTGATTTCGCTTGTTCGCTCCGGCAATGATGATAAGGTGGGCGAGATTGCCAAGGATGTTGTCTGTGTCAGCGCAAAGGGACGACCCATCAAAGCCAAGACGCTCGGGCAGCAGAAATATCTGAAGGCCATTGAAAAGAATACCATCACCATTGGTGTCGGACCGGCCGGCACCGGTAAAACCTATCTTGCGGTTGCGGAGGCTGTGGCGGCTTTCCGCGCAAAGCAGATTAACCGCATTATTCTGACCCGGCCTGCGGTGGAAGCAGGGGAACGGCTTGGCTTTTTGCCGGGCGATCTTCAGAACAAAGTCGATCCCTATCTGCGGCCGCTTTACGACGCGCTTTTCGATATGCTCGGACCGGAAACCTACAATAAATATCTTGAGCGCGGCAACATCGAGGTTGCACCGCTTGCCTATATGCGAGGCAGAACCCTGGATGACAGTTTTATCATTCTCGATGAAGCGCAGAACACCACAAGAGAACAGATGAAAATGTTCCTGACCAGACTTGGTTTCGGCTCCAAGATCGTTATTACGGGTGATATCACGCAGATCGATCTGCCCGGCGATAAGATCAGCGGACTCAAGGAAGCGATCCGCGTGCTGGATGGGGTAGAGGATATTGCGATCTGCCGCCTTTCTGCCAGCGATGTGGTGCGCCATGTGCTGGTGCAGAAAATCGTGGCAGCCTACGATGAATTTGAAAAGAAGCAGCTGCCTGCTCAACCGAAGAAATTTGTAAAGAGGAAATAAAGAGATGGAGAACAACATCGTAATTACCTGCCAGCGCAGGAGCTTTTCCAACATTACCCTCAAGCAGCATATCAAAGCCTGCATTGCCGCCGTTCTGGAAGCGGAAAACGTGAAAGTGCCGGTGGAGATCAACGTGCTCGTGACAGATGATCAGGGCATCCGGGCAATCAATAAGGCCTATCGGGATGTAGACAGAGAGACCGATGTCCTGTCTTTTCCAATGTTTGAGCTGACGCCGGGACAGCTTCCCGAAAGCTGGGACGATTTCAAGGATCCGGAGACGCAGATGGTGCCGCTGGGTGATATGGCGATCTCTCTGGAGAGAGCAAAGGCGCAGGCGAAGGAATTCGGCCACAGCGCGAAGCGCGAAGTCGGTTATCTGACGATCCATTCCGTCCTGCATCTGCTGGGCTATGACCATATGGACGAAGGCCCTATGAAAAAGCAGATGCGCGCAAGAGAAGAAGTTGTTCTTGCCAAACTGAGCCTCACAAGAGATTAAGGAGCAGCATACAGATGAAAGAAAAAACAGCTATGATCACGATTGCAGGTCGTCCGAATGTCGGAAAATCCACGCTGACAAATGCGCTGGTCGGCGAAAAGATCGCAATCGTTTCCCATAAACCGCAGACCACCAGAAACCGCATCTGCGCCATTCTGAACCGAAACGATACGCAGCTTATATTCATCGACACGCCGGGCTTCCACCGTCCGCGCACAAAGCTTGGCGACTATATGGTGAACATCGTCAAGGAATCCGTGTCCGATGTGGACGCCATTATTCTGATGGTGGAGCCGATTGCAAACGTCGGGCCGCAGGAGGAAGAGCTGATTGAACGCATCAAGGAGAGCGGTGCGCCCTGCATTCTGGTCATCAACAAGATCGATACCGTGGAGAAGGAAGCACTTCTGCCGGTCATCGCAGCTTATTCGGAAAAAATGGACTTTGACGCCGTGATTCCCATGAGCGCCAAGTGGCATGACGGTCTGAACGAACTGCTGAAACAATGCGAATCCTATGCGATGCCCGGCCCGAATCTGTTCCCAGAGGACATGGTCACAGATATGCCGGAAAAGCAGGTCATGGCGGAGATTATCCGCGAGAAGCTGCTATGGAATCTCGAACGCGAGATTCCCCACGGCACTGCCGTGGAAATCACAAAATTCTCCGAGCGCGATGACGGTATCATCGATATTGACGCCACCATCTACTGTGAAAAGCAGAGCCACAAGGGCATCATCATCGGCAAGCAGGGCGCCATGCTGAAGAAGATCAGTTCTGACGCAAGAAAGGACTGCGAACGCTTTATGGGTACAAAGGTCTATCTGCAGACCTGGGTTCGCGTGAAGGAAAACTGGCGCGATTCCGATTTTTTGATTTCCAACTTCGGTTACAGTCAGGATAACTGATTCTTCCAGCATAGGTTCCCGGATTTCATCCATCCTAATAGTATGAAATGAAGGAGGGCGATTGAATGGAACCTGAATTTCTGTGGGAGCTGTTTTTGGACACCGGTGCGCCGGAGGTCTATCTATTATACAAACGCGCATTGCGGGAGGCAGAACCGGTCTCAGCATGAATCAGAGGAACTGCAGATGTACTTGAAAACAGACGGGCTTGTGCTGCGTGCAACTGAATACAAGGACAATGATTCGATCCTGACCGTTCTGACGAAGGAACACGGACTGATGACATTGAAGGCGCGGGGAATCCGCCGCAATGCAAGCAGACTGAAAAGTGCCTGCCAGCTGTTGGCGTATTCGGAATTCACTGTGAACGAGGTGCGCGGATTCGACACGATTTATGAGGCTTCGCCCATTGAAATGTTCGTGGAACTTCGCAGCGACATTGAACTTCTGGCCCTTTCAAGTTATTTTGCGCAGGTGGCCGAGGTTCTATCGCAGGAGGATTCTCCCGACCCTGCGATTCTGTCTTTAACGCTGAATGCACTATATGCGTTATGTAAACTAAACAAGCCGCAGGAACTTGTCAAGGCGGCCTTCGAGCTGCGTGCAGCCTGCCATGCGGGTTTCCTGCCGGATCTGCAGAGCTGCCCGGTGTGCGGAAATCCGGCACCTGACCGTTTCGCGGTATCCGGCGGCTCGGCGGTCTGCAGCACCTGCACCGGAGTGGAAGGACTTCGGCTTCCGATGAGCATTTCTGTGTTGACCGCGATGCGGTATATTGTCAGCTGCGATGCGAAAAAGCTGTTTGCCTTTGATCTGATCGGCAGCTCCAGAAAGGAACTGGCGGACATTGCCGAAACCTATCTGGTCACGCAGCTGGAACGAGGGTTTTATACCCTTGATTTTTATAAATCCCTGAAACTGATATAGGAAATTACATATGAATGAACTTTACGAAAAATCAATTATAAAACTGGAGCTGGACAAGGTTCTGGCGCTGCTTGCCGAGCACGCGGGAAGCGAGGCTGCAAAGCAGCGCTGCCTGCAGACGGTGCCGATGTCGGATGCGGATGATATTCGGGAAAAGCAGGCGGAAACGACTGCGGCCTGCAAAATGATGACGCTGCAGGGCGCTCCCGGACTGGCGGGCGCTTATGATGTCAATGCAAGCGTAGACCGGGCACATCGCGGCGGAACCTTGAGTCCTGAAGAACTTCTGCATGTGGCATCGCTGCTGAAAACAACACGGCAGGCGAAGGAATATTGCGGCGAAAACACGCAGCCGGAGCTCAGTCTGTACTTTCAGCGGTTGACGCCGAATAAGTATTTAGAGGAGCGGATCTTTGCTTCCATTCTTTCCAAGGATGAGATTGCGGACGCGGCCAGCTCGGAGCTTGCCTCCATTCGCCGGAAGATCCGTCAGAAAAGCAGCTCCATCCGGGAAAATCTGCAAAAGATCATTACCTCGCCAACCTATGCAAAGATCCTGCAGGAGCCGATTGTTACCATCCGGTCTGACCGCTTTGTTGTGCCGGTCAAGGCAGAGTGCAAGGGGCAGCTGCCGGGTCTTGTGCATGATGTTTCGTCCTCCGGCTCGACTTACTTTGTGGAGCCGATGTCGGCTGTCAACGCCAACAATGAGCTGCGAGAACTGTTTTTGGCAGAAAAGCAGGAGATTGAACGCATTCTCTCCGAGCTTTCCGCGGAGGCGGCAGGGCATAGGGAAAGCATTGCAGAAAATTATGAGGTTCTTGTGTCGCTGGACTGTATCTTTGCCCGGGCGAAACTTTCCTTTGCTATGCATGCCATCGAGCCGCAGATCCGTACAGACGGTAAATTAGAGCTGATCCGCGCCCGGCATCCGCTGATCACGGGAAAGACAGTCGTGCCCATTTCCGTGCGACTCGGCAGCGATTTCGATACGCTGATCATTACCGGCCCCAATACCGGCGGTAAAACGGTCACGCTCAAGACTATCGGACTGCTGACGCTGATGGCGGAATGCGGTCTGCATATCTCGGCAGATGACGGAAGCTTTATTTCCGTGTTTGAGCTTGTTCTTGCTGATATCGGTGATGAGCAGTCCATTGAGCAGTCGCTGTCCACATTCTCCTCGCATATGAAAAATATTGTGGACATTCTGCAGGTCTGCGACAGAGATTCTCTGATCCTCTTTGATGAGCTTTGTGCCGGTACCGATCCCGCCGAAGGCGCGGCTCTTGCAATTGCGCTCATTGAGTTCTGCCGAAAATGCGGCGCAAAGATCGCTGCCACCACGCATTACGCCGAACTGAAGCTCTACGCCATGCGCACGCAGGGCGTTATCAACGCTTCCTGCGAGTTCAATGTGGAAACGCTGCAGCCGACCTATCGTCTTCTTATCGGCGTTCCGGGGAAATCCAATGCCTTTGCCATTTCCAAGCGACTTGGACTGGATGATATCATCATCGAAGACGCCCGCAGTATGGTCAGCCAGAATGATGTGAACTTTGAGGATGTGCTGACGCAGCTTGAATCACAGCGGCAGCAGATGGAGCAGGCAAAACTGGAAGCAGAGCGGCTGCGGCAGGAAACGGAAAAGCAGAAGGAAAAGTCCGACGAATACTATGCGCAGATCAAGCGTGAACGCGAAAAGGCGGTCGAGCAGGCGCGCAGGGAAGCACAGTTCATTATTGAGGACGCAAGAAGAACGGCAAATAGCGTATATGAAGAACTGAAGCAGCTGCGTAAGCAGGCACAGGGCGGTCAGTATGTGGCAGGCTCTAATGAAAAGCAGGCGCAGCTGCGCCGCAGTCTCAATGAGGCCGAGGGAAAACTCCGGGAAAAGACCGAGCAGAAGCAGCGCCCGGCGGCGACCCGCGCCATTCGTGTGGGTGATACTGTGGAACTCATCAAGCTCGGAACAAAGGCCAGTGTGATCTCCATCGGTGCAGACGGTACCTATCAGCTGCAGGCCGGCATTATGAAGGTCAATGCGAAGCCGGATGAGGTTTATCTTCTGGAAAACGAAACGCAGAGCAAGGCAAAGAAGATCATTGAGGGCAAGGTGCGCGATCTGAAGGCTGCTGTTCATCCTGAACTGGATATCCGCGGCATGGCCACCGATGAGGCGATCCCGGTTCTTGACAACTTCCTGGATGCTGCCTATATGGGCAATCTTCCGCAGGTCCGCATTATCCACGGCAAGGGCACCGGCGTTTTGAGAGCTGCTGTACACGAGGAACTGAGACGGTGCAAATATGTCAAGCAGTTCCGTGTCGGACTGTATGGCGAGGGTGAAAATGGTGTAACGATCGCAGAATTTAAGTGAAATCATCGAATTCTGCCCTTCGAAAGTAAAGAAATGATTGACAAATCAATGAAATCTGCTAGAATGATTACGCGGCAAAGTGTTTGCTTTCTTTGTCAGAAGACCAGGCATGATATGTGAGGAGTGTCATCTATGTACATGCAGCAGTCCATCGTAAAGTGTGAATCCGGTCTGTACAATCGCCAGGCCACATATTTCATTCAGAAAGCCAATGAATTCAAGTCCAGCATCTGGGTCGAGGTTGAAGATCGCAAGATCAACGCCAAGAGTCTGCTCGGCGTTCTGTCCATGGGTATTACCAAGGGCACGCGCGTCAGCGTTATTGCTGAGGGCTCCGACGAAGAAGAAGCCGTCAAGGCTTTGACGGAAATGCTGGTCAAAGAAATTTTCTGATATTCTGGATCGTACGCTGCCTCAGAACATAGCTGTTCTGAGGCAGACTTTTTTTCATTATGACTTTTGAAGAACTGAAGGACAAAGCACTCTCGCTTCCATATGAGCCGGGAGTTTATATCATGCAGGATAAGACCAATACGGTCATCTATGTCGGCAAAGCAAAGAAGCTGAAAAACCGCGTCAGCCAGTATTTTCAGGATTCGTCTGCCCATACGCCGAAAACACGGCAGATGGTCAGCCATATCGATCATTTCGATGTGATCGTTGCCCGTTCGGAGTTTGAGGCGCTGGTTCTGGAATGTTCGCTCATAAAGCGGCACATGCCGAAATACAATATCCTTTTAAAAGATGACAAAGGATATCCCTATCTTCGCGTGGACCTTCGGGAGGAATATCCGGTCATGGAGCTGGTGGGGAAGGTTGCGGACGACGGGGCGAGGTATTATGGCCCCTACGGTGGGCGTTACATCACGCAGCATGTGATCGATACGCTGCGGCTGACACTCAAGCTGCCGGGCTGCAGCAAGAAATTTCCGCGAGATCTCGGAAAGGAACGGCCTTGCCTGAATTTTCACATGAATAACTGCGACGGCTGGTGTCAGCTTTCGCGCGATCCGGCAGAATACCGCATGCGTATGCAGCAGGCGATCATGATGCTGGAAGGACATTACGAGCAGCTGGAGAAGGATCTGCGAACGCAGATGGAAGCAGCGGCGGAGGCTTTGCAGTTTGAGAAAGCAGCAGGCCTTCGCGATACACTTCGCGCCGTGCAGTCGCTCTCGCAAAAGCAGCTGGTTACTGCAGGCTCCATGGCGAATACCGATGTGATCGGATACTATCAGAGCGAAGCGAAAGCCTGCTTTGCGGTTCTGCACTATGTGGACGGAAATCTGCTTGATAAGGATTACGAGATCCTTTCTCCGCAGGATGATGAAGCGGAGGCGGTTTCCACACTGGTAAAACAGTACTATCTTGCCCGCGGCGCTGCACCGAAGCAGATCTATCTGCCGTGCGAAATGGAAGATGCAGAACTGTTTGAGCAGCTTCTGTTTGAAAACCTGCAGAAGAAGGTGCATATTCGGGTTCCGCAGCGGGGCGAAAACGTGCAGCTCGTGCAGCTGGCAAAGAAAAATGCCAGGGAAGAAGCGGAACGTGTTACGACGAAGGCAGAGCGTACCGCCGGAACGCTTGTGCTTCTGCAGCAGATGCTTTCTTTGCCGCAGGCTCCGAAAAGGCTTGAAAGCTACGATATTTCCAATATTGCCGGAACGGATATCGTTGCGTCTATGGTGGTTTTCGTTGAAGGAAAACCGAGCAAAAAAGATTACAGGCATTTCAAAATCGAAGGACTGTCCGATCAGGATGATTACAGCTCCATGCGGCAGGTGCTGCACAGAAGGTTTGCGCACTATCTTGCAGGTGACGCCGGTTTTGATCTGATGCCGGACTGCCTGCTGATTGACGGCGGTGCAGAGCATGCAAAGGTGGTTCTCGATGAGCTGACGCAGATGGGAATTTCGGTTCCGATTTACGGTATGGTGAAGGACAACCGGCACCGCACGCGTGCGCTCATTACCGCGCAGGGGGAAGAAATCGCTATTTCGGGCGTACCGGCTTTGTTTGCTTTTATCGGCACAATTCAGGAGGAAACGCACCGCTTTGCCATTGAATACCACAGACTGCTCAGAAGCAAGCGTATGAAATCCTCGACTTTGGATAAGATTCCCGGTATCGGGCCAAAGCGCAGAGAGCTGCTTCTCAAACAGTTCAAATCCATTGCTGCCATCCGGGAAGCAAATATGGCGCAGCTGGAGTCAGTGCTTCCGAGACGGGAAGCACAATCGGTTTTTGATTTTTATCATCAGAAGGAGGACGCAGCATGCGCGTCATTACAGGATCAGCAAGGGGAATGCAGCTGAAGGCCCCGAAAGGGATGGATACCCGTCCGACCCTCGATCAGGTGAAGGAAGCCGTTTTTTCTGCCATTCAGTTTGAGGTGGAGGGCCGGTGCGTGCTGGATCTGTTTGCCGGTTCCGGTCAGATGGGCATCGAGGCACTCAGCCGCGGTGCAAAATCTGCGGTTTTTGTGGATATGGGCAAAGAACCCTGCCGTATCGTGCGGGAGAATCTGGAAAAGACAAGATTGCTTGAGCGCGCGCAGATTCTGCAGCGTGATTCGCTTGCTTATCTTTCTTCCTGCCGGGAAAAATTTGACCTGATTTTTCTGGATCCGCCGTACGCAAAAGATCTGCTTGAAAATGCGCTGAAAAGAATATCGGAAATTGACATTCTATCAGATGGTGGTATAATAATCTGCGAAAGACCTGCGGATAAGTCGCTTTCAGACGAATATCCCGGGTGTTCCGTCTGGCGCGAGTATCGCCACGGAAGTGTTGCGATTACCATTTATCGAAAGGCTTGAACCTGCAGAAACTTTATGAAAACAGCAATTTATCCGGGCAGTTTTGACCCGGTCACAAACGGACATCTTAATATCATTGAGCGTGCTGCAAAGAATTTTGACCGTTTGATCGTATGTGTCATGTTTAATGTCGAAAAGAAACCGATGTTTACGCCGGAGGAGCGTGTGGAGCTGATCCGCCGGGTCACGGGGCATATTCCGAATATTGAGGTATGCTGCTCCGATCAGCTGCTTGCCGACTTTGCGAGAGAGCAAGGGTGCAGCGTGATCGTGAAAGGGCTTCGGGCAGTTTCCGATTTTGAACGCGAGTTTCAGATGGCACTGATCAATCATAAGCTCAACCCGGGATTGGATACCATGTTTCTGACTGCAGAACATCAGTTTATGTATCTTTCATCCAGTGCAGTCAAAGAGATGGCAAGATATCATGTGGATCTGAGAGATTTCCTGCCCGCGGAGATCATTCCCGATTTTACTGCTCGCATGGCCGAGCTCAACTAAGGAGGATACAAAATGGCGAACAGCATTGAAGAGGTAATCACAAGTTTATATGAAATGGTGCAGGACGCATGGAGTCTGCCCCTCGGCGCCGACAAGTGCGTTGTAGAGCGCGACAAGGTGCTGGATCTGCTTGATGAAATGTCCAACCAGCTGCCCGGCGAACTGAAGCAGGCAAAGACGATTGTTGAGTCCCGCAATGAAGTCATCACCAATGCAAAGCGTGAGGCTGAGAATATTCTGAAGCAGGCGGAAGCAAAGGCCAAGCAGATGATTTCCCGCGAGGAAGTCTATAAGCAGGCTGAACTGCAGGCTGATGAGATGATCAAGGCTGCACAGAACAAGATCAAGGAACTTCGTCAGGTTACCAACGACTATGTAGATGACGCCATGAAGCGCACAGAGGACGCCATTGCGCAGTCTCTTTCCGAGATCAAGGAGTCCAGAACCAAGTTCCGTGCCCTTGTCAATCCGCAGGCTGCCAAGCCGTCTCCCATTATTGAGGACATCTGATTTTTGCAGATTTGCAGTTCTTTTGGCTGCAAGATAGATAATATCCAACGGCGATGAAAAGGATTCGGAAAACGGATATGCACAGAGAGGAAGCGGTCGGTGCAAGCTTCTGCAAAAGCGTTTTCTTTGTCACCTTTGAGCTGCTGGCTGAACCGGATTTTGTGCCGCAGTAAGCTTTGCCGGGTTCTCCCGTTACAGAGATGCGAGTGTCCGCAGGAATACTGCGGGAATCTCAGGTGGTACCACGGTCAATGATCGCCCTGAATCTGTTCGGATTCAGGGCGTTTCCTTTTATTTTTCTTCGAAATGGAGGAAAGCTATGGAAGAATTCGTATTTGATCTCGGCACATACAGCGAGGAACTTACGGCAGAAGTGGAAAGCGTGCTTCGTGCAGAGCTGGAGCGGCGATCCAGAAGCCGGCTGCCGAAGCTTTGGTCAGTTACCGACCGGCTGAACCAGACACACGATTATGGTGCAGCAAAAAGTAAACCGTTGTTTGTTGTGATTATACAGGAGATTATTCTTTTTGCAGCAGGCTTCTTTCTCTTTGTTCCGGGAATTTCCCAACAGAACAGATTCAACGCCATGACGGTTTTCGGTGCACTTCTGATTCTGATCGCCACGGCAAGGTTGCTGCCGAAGGCGGGCAGTTCAACGGAGAAAAAGATCAAAGGCAGTGCTGCAGCGCTCATTCAGAGCCTAAACCGAATTGACCCGAAGGAAAAACCGAAGGTCACAGTTCGCGAAGATGATGTGCAGATTTCATCGAAATCCGGCGAGCGATGCATGTCATTTGAAAAGATGGACGCCGCGTATGAAACCCAGCGGCTGTTTGTGTTTGTCAGCAGCAGTTCCGCCACAGTTGTGCAGAAGAACAATCTGAAAGTGGGAGATTCTTCCTCTCTTTCTGCTTTCCTTCTGGCAACGATGGCTCAAAAATTCAAAAAAATCGAAAAATAACATAGGAGAAACAACATGAAAGATTTACCCAAGATCTATGATCCGAAGCAGGTAGAAACCCAGATCTACGATATGTGGATGGAAAACGACTGCTTCCACGCAGAACCCGATCCCAATAAGAAACCGTATTCCATTGTCATGCCGCCCCCCAATGTTACCGGTCAGCTCCACATGGGCCACGCTCTTGACTCTACGCTGCAGGATATTCTGACCCGCTACAAGAGAATGCAGGGCTATTCCGCACTTTGGCTCCCCGGCACAGACCATGCAGGTATTGCTACGCAGATCAAGGTCGAAGAGGATCTGCGCGTCAACGAAGGCAAGACCCGCTACGATCTCGGTCGTGAAAAATTCCTGGAGCGCGTCTGGGCGTGGAAAGAAAAGTACGGCAACCGCATCGTGCAGCAGCAGAAGAAGCTGGGAGTCAGCTGCGACTGGTCCAGATCCCGCTTCACCATGGACGAAGGCTGCTCCAAGGCAGTCCGCGAAACCTTCTGCGAACTTTATGAAAAGGGTCTCATCTATAAGGGCAGCCGCATCATCAACTGGTGCCCGCACTGCCTGACTGCGCTTTCTGATGCAGAAGTCGAATACATCGACAAGCCCGGTCATCTGTGGTATATCCGCTATCCGCTTTCCGACGGCAGCGGAGACATTGTTGTTGCCACCACCCGTCCCGAAACCATGATGGGCGATACCGGCGTAGCAGTTAACCCCGAGGATGAAAAGTTCAAGCATCTGATCGGCAAGACCTGCATCCTGCCCATCATGAACCGCGAGCTTCCCATCGTCGGCGATGAATACTGCGAGATCGGCTTCGGTACCGGCGCAGTTAAAATGACCCCGGCGCATGACCCCAACGACTTTGAGGTCGGTCTGCGTCATAACCTCGATGTGATCCGTGTCATCGCTGACAACGGCACCATCAACGAAAACGGCGGCAAATACAACGGCATGGATCGTTATGAGTGCCGCAAGGCCATCGTCGCCGATCTGGAGGCCGAAGGCTATCTCATCAAGTCCGAGCCGTATTCTCACAATGTCGGTACCTGCTATCGCTGCCACAATGACGTGGAGCCTTTGATCTCTGCACAGTGGTTCGTTAAGATGGAGCCGCTGGCAAAGGAAGCGATCCGCGTCGTCAAGGACGGCACCATCAAGTTTGTGCCTGACCGCTTCAGCAAGACCTATCTCAACTGGATGGAAAATGTTCACGACTGGTGCATTTCCCGTCAGCTCTGGTGGGGCCATCAGATCCCTGCATGGTACTGCGATGACTGCGGTCATATCAATGTTTCCCGTGAGGATCCGACCAAGTGCGAAAAGTGCGGCTGCACGAAACTGACCCGTGACGAAGATGTGCTGGATACCTGGTTCTCTTCCGCTCTGTGGCCCTTCTCCACCATGGGTTGGCCAGATCTCAACGCCGAAGATCTCAAGTATTGGTATCCGACCTCTGACATGGTCACCGGCTACGATATCATTTTCTTCTGGGTTGCCCGTATGGTATTCTCCGGCATGGAGCAGATGAAGAAGGAACCCTTCAAGACGGTCTTTATCCACGGCCTTGTGCGTGATGACAAGGGCAGAAAGATGTCCAAGTCCCTCGGCAACGGCATCGATCCGCTGGAAATGGCGGACACTTACGGCGCAGACGCCCTCCGCTTCAACCTCATCACCGGCAACTCTCCCGGCAACGATATGCGTTTCTATGTGGAAAAGTGCGAAGCCATGCGAAACTTTGCCAACAAGATCTGGAATGCAAGCCGCTATGTCATGATGAATCTGACCATTGACAAGCCGGGGCTGCCTGATGTTTCCGAGCTGGAAGCAGAGGATAAGTGGGTTCTGACAAAGCTGAACACTTTGATCCGCGAAGTGACAGAAAACATGGATTCCTATGAACTGGGTGTTGCATCTGCAAAGGTCTATGACTTCATTTGGGATACCTATTGTGATTGGTATATTGAGCTGACCAAGGCTAGACTCTACGGCGAAAACGAAGCCAGCAAGCTCTCTGCACAGAAGGTGCTTGTCTATGTGCTCGATCAGATCCTGCGTCTGCTGCATCCGTATATGCCGTTCATCACCGAAGAGATCTGGCAGGCAATTCCGCACGAGGGCAAGTTCCTGATGTGCTCCGACTGGCCCACCTTCAAAGACGAGCTGAACTTCCCGGTGGAAGCAGAACACATGGAATCCGTCATGAATGCCATTCGCGCACTGCGTAACCGCAGAGGCGAAATGAATGTGCCGCCCTCCAAGAAGTGCACGCTTTATGTGGTTTCCTCCAAGGCGGAAACCTTCCGCCAGGGCGAAGGCTATCTCTGCAGACTGGCATATGCCGACAAGGTCATCATCTGCGACGATGATCCAGAGGGACATGAGGACATGGTGCAGGTCGTTACCGCAGACGCAAAGCTCTATATGCCCATGGAGCAGCTGATCGATGTGGAAAAGGAACTCGAACGCATCGCCCGTGAAAAGGCCAACTGCCTGAAGCAGATCGCGATGTTTGAAGGCAAGCTGAATAACGAAGCCTTTATCGCAAAGGCACCGGAAAAAGTCGTCAACGAACAGCGCGAGAAGCTGGCTAAGAACAAGGCGCTTTTGGAGCAGCTTGAGCAGAGCGAAGCAAGACTCAAAAAATAAGGAAAAATCAGAAAACAGCCGGATGTTTCATCCGGCTGTTTTTCTATATCGTTTGGCGTGATTCGACGCATTCTGATATGACATTTTTCTATAATGGACATGCAGGAAACTGCATGTCCATTTTTTTGAAATCGGGGATGTTTTTATGAATCTGACTAGTTTTTTGCAGGATAAAAGGCTGACGATCGCGCTGAAAGGGGAGATCGATCATCACAGCGCAAAGGAGGTAATGCGTATCGTAAACAATAAAATTGAAATCTATCTGCCGGTTGTTTGCATCTTGGATTTTCAGGAGGTCACCTTCATGGATTCCAGCGGAATCGCGCTGGTCATTGCCTGCGTCCGAAGAATGCGGGAACTGGCAGGGAAGGTCATTCTTCGAAATGTATCGCAGCAGCCGATGAAGGTATTCACGGCGTCCGGAATTGAACGAATCGCCGAAATAGAAGAAAGGAGTCTGGTCTGAATGAAATCTGAAAACGAAATGACGCTGGAATTTCCGTCAAAATCCGCAAACGAAAGCTTTGCAAGGGCGGCCGTTGCCTGCTTTGCTGCGCAGCTTGATCCAAATATGGAGGAGCTGAACGACATCAAAACGGCAGTATCCGAGGCGGTCACCAACTGTATTGTCCACGCCTACCGTGACACGATCGGCATGATCACAGTCCGGTGCCGTATCCTGCCGGAACATGTTCTGGATATTTTGGTAAAGGATAAGGGGTGCGGCATCGAAAACATTGAGCAGGCAAGAAAGCCGATGTTTTCCACCGGCGGTGCAGACAGAAGCGGCATGGGCTTTACGATCATGGAAAGCTTTATGAGCGATCTGAAAGTGGCTTCGAAACCGGGAAAAGGAACCACAGTACATATGAAGCGGCGCATTGTAAAACGCGGGGGTAAGGCGTGACCGGAGATTTGGAAACGCTGATCGAGCTGGCGCAAAACGGAAATGCCGATGCGCAGGAACAGCTGGTAGTGGAAAATTCGGGCCTGATCTGGTCCATCGCCCGGCGCTATTTCGGACGCGGTGTGGAGCCGGATGACCTATATCAGTTGGGATGTGTTGGCTTTCTCAAGGCGATTCAGGGCTTTGATCTTTCCTACGGCACACAGTTTTCTACCTATGCAGTTCCGAAAATCGCAGGGGAGATCCGGCGCTTTTTGCGTGATGACGGCACAGTTAAGGTCAGCAGAAGTCTGAAAGAACGCGCTGCCGCAATCAAAATGACAAGGCAGCGGCTGACAGGTATCCTCGGACGAGAACCCGGCATCTCGGAACTGGCGGAAGAGCTGATGCTCACGCCGGAAGAAATTGCCGCAGCGGAAACCGCCACAAGTGCGGCAGAGTCCATTCAGCGTGAATCCGGCGATGAGGGATTTACGCTGGAGGATGTGCTTTGTACGGCAGGCATTGAGGATTCGATTGTGGAATCGCTGTCGCTGCAAACGGCGCTGCAGATTCTTTCGGAGCGAGAACGTCTCGTTCTCAGCCTGCGATATTTTCATACGCTGACGCAGCAGCGGGTCGCTTCTGTCATTGGAGTTTCGCAGGTGCAGGTAAGCAGAATCGAAAAGAAAGCGCTGGAAAAGCTGAGGGATTATTTTTTGTCGTGACAAATGTCGTCAGATGTAATAAAATAGTAATACTATTTTATGATGGGTGAGCCTATGACGACTGAACTTGAAAACAGATTTCTTGCGGCAAGACGTGCGGTCATTGCGCGCAGATTTCAGAATCTGAACGATATGCAGCAAAAGGCGGTGCTGACAACGCAGGGGCCTTTGCTGCTGCTTGCCGGTGCCGGCAGCGGAAAGACAACGGTTCTGATCAACAGAATCGCCAACCTGATTGCCTTCGGTGAAGGTTCGGATTCCTATGAGATCCCGGCAGATGTGACGGAGGAAGATGTGCTGCTTCTGGAGCAGTATCTCAAATCCGGAGATCCTTCTCTGCAGGGCTGCGCGGAGCGTATCAGCGCACTCAATCCTGCCGCGCCGTGGTCTATCATTGCCATTACGTTTACAAACAAAGCTGCAAATGAACTCAAGGACAGACTTCAGAAGCTGCTGGGCGAGCAGGCGCTCAATGTTTGGGCAATGACCTTCCATTCTGCCTGCTGCAGGATTCTGCGGAGGGATATCGACCATCTTGAAGGATATAATTCCAGCTTTACAATCTATGATACATCCGACTCCGAGCGCGTGATGAAGGATGTGCTGAAAGATTTCGGCATGGACGAGAAAACCTTCCCGCCCAAGCTGGCGCTTTCCATCATCAGTAAAGCCAAGGACAAGATGCAGAGTCCGGCGGCGTTTTCAAAAGCGACTGCCTTTTCCGGTGATTACCGGATGGAAAAGATCGCAGAGCTGTACGAGGAGTATCAGAAGCGGTTACATGAGGCCAATGCCTTGGACTTCGATGACATCATTCTCAAAACAGTTGAGCTTCTGCAGAACTTTGATGAAGTCCGCGCCTATTATCAGCGCAAGTTCCGCTATGTGCTGATCGACGAGTATCAAGATACCAACAATTTGCAGTATCTGCTTTCCAGTCTGCTTGCCGGCGGATATGAGAATATCTGCGTGGTCGGCGATGATGATCAGAGTATCTACAAATTCCGCGGTGCGACCATCGAAAATATTCTTTCCTTTGAAAAGCAGTACCGCGGTGCGCAGGTCATCCGACTGGAGCAGAATTATCGCTCCACCAAGGCAATTCTTACCGCCGCCAATGCGGTGATCGCAAATAACAAAGGCAGGAAAGGAAAGAAGCTTTGGACGGAAAATGCCTCCGGCGATGCCATTACAATCTATGAGGCAACCAATGAGCAGGACGAAAGCAATTTCGTTGCCACGAAGATCATTTCCCAGTCCAAAGGACAGAATTTTAAGGATTATGCCGTCCTTTACCGAACGAATGCCCAGTCAAACGCGCTTGAATATGCCTTTAAGCGCAGCGGTATTCCGTACCGCATCATCGGCGGCACGCGCTTCTTTGACAGAGCAGAAGTCAAGGATATGCTGGCGTATCTCTGTGTCATCAACAACCGCTCTGATGATCTTCGCCTGCGGCGAATCATCAACAACCCGCCCCGGGGCATTGGCCCCAAGTCAGTGGAAATTGCGGAGCGGCAGGCAGCTGCGGCAGGCGTACCGATTTACAGCGTGGTTTCCGATCCCTACAGCTATCCCAGTCTTGAAAAATCGGCACAGAAGCTGATGACCTTCACCGTTCTGATTGAGGACTGCGCCGAGCTTCTCAAGACTATGACGTTGCCGGATTTCTATGAAGAAGTTCTGATCCGCACAGGCTATATCCGTATGCTTGAGAAAAAAGATGATGTGGAATCCCGTACCCGGGCAGAAAACGTCCGCGAACTGAAATCGAGTATCGTCAGCTATGTGGAAAATACGGACAGTCCGACGCTTGCCGGCTTTTTGGAAGAAATTGCGCTTTATACGGACATCGAGCAATACGATGAGAATGCGGACGCTGTTGTTATGATGACGATGCATTCGGCAAAGGGATTGGAGTTTCCGAATGTCTTTGTGGTCGGTGCGGAGGAAGGGCTTTTCCCCGGAAACCGCTGTCTCGGAGACCCGGAGGAGATGGAAGAAGAACGCAGACTCTGTTATGTTGCTATCACCAGAGCAAAGGAAAACCTCACCATGTCCTGGGCGAGGTCGCGCATGCTTTACGGCCGGACAACCACAAATATCGCATCGCGTTTTCTCGATGAGATTCCGCCCTCCTGCGTCAGAAAAGAGGGCGCTGCAAAGCCGAGATACGAAGAGAAACATGATTACGGCACCTTCGGGAGAGCTTCTATTTACGGAGATTATGATTCCTATCCATCAACGCAGAGTGCGAAGCCCCGTCAGGTAAGCAAGGATTATTCCGCTTTCTCGTCTGCGACGAAAAAGAAAACACCTGCCATCAGTTTTCAAAAGGGCGATATGGTGCAGCACAAGGCCTTTGGCCGCGGTATGGTGCTGACGGTCCTGCCCATGGGCGGCGACGCGCTTTTGGAAATTGCATTTGACAATGTAGGAACAAAGCGACTGATGGCGAATACTGCAAGCCAGCACATGACAAAGATCTGATATACATATCTGCCGGTGCCTCCGCATAGCTTTTGCAGAGGGGGTGACGGCATGAACCGAAAGAAGCGCCGAAGAAGGCGCGTCATTTTGATCGCACTTCTTCTGATTCTTTCGTCGCTTGCAGCCTATCTTCCGCTGCATGTGTTTCCGTATATCCGGGAAGTGGCGGAAAATCAGGTGGTCAATGCCGTTTCCGGCGCCATCACCGATGCCGTGACGGAGCAGCTCCGGTTTGGAACGGTGGACTATTCCAGAGTGATCATTCTGGAGCGTGATGTCAGCGGAAATGTTACCGCGCTCCGGACAGATATGGCGCAGGTTGCAAGGCTGAAGGCGGAGGTTTTTGAAATACTGGACGATCTGGTACTGCAGATCGATGAACGGGAGATTGGGATCCCCGTCGGCAGTCTTGTTTTTCCGGGACTTTTTGCAGGAAAAGGATTCCTAATTCCGGTGCGCATCATCGCACTGACGACCTCCAACGCCGATTTTTATTCCGATTTTTCCGATGCAGGCATCAATCAGACCCTGCAGTCGATCAGCATGACCTTTACGGTCAACGTAACGATCCATTCACCTGCGGGAAAGCAGAATGTGGATGTATCCAGCAACGTCATCATTGCGCAGACTGTCATTGTCGGGCAGGTGCCGCAGACGATGCTATCTCTCAACTGAACGAAAGAGGCAATTTAAAAATGGACGCAAAAGAACGCATCGAAAAGCTTTCAAAGGAACTGGAACAGCACAACTACAACTATTATGTGCTGGATATGCCCACGATTTCCGATTTTGAATATGATCACATGCTGCGTGAATTGGAGGATCTGGAAAAAGAATACCCGCAGTTTGCTCTGCCGAACAGTCCCACAAAGCGCGTCGGCGGTGAGGCACTGAGCCAGTTTGTCAAGGTGCAGCATGCTGTGGCACTTGAGAGTCTGCAGGATGTGTTTTCCTTTGAAGAACTGCGCGAATTCGATGCGAGAATCCGAGAAACAGAACAGCCGGAATACACAGTGGAGCCGAAGGTTGACGGCCTATCTGTTGCGCTTGAATATGTGGACGGACAGTTTGTCCGCGGCGCAACGAGAGGCGACGGGCTGATCGGTGAGGATGTGACGGAGAATCTGAAAACGATCCGCTCCATTCCCATGACTATTGAGGATGCCCCCACGAGATTGATCGTTCGCGGGGAGGTTTTCATGCCGAGAGCGTCCTTTGAAGCACTCAACGAAGCGCAGGAAAAGGCAGGCAAACCGCTCTTTGCAAATCCAAGAAATGCGGCAGCCGGGTCTCTTCGGCAGCTTGATCCGAAGATCGCAGCGCAGAGAAAGCTGGATATTCTCGTTTTTAATCTGCAGCTGGCAGAGGGGATTTCATTCAAAACCCATTCCGAAACGCTGGATTATCTGCGCAGCAAAAAATTCAAGGTCATTGACTATACGCTTTGCAGAGATATGGATACGGCAGAAAAGCTGATTGACAATCTCAACGAAACAAGATACAGCCTTTCCTACGACATTGACGGCGCGGTCATGAAAATGAACGATCTTTCCGCCAGGACAAGACTCGGCTCCACGGCGAAATTCCCGCGCTGGGCTGTGGCGTTCAAATATCCGCCGGAAGTGAAATCTACCATCTTACAGGATATTGTCGTGCAGGTGGGAAGAACCGGCGTTCTCACTCCGCGGGCGATTGTTGCACCTGTGCATCTTGCCGGAACGACTGTTACAGCAGCAACGCTTCATAATCAGGATTTCATTTCCGAAAAAGACATCCGCATCGGCGATACAGTGAAAATCCGCAAAGCCGGGGAGATTATCCCCGAAATCTTGGAGGTCGAGTTTGAGAAACGGCCTGCCAACACCACGCCTTACCATCTGCCGGATCGCTGCCCGGTCTGCGGGGCGAAGGTGGAACGCGATGAAGACGGCGTGGCGATGCGCTGCACGGGCGCGGAGTGTCCGGCGCAGTTGTCTAGAAATCTGGCGCATTTCGTTTCCCGAGAAGCCATGAACATTGACGGCCTCGGCAGCGCCATCATCGATGTTCTGATTGAAAAGAAAATGATCGCAAATCCGGCCGACCTCTATTCTCTTGACTATGAAGCCTTTGCAAAACTGGACGGGCAGGGAAAGAAATCAGCGGAAAATCTGCGTGCAGCCATTGAAAAGAGCAAGGAAAACGACCTTTCAAAGCTTCTTTGTGCCTTCGGTATCCGGCAGGTCGGGTCGAAAGCGGCCAAGGTGCTGGCTTCTCATTTTGGCTCTCTTGATGCCATAGCTGAAGCGGATATGGAAGCGCTGCTGGAGGTGCCGGATGTTGGCGAAACCACGGCGCAGAACATTCTCGAGTGGTTTTCCGATCCGCAGTCGAAAGACCTTGTTGCGCGTCTGCGCGATGCCGGGGTCAACTTCACGGCACAGAAAACCGTGACGGATACGCGTTTTGCCGGAATGACATTTGTTCTGACCGGTGCGTTGTCGCTCTTCACACGGGATGAGGCAACGGAAAAGATCGAGTCCTTCGGCGGCAAGGCCTCCGGCTCGGTTTCCAAAAAGACAACCTATGTGGTTGCCGGAGAGAATGCGGGCAGTAAACTGAAAAAAGCGAATGAGCTAGGAATTCCGGTGCTTTCCGAGCAGGAATTCTTGGAGATGATAGGATGAAAATTACGTTGCTTTCCAACTGTGGACTGATGATCGAGGATGACGGACGGGCTGTTTTGATCGATGTTATAAACAGTCATTTTCCGCCTTTCTATGAGCTGCCGGAGTCAGAGTTTCAAAAGATGTTTGCAGGCGTGGAGCCTTATCAGATGCTCTTTGCTGCTGCCTTTACGCACCTGCATCCCGATCACTATGACGCGGAAAAAGTAAATCTGCTACAGCAGAGCGGCAGAATCGCAGCTGCGTTCTTCCCGTCGGAACAAACGGCAGCACATGGAATCATCGAGGATTTCGGCGGCTTCCGGCTGGAGTATCAGAAGATTTCCCATACGCCGCTACCGCCGGATCTGATGTGCCCGCATTTTGTGCTGCTTGTTTCAAAAGGCGGAAAGAGCATCTATGTGACTGGTGATGCTTCGCCGGAGCTTGATGCGCATCGGGCGTTCCTGCATGGAAGAAAGGTAGACTGCGCGTTTTGGAACGGGCAGTATCTGTCCCGTCCGGAAACAAGAACGCTTCTGCATGACACAACCAATCAAAATTATGTTTATCATATTCCCGTAGATGAGAAGGATTCCTCCGGCATCCGCCGCAAAGCAGAAAAGAATATACTCAAATTCTCTGATGATCTGCAGGATACCGTACTTATGGAACAATATCCGTCAGTCATAGAACTATAAAAGAAGCCGCAAATTATTGCGGCTTTTTTGCAACCAAAGGGAAATTTTCTCGTCACTAAAAATAAACGATATTGGAGGCTGTTATGAAGAGAATCATTGCCGTTCTTTTACTTATTTCGCTTCTTGTTTGCTGCGTCGGCTGTACGTCAAAAACATCGACGCAGACAACGCAGACAAATAAACATACGCAAAGCGAATCTTCCGATGCGAAGGCAATATCACTTGCCGCTTACCCGAAACGCGCCCAGTTTTCATTTGATGATCATGTGGCCTACGAACGATGGCACAAGGAGTGGCAGAAGAGAAAAGAACTGTTTCCAGTCTATCAGCAGGCGGTTTCGTCTTTTTCCGCAAAAACGATTCCTCAGATTCTACTCGAAAGTGATGATGAAAACTGCGTCTATTCGCCGATGAACCTCTGGCTTGCCCTTGCGATGGTATCCGAAACCTGCGCGGGACAGTCCCGGCAGCAGATTTTGGATTTGCTCGGTTCCGATTCCGCAGAGAATGTGCGGGAAATGGCGAAGGCCATGTGGGAGGCAAATTATCTCGATGATGGTGTTTCCACAAGCGTTCTTGCAAACTCCGTGTGGCTGAGTGACAGAAAACAGTATAAAAAAGAAGTGCTGAAAACACTTGCGGACGACTACTATGCCTCCTCGTTTACCGGTGAGATGGGATCACCGGAATACAACGACCTTTTGCATGACTGGCTGAACGAACAGACAAAAGGGCTGCTTCAGGAGCAGGCAGACAGCATGCAATTTTATGAAGAAACAGTGCTCGCTCTGGCGTCTGCGGTTTATTTCAGGAGTGCATGGTCGCATGAGTTTTACGAGAGTGCTTCGAACGAGCAGGTTTTCCATGCACCCTCCGGCGACCGTGAAATGGAGTTTATGCACGACGAGTCATACATGACCTACTACTGGGGCGATGAGTTTGGTGCACTTTGGCTGCGGATGGAGTCGGGAGGCGGCATGTGGATATTGCTGCCGGACGAGGGGATCACGCTTGAATCGGTGCTCTCTTCCGATGAGTATCTCCGATTCCAGCAGGCCGGACGAAACTGGGAAAGACAGTACGGGATTCTGACGCAGCTTGCTCTTCCGAAATTCGATGTTTCCGGTCGGCTCGATCTGATCAGAGAGCTTGAAAAGCTTGGCATTACAGATATTTTTCATGTAGACAGCGCTGATTTTTCTCCTGTATTCGACAATTTTGATGACATGGCTGTTTCTCAGATCACGCACGCGGCGCGTGTAAAAGTCGATGAAAAGGGCTGTGAAGCGGCAGCATTTACATTGGAAGCAAAATGTGAAGAAGCGGAGCCGGATCCGAATCAGAATATCAAGATTTTTACTGTAGACAGACCGTTCCTTTTCCTTGTAACGGAGGAGAGCGGCAGTATTCTCTTTGCAGGCGCTGTCTACGAACCGTAATCATAAAGAAAATGCCCCGCCGATTGGCGGGGCATTTTCTCTGCGATCGGGTCTGTAAGCCGGGTTCTGTCTTGACAGTCATCTATCTAGGCGTACCGTTGCCGATACGCTCCAGCCACCCATTCGAGAGCCGCCGGGCAAGCGTTGCTCTCTTTGCGGTGTTGCTCCGGATAGAGTTTACATCGACGGACACTTCCGAGCCGTCGGGTGCGCTCTTACCGCACCTTTCCACCCTTACTGCGAAAAACCGCAGCGGTATCTCTCTGTTGCACTTTTCCTGGGGTCACCCCCGGCAGGCGTTACCTGTTATCCTTGCCCTGTGGAGCCCGGACTTTCCTCATGCGCGGCCTTTCGGCGCTGCGCCCGCGACTGTCCGACCCGGTCGCTGCATTATTGTACTTTATCATTCTGAATTTGTCAAATGCGTTGCAATTCAAAGCTGCTGCGGATATAATAAAATAGACAATTCTGAATGGAGGCATCATCATGAATGATCGTGTCGGCCAATATTTTGATACGTTACAATCAAAGCGCGTTGCTGTTCTCGGCATCGGTGTGAGCAACCGTCCGCTGATCCGGATGCTGCTCGCGCGGGGCATCGAGGTGCTTGCCTGCGACAAAACGCCGCGCGAAAAACTGGACGATGAGGTTCTGGAGCTTGAAAAGCTCGGCGCGCAGCTTCATGTGGGTGAAGGCTATCTGGACGGTGTGCAGGCAGATGTCGTGTTCCGCACGCCCGGTATGCACCCCAATATTCCTGCTATCTGTCAGCTGTGCGACTGCGGTTCGGAAATCACATCCGAAATGGAAGTCTTTTTTGAAGTCTGTCCCTGCAAGATTATCGCCGTGACCGGTTCGGACGGCAAAACAACCACAACCACGCTGATAGCAAAGATTCTTGAGCATGCAGGATATAAGGTGTGGATCGGCGGAAATATCGGGCAGCCGCTGCTGCCGCTGGCGGAGGGAATGCAGCCGACTGATATTGCGGTTGTGGAGCTTTCCTCTTTCCAGCTGATGACCATGCAGAGATCTGCGGACATTGCCGTGATTACAAATCTTGCTCCCAACCATCTTGATATGCACAAGGATATGGCAGAATATATTGCCTCCAAGGAAAATGTATATCTGCATCAGGGGAAAGACGGAAAATTGGTTGTCAACATGGACAACGAAATCACGAACGGGTTTTCCTCCAAAGCGCCCGGTACGCTTGAAAAATTTTCGCTGCGCGGAAAGCCGGAAAACGGCGTTTATCTTGAAAACGGCGTGATTTACAGAAACGGCAGCAGAATCATGGATGCAGCCGATATTCTGATTCCGGGTATCCACAATGTTGAGAATTACATGGCAGCTGCCTGCGCGGTGGAGGGACTTGCCTCGGATGCAGATGTTCTGGCAGTTGCACGCAGCTTCGGCGGCGTGGAACACCGCATTGAACTGGTACGTGAGCTTCACGGTGTGCGCTATTATAATGATTCAATCGCTTCCAGTCCGTCGCGCATGATCGCAGGCCTGCATTCCTTTGATCAGAAGCTGATTGTAATTGCAGGCGGCTATGACAAACACATTCCGTTTGATGTTCTCGGGCCGGAGATCTGCTGTCATGTGAAGCTGCTGATCCTTTGCGGCGCAACGGCTGACAATATTGAGAAGGCTGTCCTCGATGCGCCGGAATATAAGCCGGGGTTCCCGGAGATCATCCGTGTGGATTGCCTGCAGAAAGCAGTTGATACTGCACACGAGAAGGCGCAGACTGGGGATGTTGTCACCTTGAGTCCGGCTTGTGCGGCATTTGATCAGTTCAAGAATTTCATGGTGCGCGGAGAAACCTACAAGAAGATGGTCATGGAACTCAAATGACGGGGAGTTTTGTAAAATGGAGCTGAGTAAACTCTATAAAAAAGGCCGTACGATCAGCAGAAAACTGAAGCACCCGTACTGTGCTGCAGTAATCGTTGCCGCAGGCCGTGCAACGCGGATGGCGGGAACCGATAAGATTCTGACGAAAATCGGCGGAAAGCCGGTGATTTGCCGGACATTGGAGGCCTTTGACCGCAATGAGATGGTGGACGAGATCATTGTTGTTGCAAGGCAGGATCTTTTAGAACGGATCAGTGAACTTTGCGCGGCCTATCCGAAGGTTCGTATTGTGGTTCCCGGCGGCGAAAGCAGACTGGAATCTGTGTGTTCAGGTGTGGACGCGGTTTCCGAGAAAACGAAGCTCATCGCCGTGCATGACGGCGCAAGGCCTTTGGTCAGCGACGATGTGATATCCAACACCATTGCAAAGGCGGCTAAATTCGGCGCGGCTGCACCTGCAATCGCTGTGAAAGACACGATCAAGGTTTCGCAGTCCGGCGCCGTGGATGCAACGCCGGATCGGAAAACGCTCTTTGCCGTGCAGACACCGCAGGTGTTTGACTGCGATCTTTTGAAAGGTGCTTTGCAGAATGCCGCGGACAAGCATTTGGAAGTCACAGATGACTGCTCCTGCGTGGAAGCCATCGGCATGAAGGTGCAGCTGACGGATGGTTCGGAGGAGAATATCAAGATCACAACACCCTTCGATCTGGAGCTTGCAGAGCTGATCCTGCAAAAGAGGGAAGAAGCATGAGAATCGGACACGGATATGATGTGCATCGCCTGACAGAGGGTAGAAAACTGATTCTCGGCGGTGTTGAAATTCCCTATGAAAAGGGACTGGACGGGCATTCGGACGCAGATGTTCTGATTCATGCCGTGATGGATGCGCTGCTCGGTGCAGCGGCTCTTGGTGATATCGGGCAGCATTTTCCAGATCACGATGACAGCTATCTCGGCATTTCCAGTATGCTTCTATTGCAGAAGGTCGGCGAAATTCTTTCCGAGCATGGTTACTCGGTTGGAAATATTGACGCGACGGTGATTGCGCAGAGACCGAAGCTCGCTCCATATATTGTGCAGATGCGGCAGAATATGGCCGGCGCACTTGGAATTCCTGTGGAAGATGTCAGCGTAAAAGCCACAACCGAGGAACATCTCGGTTTTACCGGCAGCGGGGAAGGCATTGCGGCACATGCGGTTTGTCTGATTATAAAGAAATAAGGGGATTTGAATTTGGATACCTACAATAAAGAAATAAAGATTTATCATCTCATCGACGGGGCTGAGCAGGCAACCGGGCTGACCGTCATCATCGATGTGTTCCGTGCGTTCAGTTTGGAATGTTATCTGTTTAATTACGGCGTGACGGCGATACGCCCGGTCGGCAGTATTGAAGATGCTGTCAGACTGCATGAAAAAAATCCCGGCAGCGTTCTGATCGGCGAGCGCGGCGGGGTGAAATGCGAGGGATTTGATTTCGGTAATTCGCCGTCCAGCATGACTGAAACGGATGTAGGGGGACGCCTGGCTATTCATACCACAAGCGCCGGAACGCAGGGCGTTGTTCACGCAAGTAATGCAAGCGAGATCATCGGCGGAAGTCTGGTGAACGCAAAGGCAATTGCGGCCTACATTATGGAAAAACAGCCGGAATCCGTCAGCCTTGTCTGCATGGGACTTGGCGGAAATCAGCTTGCTGCAGAGGATGAACTCTGCGCGGAATATATCAAGAGTCTGCTCGAAGGCAAACCTATGGCAGATATTGAGCAGCGGGTTGCAGATCTGCAGTTTCACGGCGGCGAGAAATTCTTCAAACCGGAAAATAAGGAAGTTTTTCCGGAGCAGGACTTTTGGCTCTGTACGAAGCTGAATCGCTTTAATTTTGTTGTACAGATCACAAAAGACGAAAGGGGCTTCCTCTCAGAAAAGTATCCTGTAAAAGGAAAAGAGTAAACATACGCCGACAGGGAT
>JAEDIZ010000007.1 GCA_016296635.1 Oscillospiraceae bacterium
CCCGCCGGGTCGGCCAGTTGGAAGGTGAGTTTCATGGCAGACGGCAGTGAGATCGCCCTGTTCAACCTTGCTCATTGCGCAGCGAAGCTTCTTGATGGGATCAAAGAAGTAGTGAGACAGCATATTGGTAACGAATACGCCAATAAGCAAACTGACCAGAATCAACTCCAACAGAAGAGGCGCCTTCAAGTTCTCACCAAAAATCCAATGCCATACTTCGGCAATGCCAAAGCTTACCAGGATGGACACAACCATTTCTGCAGTAACAGCAAGAATCAAACGTGCACGCAAGCTAATCATCAACTTGTCTGTTTCGGGATCTTTCCTGAGAAAACTGGGAGTTCTCATAGCTTCACCACCTTATATCCAACACCACGCATGGTGACAATCTTAAAATCGGTGTTGTTGCGGAACCGCTCGCGTAGTCTGCCGATGTGGACGTCCACCGTGTGGGTATCGCTTTCGTTGTCGTAGCCCCAAATCTCATCCATCAGCTGGTTGCGGGTGAAGATTTTTCCAGGGTAGGACAACATCTTGTACAGCAGCATGAACTCCTTCTGAGGAAGCACCATAGACTCCGTATCTGTAGTGACAGTCAGAGAGTCCAACTCCATGACCGTATTGCCGACCACCTGCCGCCTATCATTGATCATCTGCGCCCGCCGGAGCAGGGCTTTGACACGCAGGAGCATCTCATTGACGTTAACGGGCTTGACCATATAGTCATCCGTACCGGAGACGAAGCCCTGGTTCATATCATCAAAAGCGTCCTTAGCCGTAATCATCAGGACGGGAGTTATGTTGCCGGTATCACGCAGCTGCTGAACAAGGGTGTAACCATCCATGATGGGCATCATAATATCCGTAATGACGAGATCAAAATAGTCATTATCCATTGCATCCAGGGCTTCCTTACCGTTGCTGACACCCTTGACGGCATATCCATTCTTGGTCAATACATGGGAAAAAAGTTGACGAAGTTCTCTGTCATCCTCTGCGATCAAAATCTTCAGCATAATATGATCCTCCATATTTTCTATCCTTCTTGTGCTTCTACTTTTAGTGTACCACAGGGAACGCAGTTTGTGTATTGAATTATGATATACAACTCCCCAAACTCGTTAATATCAGTTTACTTGCATAGTATATGGTGAAACTTTCAACCTTTTCTCAACTGAAACTCAACTATTGTTGATGTTGAGTTAAAGTTGCGTTGAACGGAACGGAATGCGATATGGACATAAAATGCGTTAGTCTTTATTCACAAGAAAAAACTAATATCCATACATAGGTGTTAAATAAAGAAACAGGATTTGCTTTGTTCCTTTTGCCGTTATCATTCCACAGCATCTTGATTTTTGCTCGTTTTTGCGTATAATAATTATATCAAGGTAATAACCACCCGGAACAATTACCTCGATCTGCTCCCAATCATTTATCACCACTGATAAGATTTTGATAAACATCCATCGTACAGCTATAATAATATGGGTAATCAAAATAATCAGAATAGCAGGTGCAATATCTTCTAAACAAAATTGTTTAAGATACAGACATCTGCAACGAGTGGGAATAAACCGCAATAATTACGAGCTATCTGGTTTTTGAAATCAGATAGCTCTTTTTTATTACTTGGTTTGTATATCAACATGAAAAGCGAATCAAATTATTATATCCTACACATAGCGATATCACCACGGCGATAGGAAAATGATGGCAGAAATCAAGCTGGCCTATGAAAACAGACCGATCAGTTTCCATGTACATCATATTCCCTAAGCAAAGCTGTTCAGGTGCTGTCTTCCACTTGCAAACCCGATTAAGTATGTGATGTTGATATGAAGTTATTTTTGAAAAAACATGCGTTATTAAGTTTAGCTCTGGCAAATCTTCTGATTTTGGATTGTTCGGGACAATTTCTGTCGTACAAAGTCAGAAGTATTATTATCGGATCCATGAACCGGCAGAGCAGCTCAGCAATATTTCCCTTGAGTCCGAAGGCGACAGAATTGTTGAACTATCCGGCATTAAAACCAATGCCGATGAAACAGTTCTGACGCTGAAATCCGTGCAGCCGGGATCAGGCCTAATTCATGTTAAATACTCAGTTACCGGCGATACAGATACAAATGTTATCACCGAAACAGCCTATGTAACCGTATTAAAAGCAGGCCTTATTTTTGTACGCGGACAAATCTTTAACTACGCCGGCTTCAACGCAACCTATTGGGGTGTTACAGCAATCTTCGGCTTGGCGGCATTTTTCTTCATCTGGTTACGAAAGGAATATCAAAAAGACGCCTATTATTCCTTCCGCTCCATTGCATGCTGCGCTTCCATCCTGCTGTTTTCGATTCTGTTATTCATTTATCTGGCATCAGGTCTTTCCGTGTTGTTCCTCCCATATGTGCAGAAGACTAAGCTTTTGATCGCTATCACAAGCAATTTGATGACAGCTTATTCCCTATTAACAATACCATTCATGGCTGTATTCGCGATAGCTCTGGCAATCAGCAATATCAAGCTGATCCATCATGAAGGAAGATGTTTCACAAATATGCTCGGTATCGGTATTGCTGTCGTTTTGGCTGTCGGTACGGCAGTAAACCTCATACTTTTTATCAAAGTTTACGCAACTCACACGGTGGTAATCCCCATTATACAGCGCAGGCTTTGCAATCTTTCAGGCTCTTTTGACAGGATCGATCATTACGTGCCTGCAGGCAGCTTATCGGAAAATCCCTTATGATAAGGATTACATCATCATTCTCGGTTGTGCGATCCGCAAGGACGGCACCCTGTACCCGCTTATTCAGGGACGCGTAGAACAAGCCATTGACTTCTGGAAGAAGCAATATCAGTCAACCGGGAAGAAAGCCGTCTTTGTGCCCTCCGGCGGTCAGGGCGACGATGAAATCATCGCCGAAGCCAAAGCAATGGAACGATATCTTCTGGAGAAAGGGATTCCGCAGGAACTCATTTTGGCAGAAGACAAATCAACAACCACACGTGAAAACATGAAGTTCTCCAAGGAACTCATCGATGCCCATACAAAAAAACGCTTTCATCGCATACGCCACTACAAACTATCATGTATTCCGTAGCGGCTTGCTCGCTCAAGAGGTAGGCGTAAAGGCCGATGGCATCGGCGCGCGAACAAGATGGTATTTCTGGCCAAACGCGATAATTCGTGAAGTCGTCGGCATATTTGCAAGACAATCCAAGAGCCAGTGGCTGTTTATCATTGGTTTGATTCTGCTTGCTGGTTTGGCCGGATATGGCTATACGCTGATCTATTAGTTTTCATGAAAAAAAGGTCGAAAGATAGATAGATTTCTGGGGCTCAACAGACCGGAAGGCATCACATACGCAAGCCAAAAGATGCCATTCGCAGGGAGCTGGATTATTCTGCTTTCACATCCGAGAACATTTTGAGAACAGAAATCTGTACATTCCAAGCGCTGTGATAGCACCATTATTCAAAGGAAAAGAGCTAACTGATTTTGATTAAGTCAGTCAGCTCTTTTTTATACTTCTGTTTCTCCTTTGAACGCATCCACCATGCACGCCAAAATCTTTCTGTCATACTTTATTCTGCTCGTGCATATCATAATCAGAAAACACTTTCTGGAGGGATCTGAATGGATACATTGCATCACAGCGTTTCAAGTGAAACCGGTGACGTGGACGATCTGATTTTTGCTGACAGCGATAGTCAGGACAGTCAAAGATAACGAAAATCGGCGCATCGGAGATTCGATGCGCCTTTTCCTCTTTACAGAATGGCGTTTTTCTTGTATAATATGGCAGATAAATTTTGGAAGCGTGGTAAAAACAATGGCAATGATCGAATTTGACGAATATAAAGTGAAGCTTACAAACATCCGTCCGAAGCTGGGCGAGCTTGCCAATTCTCTCGGCATCGAAAGCTGCAACGAAGAACTGGAAAGACTCCATGCACAGATCGAATCTGACGGATTCTGGGATAACCAGGAGGTTTCTCAAAAGATCATGAAGCAGGCCCGGCTGATGGAAACCAAGGTGGAGCACTACAACAAAATGTGCAGCCATTGGGACGATCTGATGACGATCTGCGAAATGGCAATCGAGGAAAACGATGACTCCATGCTGCAGGAGCTGACAGACGGCTATGCCCAGCTGGAGCAGCAGATGGAAGCCGCAAGACTGGAAACACTTCTTTCCGGCGAATACGACAACAACAACGCCATCGTATCCTTCCAGGCAGGTGCCGGCGGCACGGAAGCGCAGGACTGGGCTTCCATGCTCTACCGCATGTATACGCATTGGGTCGAGTCCCATGACCTGACTTACAAAATTCTGGACTACCTTGACGGCGATGAAGCCGGCATCAAGTCCGCCTCCATCCTTGTGGAAGGCCCGAACGCTTACGGCCTTCTGAAGAGTGAAAACGGCGTCCATCGCCTTGTTCGCGTTTCTCCCTTTGATGCAAACGCCAGACGGCAGACCTCCTTTGCTGCTGTGGAAGTCATTCCCGAAATCACCGACGACAGTAAGGATGTGGAGATCCGTCCCGAGGACATCGAGATGCAGGTCTACCGCTCCTCCGGCGCAGGCGGTCAGCATATCAACAAGACCTCGTCTGCTGTCCGTCTGATCCACAAGCCCACCGGCATCGTTGTTTCCTGCCAGACCCAGCGCGACCAGTTCCAGAACCGTGAAACCTGTATGCGGATGCTGCGCTCCAAGCTGATTGAAATCAAGGAACGCGAACATCTCGACAAGATTTCTGACATCAAGGGCGCGCAGCTCAAGATCGAATGGGGCAGCCAGATCCGCAACTATGTCTTTATGCCCTATACGCTGGCCAAGGATACCCGCACCGGTTATGAAATGACGAACATCAATGCAGTCATGGACGGCGATCTGGACGGCTTCATCAATGCTTATCTGACTTGCGCCGCTACCGGAACCTGGGTCACAAAATCCTGATTTTTTCCAATCATTTCGGAAAAAGCTCTTGCATTGCATAGCAAATTATGTTAAAATATCCATCGCTATGTAGCGAAATATGTACTATCTCGGCGGCCGTCTGCCGATAAGGGCGGCATTTGATTTGGAGGAATTATGACTGCTCTGCATATCATTCTGACGGTTGTCCAGTGCATCCTGGCTGTGGGTCTTGTTGTAATCGTTACCCTGCAGTCCGGCAAGTCCGCAGGTCTGTCCGGTGCAATTTCCGGCAACAGCGAATCCTATTTCGGCAAAGGCAAGAGCAAGACGCTGGATAAGGTTCTTGCACAGGCTACCAAGTGGGTCGCAGCTGCTTTCATTCTGCTGACGCTCGTTCTCAATCTGTTTTGATAAAGCACTTTGCCTGCCTCATTTTATGAGGCAGGCTTTTTTTCTATCTTTACGCCCTGATAGTAGTATAGAAGAATCGACCGATAATCAAAGCCCTGCTCTGCCATGTTTTCGGCACCGTACTGACTCATACCGACCCGATGACCGAATCCGTGTACATCAAAAGTAATGCCGTCCTCTGCAACGGAAACCGAAAAGTTTGTGGAATTCAAGCCAAACATTTTTCTAAGTTCAGTTCCGCGAAACGCAGCTCCTCCGATTCGCATCGTATCCACGCCGCCTCCGGATGTATAGGTTACTTCTTCGATCCAGCTCTCCGGTTTCCCGGTCAGCGAAACTCCTTTTCCGGACGATAGGATCGTATCTCTGAACTGCATTGAATCGATCCTCACGACAGATGAAAACCTTGGTGCATCCTCCTCGCCGGGGCTTCGCACCGACTGAAGGTACGGCACATCTCCTCCCCAGACCGATACCGCCGCTTCTGTACGGCCGCCTGAGCAGGAAAAATAGGTTGCGTCAATCAGATCTCCGTTATAGCACAGGACTTCATCCGTTGTTGCGCAGACCGACTCTGATGCTTTTTGCCACACAGCATCATATCGCTCTGCATACTTTTCCCGAAGCGCATTCTCCCCTATCCACGCCTGACAGCATCCCGGGTCCGAGCAGACATCCGCATTCTCATGCTTTTTACTCTGCATCTGCTTTCTTGCAAAGGTCCTTGCCGCGACCGCCTGCGCCTTCAGGGCCTCCGGTTCAAAATCCGGCGGCATCTCACAAAGAACGACCGCTGTCAGATAAGCCTGCTCCGGGTACTCATACACCACGCCCTCATGCAGAAGCCGCACAGTTTTCTCCGGCTGCACCTGCTGCTCTGTGTTTTCCGAATTGCTGCCGCCCGGCTCAGGATCTTCGATGATAAGCTCCAACGCCGGTATTTCACGCGTTGCCTGCCCGCCATTTCGATTTACTGACGGTATGATAACAATCGCCAGTACCGCCGCCAGCGCCCAAATCATACATTGCTTCATTTTTCGCTCCCCTTCCGTACTCTGCTCCATCCTATGAAGCAGAACCCGGGATTATTCAGATTGACATAATATCGAATCTTGACACTTTTTCCCGCAGGAAGTATAATACTCTGAGTGATTGACACTTTGATATGATAGGAGTATCTCCATGAAACACGCGCTGAAAGTACTCATTCCGCTGATTCTGATCATCGCTCTGCTTGCCGCCGCATGCTGGTTTTTCATCTATCAGCGCCCGGATCTCACCATGAGCGTCTTTGCCTACTGGGGTGACCGGTTCTACGATGCCGGCAGATATGAACGTGCAGAGTTCTTTTATTCAACCGCATCGAAGCTGATGCCTGATAATGAAGTCCTGCCGATACAGCTTGCAGACAGTTATGTAAAAGACGGGAACTTCACGAAAGCCGAATATACGCTTGTCAGCGCCATTACTCGCAACCCGAATTCCGTTCATCTGTACGCAGCGCTTTCCGGTGTCTATGTCCAGCAGGATAAGCTTCTCGATGCAGAGCAAATGCTTGACCGTATCACAAACAGTGGAGTCAAGGCTGCAATCGATTCGCTTCGTCCTTCAACACCGGTCATCAGTCCCGAAAGCGGCTACTACAGCGAGTATATCGATGTGACTGTATCCACTGCCTCCGGCGTTATTTACAGCGCCATGAATACGGATTATCCGTCATTGGAAACCGACATCTATACCGCTCCCATCACGCTTGACGGCGGTGAAACAAAGATTGTTGCCATCTCCGTGGCCGAAAACGGACTTGTCAGCGATGCCGCATATGCTGGGTATACAGTCGGAAGCGTTGTTGAACCGGTAACTGTGCAGGATCGTGCTCTCGATGCATATGTGCGTGGACTGCTTGAAAAAACCGCTGCAGAAGAACTGATGTCGGATGAGCTTTGGGAGATTACGGAAATCGACCTTCCGGAGGATGTCAAGGATCTGTCTGATCTCAGAATGTTTGACGGTTTACTTTCTCTGACCATCCACAACTCCAACAATTTGGATCTTTCCATTCTGTCGGAGCTGACTACGCTGAAGACGCTGGTTCTTTCCGGCTGCACCATTTCCCCTGCCGTCATGGAATGCATCTGTACATTGCCGGATCTGGAGCATTTGGAGCTTGCCGGTTGTGCCGTCAGTAACATTAACCCGATGGTCGGCCTGATGAAGCTGCAATATCTTGATCTGACCAACAATTCCGTTTCTGATCTGACTGCACTCTCCGCGCTGGCAGAATTGAAGGATCTGTATCTGACAAACAATCCCGTAAAGTCCATTACATATCTCAATAACTGTCTTAAGCTGGAACGGCTGCATATTGAAAACTGCGGCGTTTCCAAGCTCAGCAGCATCGCCGGCAATCCTTCCATTCAGGAACTCTATTGCAGCGGCAACGAAATCGATGACATTTCCGTGCTTTCAGATTGCAGCGCGCTCAGCGTGATTGATATCACGGACAACAATGTAGAAGATATCTCTGTTTTGGCAGACCTGCCTGAATTGACTGTTTTCATTGCCGACCGTAACCGAATCACCGCAATTCCGGATTTTGACGAACAAACCTCCAAGCTTTGGAAGTTCTTTGTCAATGACAACAAAATTGATAGTCTGGAAGGGCTTCGCGATCTGACGTGGCTCAATTACATCCATATCGATTATAATAAAGTGACAGACCTTTCCTGCGTGAAAGACTGCTCCACGCTGATGCAGATCGATGCATGGGATAATCCCATTGATCTTGAGCAGCTTCCCGAGATTGAGGCAATCGGTATCCGCGTCATCTATAATCCGAATTATGTACCGCAGGAAGAGCCCGAAATCGAATCGTAACAATTCAAATTGAAAGAGCAGTCCCGTTGGGACTGCTCTTTTCGTTTCATCTATCTACCCGGATTATCTTTGCGCTTTCAAATTCCTTCTGTTGGAAGATGCGTCATCCCATCAGCGCAGGATTCATATAATAAACATTTCGCTCATCCATCTTTTCACGAAGCAGCTGCACAGCCTCTCCGAACCTTTGGAAATGGACGATCTCGCGCTCACGGAGGAACTTGATGACATCATTTACATCAGGGTCATCCGAAAGCCGCAGAATGTTATCATAGGTCACGCGCGCTTTCTGCTCTGCACCAAGATCCTCTGTCAGATCCGCCATAGGATCGCCCTTGACTTCCATGGTTGCAGCAGACCATGGCGTACCGGATGCCGCCTGCGGGTAAACGCCTGCTGCATGGTCCACAAAATACTGTGCAAACCCCTGCTCCTTCATCTGATCGTCCGACAAAGATCTCGTCAGCTGATGTACGATGGTACCGACGATTTCAAGATGTCCCAGTTCCTCTGTACCGATATCGGTAAGCAGACCCTTCAGCTCCGGATACGGCATGGAATAACGCTGGCTCAGATAGCGAAGTGAGGCGCCGAGTTCTCCGTCAGGACCCCCATACTCCTTCTAACTACAAAAAAGAACGCCTCCGTGCTATGCACAGAGGCGTTCTTTCTATTCACTTTTTGCTATCCAGCGTTGCGATGCTTCCCTTGAACCCCACCGTCATTCCCAGCGCTGCAGCCACGTCGCGGATCTTGACGTAGTTCGTGCCGTTTTTCAGGATTCTCTCCACCGGCACTTCTTTCCCGTCCACGATCATCTTGCTTTTTTCTACCATCTCACGCTCATCTCCTCCTTTTGCTCCGTCCGTCAGCACCATGCAGGTATGGTGCTGTTCGTTCACCAGAATATCGCCTCTGCAAAGATACTTGTCGCTCGACAGGTATTTGTTGTCTGTCAGCAGGTCAAATGCACCGGTCTTTGCGTACTGCGTCCGCATCTGGAACGTTGCCGGTGCGTTTCCTGCCTGATAGGCCTTTGACATGTCCACGCCAGCAGCCTCCGCGCATACCGCCATGAGCGCCGAGCAGTCCGTCTCGCACGGCTCCAGCTTGTCCACGTTCCACCGCACGGATTTGAGCAGCTGACGAAGGGTGTTTCTCTGCCACTGATCGTATCCTGCTTTATGGCTTCTGATAATCCGCTCGCAGTAGTCAGCCATCTTTTCCGCGATCTTTTCATCTTTTGCCCGGATGAGCAGCGTCCAGCCGTATCCGTACCAGTTTCGGATATTTAGCTCGCTCCCGCTCTGATCACCGGCAGCGCCGCCGGAGATCCTTCCATGCTCGTCAATGCTGGCCTGTCCGATGAGTACGCTCATTCCGCATCCTCCTCTTTTTCCGCATCCTTTTTGTAGGATGCAGTGGAGATTCCAATCATTGCACCCAGTAGCACCGTCAGAATATTGATTGTCTGCACGACCTCCGCTGCATACGGCAGATTCCAAGTTGCCGCCAGCGATCCGTATGCTGCCGCCAGTGCCGGCAGCGCGATCAGTACGATCCATTTAAGCACGTCATAAACCTTGTTATTGAAGTACATGTTATCACTCCCTCAAAACGATTTCCGCAATTCTTGCCGCCGTCTCCGGCCCGTATTTGTCCGCCCATTTTTGCATAAACCGCTGTGCGTACTTCGCCCGGTTCTCATTTTTGGATTTCCAAAAGTAAAACGCTCCGGAAACAGATACTTCCGCAAAAGCCGCCAGCACGATTTCAGCCCCTATCAGCTGCAGGATGTACAGAATCAGCAGGAGCGCAGTCGAAACTGCGCTCCCGATCAGCCACTTCTTTGAAAACTCCATCAGGACGTGACCTCCCACTGATCGACCTCGTTTTTGATGTGGTCGATAAAGGAGTTCCCGCCCATCGCCTTGTAACTCTTGTAAAGGCTCATGAAATTTTCATATTCGTACTGTCTCAGCCGTTTTTCGTCCAAATGCTTGTAGTAAACGGTTGACATTCTGTCACGGAGGATGGACTTCTGTCCCTCCCGTATTTCCGAAGCGCCGAGAATTTTTTCTCTGATTGGCTTTACAAAGAGGATCAGCATGGCGGCGATGCCGGTTACTTCTCCCGCGATCTGCGCGACTTTCGTAAGTGCGTCAAGCATTGATTTCCTCCCCGATCTCTTTTCTGACGGCTTCTCTCCATCTCTCCGGCACGTCATCGATTGTGATCCTGCCGAGTCTGATCTGTGTGACATAGAATTTAACCATTTGCGAGCACCTCCAAAACATCAAGCATGGCGGCTTCCAATGCTTCCAGCCGTTCCTCTGCGGTCGGTTCTGTCGGTTCTGATGGGCAATCGCAGCGATACTGCGGCAGATCATCGTCTGATATTTCTGTTTTGATTCCATTTAACACAATAAAAGCCAAAACCTTCACCTCTCAGTTCTTTCCGTAGAAATAAATGATTCCTTCGACATACCGCGTTGTTGCGCCTGTATACGCAGAAATCTTATCCACTTGCATTGCATTAGGAACGTCGTTCATAAAGTTTTGCGGATTTGCAAAACCAGCACTATTGGCAAGCTGATTCGTCGGAAACCTAATCGCGTTTGTTGCATACTGTGTGCAGTATTCGCCAGAAGCGAACCGCTTCGATCCAAGCGTTTCTGTTTTCCATTGAAACGCTCGGAATGCATCAGCTATATTATTTCTAAATGCTGCAAGTGTAATGTTTTTTGGAATTTCTCCGACCAAGAAGCCAAGGCTCATATTCTGTGATCCCTTCAAAATTCCAACCGCCGCAATATCCTTATAAGAAAACGTGTTTCCGTCTGCGTCTTTATCGAAAGTAAATCCACAGACATTTCCGTTTTCATCTGTGACATATCTTACATTTTGGTCGATGTGTTCCGTTGATGCCGTAACGCTTCTTATAAAATGCCATGTGTCACCGCCTCCGCCGCCCTGCGGAGTGAACGAAAGCGTTGAATCGTCCTGCTTTGTCAGACTCAGCGTATTTCCGCTGACGGATGCGGATTTCAGATATTCCGTTACCGCAGGAGGAATGGTCGGCTTGTTCGTCAGATCGTTGTAGCTTCCGGAGAAAAGTCCCTTGCCTTCTTCCTGCTGAACGGAATTTGCACCGCGCGCCGCACCGCTTCTGATGGTCTCAAGATCTGCAATCGTGCCTTGCTTCCCGGCAAGCGCATCGGAAAGACCCGTGATCGCGCTCATCTGGTGCTGATCCGCATCGTTTCTGTGCGTCAGCTGCCGGTGATCAGACGTTCCGCCACTGCCACCCCCCTGGGGGGTTCTCCATTCTGCGCCTGTTTCCGTTTTTGTCCAGACCTGATCCGGCGTTCCGCCTTCCAGTGTCTGCAGGAACGATTCAACCTCTGCTCCTTCCGAAAGCACGCGCTGCACCCAGTCCTCCCACGGTTCCGGCGGCTCTGCACCGGCCGTCAGTGCCGTTCCTGTGACCGTCATATAGATCTTGCTTTTTGTAATCACGCTTCCGACTGTAAAAATCAGCTCGCACTTTCCGTAGCCTTCCACCGCACAGTCTGCAGAAGAGATTTCCCACTCGACCGTGTTCCCGTTCTGCTGGATCACGCACGGATACGGTGCCGCGTCTCCCGCCCTCTGATGCAGAAGCGAGAAGTTCCCGCTTCCGAAAGCGGCATATTCCGAAACGTCGAAAACAATTTTTGTCGCTTCATTTTCGCCCAGCCGCCCGATCTGGATCGGGCAGCCGCAGCGAGGATTTACAATTCTCATAACGAAATCCTCCTCATGTGATCGGGTACTCGACCAATATGGTTCCGGAGATCCGCACGCATTTGACGCGCTTTCCGGCTTCCCAGTAGCTGGACGAAATCCCCTTGTTGAACTTGTACTTCTTTGTGGTTGCGGCGGCGGCTCCGTCGAATTTCAGCGTGATCCCGCTCGACGAGTAGCTGCCGATGGTTGCGATAAAATCCCGCTCCTGCGGCTCCTGCGGCTCCTCTGCCGCCGCCGGAATATCGCCGATATATTCGATCAAAATACCACCATCCTTTGCAGGTCATGCGACATGAGCTTTCCTGGGCCGAGGCTGATTTTCCACCCTGTTTCCCGGAAGATTCCGCTGATTTCCGGATGTAAAATCGCCACCGTATCCCCGACGCCGTGCCCGGGCATGTTTGCCGTCGTGATCGACAGCGTTTCGGCGGACAGCATTGACTGGAACATCAGATCGTCCACGTAGGTCTGCAGATCCGCCTGCGAAGCGATGTTGTCCACCTTGAATGTCTTTGCGATCCTGCGCCCGCGCTTGATCGTCGACAGTGAAGACAGCGGCGAATTGTTTTCTGCTCTTGCGATCAGTGGGGCGGGTAGGTCCGGATTCTCGCAGATGCATATGAAAACATTCGGCTTTCCGAAAATGTCCACAGAGCTTGTCGCGTTGTACGAAAGCACGGATGTCACATCCGTGCCCTTGTACGTGTGCTTGATGTTTTCTGCGGACGGCTCCGTTTTCGGCTCAATGACGCCGTAGCCGTTTGCGTCGAACCAGATCGGCGCGTAGTTTATCTCCGCCAGCAGCTCGTTGACGATTTCCAGGTAGTTCGTGCCGATTTCCCAGTCCTCGCGGTCTGTCTGCAGCGTTGCATTGCTTGGCGTCATGATGTAAAGCCCGATGCCGGCTGCCGTGAGCAGATTCTCGACGGCGGTCAGATACTTTGTCCCGGCCGCGAACCGGAGCACGTCCTCCGTCGTGGTCGACTGCAGCAGAAAGCACTTGTCGTATGCCTCTATTGACTGCATCCGTCCGTCCTCGCCGATCTTGTCCTGATATGCGGAGATGTGGAACACCCCGCATGGAAGTTCCACGCCGTCAATGATCTGCACCGGCCGCAGCTCGTCGTTCAGGTAATCCAGCTCTGCATTCCGCAGGAACTCCCCGCGCAGGCCCATGCGGATGACTGCATCCTGGCTGCACGTGACCTCCGGCGGGGAGTCTTTCAAAAACCGCAGACTCGTCACGCGGGCTCCGTCTCTGTAAACGTCCACCCGCGCATCATACGTTCTAACCATTTTCCGCCACCTCGTCGAACTCTGTCTCGATGATCTTCGTGGAGAATTCCGTGTAAATTCTGCCGTGCTGCCGTTCCCAGCTGAACAGCGCACCGATGATCATGTCTCCGTCCGGCCACTTTGCGCAGACGGTTCCGCCGACCATCGCAAGGAACTTCTGCAGATCCTCGGAATCGTTGAGGAAGCCCGCCGAGAAGCTCATGCTTCTGTCACTGCTGACGCCGTATTCCACACTAGGCTTGTGAGATCCCGCAAAGTGCAGGAAAGCCGCCGTGATGGAATAGCTCTGTCCGAGGCCGTTCGTCTCCTTCTCGCTCATTTTGAGCGTCACCCACTGCTTTGTCTTGGCCGAATACAGCCACGGCACTTTCACGCTCACGTCTGCTTCCGCTCCATCGGATGCGGAGTAGTTTCCGCTGCCCGAGTATGTGACGAACACGGAATAGACCGCATGACCGATGGCAAACCGGTCTGTGAAGGTCGGCTGATCTGTTCTTCCGATCTCGATGCCGTCACGGTAGTAAATGAAGGAATCTCCGTCACTGCCGGCAGCCACGAGATTGACCTCCGGTGCATCCGGTGAGACGGTTGCCGTCAGCATGACCGGCTCCCCCGGGTCGTTTTCAATGCTGATTGCTGCTTCTGCCCATTCAGACCAGATCGAATACGTGTTCTGAATTCTTACGCGCACGGTGTGATCTCCGTCCTCTGCGTATGCAGGATACGTGTATCTCGTTTCCGCGCCGAAGTCTGCCTTGACGATCTGCCCATCAAATTCCACCTCATAGCCCTGCTGCCCGCTCTGTGACCATCTGATCGACCACTTTGGGTCTGCCGAAATGACCGTGATTCCCGGTGCAGGCGGAGGCGCGATCACAATGATCTGCAGCGGTGTCGACCATGATCCCGGCAGATCGTCCGTGTTGTAGGTTCTGACCCGCCAGTAAACTGTACCTGCCGGCAGCGCGTACGGTTGAATCTCCGTGAACGTGTCCTGCTGGCTTGCGGTCTTGATCGTGCTCCATGTTGTCTGATCCTGGCTGATCTGCAGATCGAATTTTGTCTGCAGCGTTCCTGTCGAAATCACGTGCGCCCACTCGAACCGCACCGGCTGCTCTCCGTTTACGACTTCGTTTGCCGGGCTGATTCCCGTTGCCGTAGAGGTTGCCTCGATGGTTGTCAGCGTGTACCATGGTGACGAAACGATATTCCCGTACTGCGTTGTTGCAGTGACCTGCCACAGAACGGAATCTGCAGTAAAAGTGTTTGCAGGAACGACAACGAATTTGTCAGCGCCCACGCTGATCGTGTGTTCCGTATCGGAAGCCCCGTTTTTGTAGCTGAAAACTGCTGATGTCTGTACGATTGCTGTCGACGTTGCTCCGGACTGCTTGATGTTCCATGAGAACCTTGTCGGTGTTTTTTCATCCACAAATCCGGTTTTCGGCGACTCGTCTGCGATCATTACGTTTTTGACCGTGAAAGTCATCCATTCCGTTTCGGATGATTCTCCGTTGTTTGCCGTCACCTGGATCTGCGCCTCAACCGTATCCGTTGAGAATGTTCCGGCTGGAATCGTGACTGTTGTTTTTTTCCCTTGAACTGCGATCTCGTGAATCGTTCCAGTATAGTTGACTCTCCACTTGAATTTTGCGCTTTCTTGCGTTACAGGCAAAATCGAGAATTTAGACGTTGGTGTCACGCTCCACGAGAAGCTGCTGTCCCGTTCCCTGTACAATGTCCTTAATGAGGACGGCGAAATCTCAAGCGTAATAGGCGTATCATCGAAGTTGACATCAAGGTACGGCCTTCTTGCAGATGTCGCTTTTCCTGTGTATCCAAGATAATTACTGCTTCCTCTTACATACGTTCCGTTATCAAGTAATAGCCTTATCTTTTCTATTCCTTCGGATTCCGGCGTGATATTTGCGGTGTCAAATCCTGGCACGCTTGACCACGTCACATATGGCCAATATGTGACGAATGTTCCTTCATTTTGCCGCGTATTATATGTTATTGTGTTTTCGTCAAATTGCGCCAAAAGGTATGACATTCGCCAGTAATGGTCTTCCGGGTAGCTTTGCGATGTGTTCTTTACCCAGTACATTGATGGATTTACGCTTATTATTTTTTTCTTCCTATACTCTTCCGGCACTTGTTCGAAAGAAAGGTACAAATATCCATCATAATCAAGCGTTGTCAAGTTTTTGAAGTTTTGATTTGGCGAGTCGAATTTAACAACCGCCGACTGCACGCAGTTCAGTCTTACGCTTCCCACTTACGTCACCCCCATTCTTGCCGTGAATCTTGCGCTCTGTGCGATCCGGACGATATCGTTCAGCTCCTTGATGTTTCTCGCGTCCACGTTGAAGTAGAACGAATCCCTCTCTGCAGGAGCGGAATTCAGCGTGGAATTGATGCTCATGCCGCTGACATTTCCGACCAGCGAATTGACGTCACCCAGCACATCTTTGCGCACATCGTTCATGCCGTCTGTGAAGCCGTCTCCGAGGCCTTCTGCCATGTATCCTCCGATTCCGGCAAATACCTTGGACGGCGAATGGATGCCGAGCAAGCTCTTCACACCGTCCACGATGCCCGTGAAGAAGTTCTTCACGTTGTTTGTAAACGTGGTCGCCATATTCTTGATGCCCGTCCAGATGCCTTCCACGATGTTTTTGCCGATGTCCTTGATCTTTTCAAGGCTGTTCTTGAAGCCGTCCACAAGTGCCTTGATGATCATGCCGACCGTCTGTCCGATCTTGGCGATGACCTGCGGGATCTCCTTGATCAGGCCGAGCAGCAGCTCCAGTCCCGCCTTTGCGATTGCCGGAATATTGCTTATCAGCGCCGTCACGATACTCGTGATGATCTCCGGCAGCGCCTGCACGATCTGATCGATGATCTGCGGCATTGCCTCCACCAGCGCCGTGAAAAGCTCTATTCCGACGCTTATCAGATCCGGGATCGCATCCACGAAGAAGGAAACCGTTGCTTTGATGATGTCCGGCAGGATCTCCGGCAGCGCTTTGACGATGGAGATCGCGATGTCCTTGACGATATCCAAAAGCTGCGGCAGAAGCTCCGTGAAGCTCTTCGCAATCGATGAAACGCCCTCTTTTATCTTTGCAATGCCTGAGCTGTCCCCGGAGAATACCGCCGTCAGACCGTCCATGACCTGCACCGCGCCCGGCAGCATCTCCTGCAGCATGCCTCTTGAAAGTCCCTGCACGCTTGTCTGCAGGTTCTGCATGCTGTCCGCGTAGTTTGCAGAAGCCTTTACCGCGTCATCGCTCATGACGCCGCCGAGGTCGTGCACCTGCTGCCGCATGGCGTCGACTTCCTCCGCGCTCATGTTGAGCAGCGGTCCCAGCTCCGTTGCGCCTCTTCCTAGCAGCTGTCCTGCCAGATAGGTTCTTTCCGTCTCGCTCTGCACATTCTGCAGAGCCGTCAGCGTTGCGGAAAACAGCTCCTCCTGCGACATGTTGGCAATGTCCTGCTGCGAGATTCCGAGCTGCGTGAACGCATCCGAGTTTGTTTGCGCGGCGCTTGCCAGCGTTTTCATGCCGCTCTGCAGGCTGTTTATGGACGTTCCCGCGTGCTGCATGATGAAGTCCCATTCCTGATACGCCTCGGCGGAAAGCCCCATTTTCTGGCTCATCTTGTCGATATTATCGCCATAGGCTGCCGTATCCTTTACGCCTTTTACGACGGCCGCAGAGACCGCCGCCGTAGCCGCTGCCGCCGCAGTGCCCGCCGCAGCGATTCCTTTTCCGAGCCCGCTCGAAAAGTTCTTGCCGGCGGATTCACCGGCAGACGTTCCCGCTCCGCCGAGCGCCTGTTCAAGCTCACCCTTGATTCCTTCCGTTGTCGGGATGATCTGCACATATGCTTTTGCAATTTCAGTCGCGATTGTTCTCACCCCTTAAAATAGCTTGTCTTGCCGCTTCAAACGCCTCCGGCGAGGCGAATGTCTGCGGCTTTTCGTCTTTGTTTAAGATCTCTGACAGGATGGACGGCGGTCGGTTCTGATTCTTCTGCCCGTCCTTCGTGTTTTGCCAGACGAGCAGGGAAAGTCTGTCGACAGCCGCAGCCAGCAATGTCTGCTCCGCTGTCATCTTTGACCCTGTCTCCGCCATCATCGTCCGAGATTCTGCGGGAAAACCGCAAGCGAGGATCGCCGCATATCTCAGCGGCAGCCCTCTCCAGTCGTAAACGTGATAGTATTGTGCGAAGTCACAGATCAGCTCGTCTTCGTGTTTTCTGAGCCCTGCCAGAGTCAGGATTTTTTTCCTTCTTTCAGCGCGTTAAAAATGTCCGTGATCTCCATGCTGACTGCCGTGATCGGCACGCGGCCTTCGTCATTTCTGACGTGGTCGTAGAGTCTTTCCCGGCCGCCCGGCAGGATCTTGTTCAGGATTCCGCGATAAGCTGCGAGAGATTCGCCGCCTTCCAGGTCTGCGATTAGATCCAGCAGTTCCATGTCATCGAGGCAGCGCTCGTCGATCTCGCATTCAAACCCGCTCCGTGTCTTGATCTGTGTCATCGCTCAATCCTCCTTAGGCCGCCTTGATGTACTCGTAATGCGTGTTACCGGATGCGTCCGGCGTGCAGGTCAGCGTGATCTTATAGCCGACTGCCGCGTCGTTGGTGTAGCTGATTTCTGCCAGCTCACTGATGGCACCGGCAGGAATGCAGATGCGCTTCAGCGCACCGTTGCGCATGACCATGTCGATGATCCACTTCTTGGAGCTGTGCTGACCCGGCTTGACGCTGACGGTCATGCCGGTGGAAAGCGTGCCGGTGACGTTTGCGGAGCCAAAAACCTCTTTCATGACGTCCACGTTCAGGCTCTCGATCAGCGTGAACGTGAACTTGTCTGCGAAATTGTTTTCGATTGAAAGCACGGTCGCGCCGCCCCACTCCTTGATGTCATTGGAGTCGAAGGTGTTTGCGTTGGTCAGCCCGTCCTCAGACACGAAGCCGAGCTCTGTGAAGCCTGTGATCTGCGAGTCCGCCGCAGTCGGCAGCGTGGACGTGCTGTCTGTTTCGACGTAGATCGCGCCCGCGACTGCAGGCTTTCCGGCAGAAACATTGGTGCTGTTCGGCATTGTTTTTCCCCCTTAAAAAGATAAATCGAATACCGCCTGATAGCGGTACTGGTTGGTTCGTGTGTTCGTGAAATTGTAGCTGGAATTGAGCTCGCACCTGAAGACGTTCTCTGTCTTCCAGATGTCCAGCATGGCCTCCACGACCGTTTCCGATAGCGTTGCCGCATTCAGAAGCGTTTCGGCGATGGACTGCACTGCAATCGTTGCCGCGTGGATGTAGTTCGTTCTCGACCCTGCCGTTTTTTCGATCAGAACGTAAACGGCAGGCGGATGTTCCGGCGCTTCCATAAAGCACGGAACCTGCAGCTTTCGCTGCAGATAATCTAAAACAGTTTTCTCGATCATGTCATGCTCCTCAGAAGCGTGTTGTTGTCCAGATTGTCCTGCATGGCCTCCACCGTTTCTGTGTAGACAGAAGAAACGATTCTTGACGGTGTCATGTAGCTGTCTACCTCATAGCCTTCTCCGCATCGGCTCTTGATCCCGGACGCGACATTTTTGACGCATTCTTCCATTTCCTGCGATTTGAGCAGCTGCGCAATGCCGTCATGGTTCAGCTCGATCAGGATCTCAGCCATAGGTTTCCACCTTGACCTTTTTGTTCCAGCGCAGCGGAATGTTCTCTTCTATGCCCTCTGTCGGAATGCCGATCACGCGGAAATCACGCCCGAAGAAGCTCACCCGCCTGTTTTCCCAGTCGTGTGCATCTCCCTTCGGAATCGCCATCTGATAGACGGCCCTTCGGCCTGTCAGATTCAGCGTCTCCGCGATTTCCTCATCCGTCACCGGCGTCACCAGAACGTCATCGACCTGCACCGGCGTTTCCGCCAACACAGGTCTGTTGAAGGCATCCGTTCCGGTCTGCGTTGTCTGCCAAAGCGTGACTGAAATGCCCTTAATCAAGCCGGATGCACCCGCCCTTCTGCACGCGCAGTCCCAGTCGGCGCAGCTCCTCGCGTTTAACGAAGAGCCCGCCTCCCGGAACCAAAAAAGTGCCTGAAACAGAATACCCGAGCGCGCTCTGTGAATACTGGCTCATCGGTGCCTCGTTTGTCGGCGTCATGAGCGCCCGCGCAGTCACATCCACAGTCACCGACTTGACGACGTTGGCATAGGCTCCGCTGCAGTCGGCAGCAATCATTCTGTCCAGATCTTTCCCGGCGTTTCGCCCTTCCACGCGCAGAGTGTCGGATACGATCGGCAGGAGCTTCGCGGCCCTCGCCTGTTCATCCGCTGTCATGGCCCGGAAAAGCTCGGTCATTTCGTTGACTGTTGCAAACGGCTGTGCCATTTACTTGGCCCCCTTTGCAGTCTTTCCTGCCGGCTTTTTTGCCGGTTTGTTCCCGCTCTTCGTTGTCGTTTTCTTGGGCGCTGCAGTTGCGGCAGGCGGTGCAGGAGGCGTTTCCGCCTCCCAGTTTTCACCTGTAATCTCGCACTCTGTCAGGATCACAACGCCCGTCTTTCTGTTCCGGTACTCCATGGCTTATGTGGATGCTACGACCTTTGCAAAGCCTGCAGGATCCATGATGGCCCAGCCGACAAATGCCTCGCCGCGCAGATAGACCTGGTTGTGACCGGCCAGATCGCCTGCGGTGGAATCATTATCCGGGTTGCCGTAGCGGATGACCTCGATGGGCAGCTCCTTCGCGATGCCCCAGCGGAAGAGGTTGGCGAAGTCGCCGACATAGGCGCGTGACAGTGCGCTGTTGAATTCCACGGTGCTGTTGGTATCAACCGGCAGGCCGTTGATGGCGCCGGGATTGTTGCCCCATGCAAGATCCGGATACAGTCTGTGGCCGTCAGGGCCGGTCATGGCTGCGAGTGCGCCCTTGATGGTGTTGCCCAGGATCGCGCCGGAAACGTCATATTCGCCGCCCTGCACCAGTGCGATGGCAGCCTCGATGTTGGCGTCTGCGGTAGAGGAGTTTGCCAGATAGGTCACGCTGTTGGAGACCGCGCTGTCGAAGTTGTTGGTACCGATCAGCGTGGACGCTGCAAGGCCGGTGCGCGGGTTGACGCCGTGCATTGCCATGATATCGAGGCCTCTTGCGACCTTCTTGGACCAGCCTTCTGCAAAGGTCTCAAGGATATTCATTCTCATCTCTTCGGATGCCCACAGGAATTCGTCGGAGACACGTGCGCCGTACTCGATCTTGATCGGGGTCACGGTCTTGGTGCCGACGGTAGCGCCGCCTGCGCTCTTTGCGCCAGCTTCCGCAACGATGTCGACCTCGTTGTCCATGGCGAAGGTGAAAAGCGTGTTTCCGTTGAACGGGGTCGGCTTTGCACCGGACATTTTTGCCAGAGAAGAATGACCTCTGACCTTGTTCAGAAACTCCGGAACGAGTTCTGCCGGGAACATGGTTCCCTTGGTGATTGCGTTTGCAGTGTTGGGAAGTGCCATATTTTTTTACCTCCAAAAATTTTAATCTTTTAGCCTTGCGGCATGATCTGGCCGAGCAGACCCTTGAGCGCTTTCTGCTTTGCATCCTCAGCCTGCGCTTCCGGGTTAAATAGTGGAGGAACGTTCTGCCGCGTGAAAAGAGATGCCAGGCCTTTTGCATCCTCACGGATCTCGTCCTCTGTCTTTCCCTGCAGGCGGGAGCACATTTCGAGCGGCAGTCCCATTTCCAGAGCAATTCTCGTTTTTGCGGAGTCGGTCTCCGATTTGCTCAGCTTTTTCTGCAGCTCTTTGATTTGATTCGACAGATCCGTGTTTTGCTGTGCGGCCTTTTCCAGATCTGTTTTTGCCGTGCTCAGCTCGCTTTTCACAGAATCGTAGTCTGCGTATTCCTCTCGGACGGTGTTCTGCGCCCGCTGTATGCGATCTGAGATCAGCGCGTCGAATTCTTCCTGTGTGTTGATCGGTGTAAACTCAGCCATTTTTAACGTCCTTTCTCCCGGTCACAGCCCGGTATGCTGAAATCTAAAAAGCAGTTTCTGCTTAATAGCCGATTTTTTGTGTCGGCCGCTTTTCCTTGAACTTGTTCGCGGCCCATATTGCCAAAATGCAGCAATCCAGCAGTGCGATATCCACGCCTGCCTTGATTGCCTTGTATCCGTATCCGCCGTTTGTTCCGATGGCGCGGTGCTCGCAGTTTGTTGCCGCCTGCACCAGTGCCGGCTGCCCTGCATGCTGAATTTCTCCGCCGACGATCATCGGCTCCAGCATTCCGTTTGCCTCGATGACCTCGGCTACCTTCGGCAGATACGCCGTTTTGACTTTTGCATTCTTCAAGCTGTCGTAAAGCATCGACTGGCCGTTCTGCCCGTCGATCACAACCTTCTGCGGCGCCGCCTGAATGATGAAGTCTGTGATCCATCCCACGCCGCTTCTCGTGTCTCTGCGGTCGACCACTTCCGTAAACGTCTTCCCTTCTGCGGTCTTTACCGCGATTGCCAGTGCTGCTGAATCCGACGTGAATTTCACGCCGACAAAAAGCTCCGAAACCAGTTCCGGCAGCGCTGCCACCCGCAGTCCGTTCCATTCGTTTTCCGAAATCGCGCTGTGCAGGTTTTGCCACAGCCAGAGGCCGAGGCGCTGAATGTTGAAGTCTACGTCATCGTCTCCGATTTCATCTGCGATCTTTCGCTCCGTCAGAATCGTGCCTAGGCTCGGATTGCACTCGTACCATGCTTCCCGATCATGCGGATCTGTCATCTTGTCCACAGACCACTCTGCCCAGCCGCTGTTTTCCGCCCGGCCCTGCAGGATCTTTTCCCGCAGTTTCACGAATACTGTTCCGGAGGAAACCGGTGTCGGCGGTGTCCCGCAGAGGATTGTCTGCGGATTCGTGCTCGAAGAAACCGTGTATTTTAGGGTGCTTTCCTGATCGTCCTGATACTCCTGCGCCTCGTCGATCACAAGCAGATCAAAGCCTTCGCCGAGGCCGCCTGCGCTGGTTCTTGTTCTGAACTCGATAACGCCCCCGCCCAGTACTTCGATTCTCTCTTTTCCGTATGCTTTGTAGCTGTTCGTGACGTTCAGTTTCGCCTGTTCGCACAGCTTCATCAGGCGCTCCCACGCCGTGTGCGATGTCGTTGTCCGGTGTGCCGTGTGCAGGATATGCTCGCCGAGCTTCATCCCTTCCAGCTCCCGTATCGCCACGACCTCGTTTTTTCCGTTTCTGCGGGATACGGAATATCCGTACTTGGAATGCACCCACAGTCCGTCCTCATTGACGGCCAGCATGTCATAGACCAGCAGCTGCTGCCATTCCTGCGCCGTCCTTCCGGATTTTTCGTATAGCTTGATGGCCTCTTCGCCCTTCGTTTCCGTATACGGAAGCACGAATGATTTTGTCGGCGTCTGCCGCCCCTTTCTGACTTCCTTCTCCTGCCTTTCCGGTTTTTTTGCCGGCTTCTTGGTGGTTTTTCTTGTCGTTTTTTTCGCCGTCTTTTTAGCCGGTTTCTTTTCCTGACTCTCCGGCTTCTGATCTGCCGTTTTCTTTTCCGCCATGGCGGTCACCTTCCCGCCTTTTTGGTTTTCCATTCCGTATAGGCTGTCAATCCTCCCACGCGAGATCCCCACGCGCCTTTTCTACTTCCGTTCCCCGGCACATAGTCCAGCGTGCAGTTGCAGTTGTCGTGGCGTCGATAGATGTCATCGCCCTTGTCCTTGTGCTCTGCGTAGTCATAAACGCCGAGCAGCGCGTCGCACCAGTCGCAGCATTTGCCCGCCTGGCTGCGGATCAGCTTCGGTGCGAGTCCCGCCCCCTGCTGAAATTCCGCATTCTCCCGCACGCTGTCTACCACGACCGCCTGCGAGAAGTTGACCACCGGTGCCTTGAACATCCAGCCGAGATCCTCTATTTTCTCTGCATCTGAAATCTTGTCGATCAGATCCTTCAGCCTGTATTCGTTGACCTGCGGCCGTATCGCTGCAATTCCAATGCCCGCCTTCTGGTTGATCGTCTCCTGCACGGCCGCGCAGTAGTCTGCGACCATCGCCTGCAGCTGCTCCATGGTCGGCCGCACGGTTTTCTGCGCGATGTTGAAATACAGCCGTCCATCCGGCAGGGCCTCGTTTTTGAGGATCATCCCCAGCGCACGGCCTGCATTTTCTCCGAGGATCTCCGCATATCGAAACGCTTCTCGATATGTTTTGTCATCCATTTCTAAAAGTGCATTTGTTGCCGGGTTTGCCCCGACTCCGCTTTCGAACAGCCGCAGGATCCGCTGCAGCAGCTCCGGTGCAATGTCAGCCAATGCCGGAACCTCCCTTGATGCCCGTCATGGTTTCGACCGTCTTTGCATCCACGAATCCCGGCACAGCCAGATTGATCTTGCTGACCGCATCGCCGATCAGACCCAGCGCAGCTGCGTCCGGTTCAAAGATCGGTTCCCATGTCGGTTTCGTCAGCGCGAACTGGGCCCGCTCATAGCTCATCTTGTCTCGCAGGCACGCTGCCAGGAAGCCCGCATTGAGGAAACCAGAGCCGAAGCAGCGCTGTGCCTTTCGTGCCGCCAGCCGCAGTGACTCATGTGCGGCCCGGATCGATTCTGCCGAGCTCGGTGTTTCTCCCGGGAATCCGAGATCTTCCAGCGTTAGGCCTGTCTCACCTGCGAAGAGTGCCGCGAACATCCTGAGCTGATCCAGGTGCGGAGACATAGAAGCCTGGCTGAACTGCCCCATCTTCGGCTCGTCTCCGTCCTCGTCCTTTGTCAGCGTCAGCATGGATGCCATCGTCGCTCTCCAGCGGTCAATGTCCAGATCCTGCGATACGCCCACCGCATATTTCTGCGGATAGCTGTAAAACTCAGCCGAGATCTCGCTGCGCTTGATCGTGCGCATGGCAGATCCGACATAGCTGATGCAGGCCCGCGAGATTCTCGAACGGCCGAACGGCCTTGTTGCATCCGGCCGGTGCACGATTGGCACCAGCAGCGGTGCACCTGCACCGTGTGTGGTTGTCATATCGAGTTTCTTTCCCTTGTAGTATTCCGTTCTGTCCGGCAAAAAGTATGCCTCGCTTGTCGGCTTCCCGTTGTTATCCCTCTCCAGTACAGCGTATCCTTCCGTCAGAAGCCCTGTGATCGGGTCCATTTCTCCCGTTGCGTTTCCGCCGTCAATGACCTGCATTCTCGGAAATCCGTTTCTGTCCGGCGCGATGTAGATAAAACTACAGGACGCGATCAGCGCTGACTGGATCGCCGAATCCGGCAGCACGTCCGGATTGTTTGCGCGGAAGATCTCGTTCAGACCGAAGTTGTCATCCTCGAATCCCGAGAAGACCAGCCGGTCTGCCATCGAGTCCACGCCCTTCGCGCACCAGCCGACCATGGAGTTCCACGCCAGCAGATTCGGCGGCGTGGAAATGCCGAAATCCTGGGCGCAGTTTTTCATGTCGTAAAACGTGTATCGCGTCAGAACGCGGCCCCTTTTCTCTTCCAGTTTTTTCTTAAAAAAATCCATGCCTTTTTCCACGGCGTTTTCCCTCCGAAAATGGCCGTTTTCGGCCGTTTTTTCTGTATGCAAAAAATCAGCCGAAAAAAGCAGCTGATTTTTCTCCCGTTTTCCAGAACCATTCGACGACGCATTTTCCCTTGCGCCGCAGCGGCTTCCCCGGCTTTTTGCGTCCTCGGAAATGCCCGCTCAAAATGGCCTGTTTTTCATGCGATTTTCGCGTATTTTTTGTCTCTGCGAAAAATCACGCAATTTTTTTGCAGTTTTTCCTGCAATATCAAGGCCTTTTCCGCTATCTCCATGACTTTTCGCGTGTGTTTTTTTGTGCAGTGCGTCGGGGGAAGGTCTTTTTACCCCCTCTAAGGGGTGACGCCCCCCCTCTTTCTCCTGTACGTTTTCCAGTCCATCGACTGTGGCAAATCTCGGTTGTTGATCACGATTTCCGACGCCGGAACGCTTGCCGGAACAACCTTGTCAGATTTGGCTCTGTTGCAACTCCAATGAGCCAGCTGCAGGTTGTCAATGTCTGAAGGATGTCCACCCTTTGCAACCGGAACAATGTGGTCAATGCATGCCGACATTGGGTGCGGGTATCTGATCGTGAAGTCCACCGGCCTTCCGCATATCCCGCAGACTGACTGGGTGGCATATATCCGGGCCCTGTTTTTTTCGAAGGCCGTGCGGTGTTCACCGTATCTGTCCGGTCTGTTTTCCGGCGTTATCTTTGACCTCGACATATCCCAATCCTCTCACGCTAATAGCATAACTATGGGAATAAGCTATTTTTTCCCCGTTTTTGACATTTCGACCCCGTCGCTCAGTCCCATCTCCACCGCGATTGCTGCCAGGATCTCGTTTATCCTCGCATATGCCATCGACTTCGAGAACCCGACTCTGATCCCGGCACCGGTGACCGTGCACTTCTTTTCCCAGTAAACAAGTGAAATCATTCGAACATCCAGCGGATCTGCGGCATCCAGAACCTTTTCGATTGCCTTTACGCTGGATTCCAGCTGCAATACCGCTGGATCGTTGATAATCTTCATTGCTACATTCTCCGTGCTGCGTGATGCCGAGGATGATCTTCCGGATTCCTGATTATATTTTGCTGTGCCGGACGGAACCATGTCTGTTTTCATCCGGCGCAGCCTTGTTCTATCCTGCTTGAATCTCGACAGTCTCCACTCAACTATGCTCTTCACCGGCTCTGCGATTTTGTACTTGTTCGCGCTCACTCTGAACGTCACCTCATTCAATTCGGAAATGGTGCTAAAACATTACACATTTACAAGGCCAAAACATTGCGGCCTTTCTGCCGCTTCTTTTCTTTTTCCGGAATCCTGACGTACTTATAATATATGTAACCGTATTTCGTCGCCTTGGTTTCGACAAGGACAAATCCCTTCGGTGCAACCGGCGGATGATTCTCGTCATATTCTCTGACGGCCTCTGTCGGCGCTTCCGGCTCCGGCTCTCGCACGTTTCTTGACGCAAGCCATCTGTGCCCGCCGAACTCTTTCCGCCAATGTGCGTGCATGTAGGACGCCAGCGCCGTCCAGTCAGCACCATGGTCGACCAGCTCCCCTGTTTTCTGATCCACATAATAGCTGTGCGCCCTAAGCTGCTTGATCTCAACGACTGAACCACGTCCCCAGATCTTTCCGATTTCCTCAATCGGCACCCCCTCTGAAATCATGTGCAGGTGGAATCTGCTTGTCGTTTTCCCTCTTCCGTACACGATCACCACTTTGGCCTCAGGATATTTCCGCATAATTCTTCGGTAGAAATTCTTTCTTTCTCTTCTTGCATCAGCAGCCGTATGGATCTCGAATTCTTGCGCAAACGTCAGCGTCGAATAATATCCGTCTGTCGTGAACGTTCCGTTGACCATGTGAACGAATTTCTTTCGGCTGATTTCGTTATTAAAATCTTCCCGCTCTTCCTCTGTCTGAAATCGTGGCCGACGCGGCTTCGCTGTTTTCGTGTCCGTTGTTTCTCGCACGTTGAACACAATCTGTTCGCACACTGCGCCGGAAAACCGGCGTTGCTTTACTCTTTTCATACCCGCGCCTCCTAATACGATTTGCAGGCTCCCGCACTCCCAATACGGGAGCCTGCGCCAACCGGATTCTTACCGTTTGCACCCGCCGCAGGTACCAGCTACGACAGGCGAGCCGCGTTCAAATGGCATCGGCTTCATTATGACAGAAAGGCTGCGGCGAACGCCGCAGTGGAGCAGATGACGGGAGTCGAACCCGCGTCCCCAGCTTGGAAGGCTGGTGCCCTGTCCGTTGTGCTACATCTGCATATCGTTGCCCTGCCGGAATCCAACCGGAGCTGCGCTATCTCCCCATGCCGCGCAGAGCTGCTGCTTACGGGCTGCAGCTTGCGAAGGAGGATCCATCTCATGTCAACGATGGATCTGAGGTGACGATCCACAAGGCGCTCGTCCCACACGCCGCTTTTCAAGACTTGTCGTTTCCCAATTCCTTTTTCACAGCATCAATCAAGTATTGATATCTTCTTCTCCAGAAATCTTTTTCCGTTCCCTTCAAGCCGTGAAGCTTATGATTTGCTCTTTCCGCCTTAATTAGGACATTTTTCAGCACATACTTTCTTTCATAAACTGTGAACGGGCAGTTATCCGTGCCTGCTCTTTCGGCATCTTTCTTCATTTCCTCGATTTCATTTCCGCACACTTCGCTTATTGCAATCGAAAGCACGTCCTCAAAATCCGTGAGCAGCTCTGACGCTTTAATCAGTAGCTTGTCCGTTATTTTATTTTTCGGATTTCTTCCGCATATGATTTCGTGTTGTGCGCACATTTTTGTGCTTTCAAATCTTTTTCCGCAAAAATCGCATTCATATACAGTTCTCATTTTTCTCCCGTTCCTCCAGCATCCGATCCTGGCAAAACGCATGCAGATACAGCTCCAGCAGCTTCTCCGCCTTTCCGATCAGCTTCGTCAGCTCCTTTTTCGGCATCGTGACATCCGTCATGCTCACCATGCCGTTGACGTCACCGCACACCACGACCTTCATATTTTTCTTCTTGGTCGGCTCGATTCCGTCCATTGACTGCTGCTGCCATACTTCCATGCCCTCGATCACGATCCGCTGCGGATAGCTCGCCCGCAGGAAGTCCACCCGCAGCTGCTCACCCTCGCAGTCCTGCCGGAACCTTCAAGTTCCCCATCAAACAGATCCATTAAAGCGCTCATTCTTCATCTTCTCCTTTCGGCGGATCGGGCAACATCATCCAATGTGTCACAACAAGTCCCGTTCCTTCATGCTGAAAATGCGGATGCTCATCATACGTATAATAGTCCAATACCCCAATAAAGCACATTTCGCTCGACCTAAAGTGATAATATGCAAGCACTTTTCCATCCCTGCACGGCAGCATTTCCTTCACGCTGACCCATCTCCTTGCATTGTGCAGCAGATCGTAGTATGCTTCAGCATCTAAAATGATCGATTTTGCCTCTAATTCCATAGTCCCTCCTTATTTAATATCCCCGGCAGGCCGTGCGGCTCGTAAACACGGCCCGCCGGTTTGCTTATGGCAGGTTTCCTCTTCCTGCGCGTCAATGGCATGCACGCAGGCCCATCAGTCCGCTAAAAAGTATTTCCCTGCCTTATTGCTAAATGTTTGATCGTGCGCACGGCCTCACTTTTAACACTGGCGCTGTGTATTTTTTGAAAAGATTCGTTTTTCTCTTCCATCCAGCGCGTTCTTTTCTCTTTTTTCTTCATTTATTTCAGCATCTGCAGCTCTCTTTGCAATTTCCAGAGTATCTGTGGGCATTTCACATATATCGCAAATTGTTTTTGTCAACTCTTCCTCAAATTTCGCAAATGCCTCGCCAAGATTCTGCGCCGCAGATGCTAGGCTTCCCATTTGTTTTGCTACGCTGTCACTGTTCAAAACAGTTGTTCCCCCTTATACGGCAGCCTCTTATGGAAATCCAGCCACGCCCTCATTTTTCCGTAGCTCGTGTTGTTTTCCTTTGCAATACGGTCGATTTCGCTGCCCGAAAACCTCGCTGACCAGTGCGGCTCCTGCGTCTGGCTGTATCTCCCCGGAACCGTCAACTCCAGCAGCTCCATGTCCTCCTGACTGAGTCTTCTTCTCGGCCGCTTTGATTTCTCGATCTCCACCGCCCGCTCGCAAGCCGGGCAGTAGTATCTGCCCTTTTCCCGGCCAGCGCCGCACCGGACACATCTGTCCAACCACGGCAGGCCGTCTCTCACGCGCCGCTTGTCCGTCGCGATCAGATATCCCTCTCTTCGATTCTTTTCTGCGCATTCCGGGCAGTAACGCCTGACTGCCCCATGCGTCCCCGGAACGTTCATTTCCTTGTCGCATCTCACGCAGTTAATTGTCAGCATTTCCCTCCGCCTCCTTGGCAATATTCTTGTGCCTTGTCCCTTCTCCGACCCGTTCCAGCGGCAGCTGCATCCGCCGCTCATGCTCGTCCCGGTTCCATCCGCACGTTGCGCACTTCTCTCCCGGATTGCAGTTAGATACCCGCTGCTTACCCAGCATGTAAGCCGTCAGCAGCTCTTTATTCATTTCCTCCATATTAAACCTCCCGAATTGTGATGCCGAAAACCTCCTGCATCATCTTCCGTTTCATGATGTATTCTTTGGTTTTCTTGCCCTTGACATCCTCGACGATGCCGTTGTTCCACGCCTCGCACGGAAATCCGCAGTCCGCCGCGACCTCTTCCCGGTCGTGATCCCGCTCGTCATATGTAAAGTCCGCTCGGTACCTGATTGCCCGTACCCGCTCGCCATCTAGCGTCGTGAAGCCCTCCTGCAGTGTGAAGTCCACCTGCAGCCGCAGGTTCCGGATCTCCCCGGCCTTCTGCAGTTCCTGAAGCTCCAAGAAGCGCCGCATTTCCTTCCGGCTGTCAAATACCAGCGTCTTTCCGTTTTTCAGCGGCACCGCTGCCTGCTCCGCGTGGTATTTGTTCTGTCTCTTCTTTTTATCGTATGGAACGCCGTCCGCTTTCGGTGAAAAAAATCTGACGGCCATCTTTTTTTCGAACTTCTGCCGCATTCCTGCCGGCATGTCCGCCATGGACTCATACCTCAGTCCCATTGCCAATCGCCTCCGGTGGTTCCGGCAGTGGCATCCACCATCTCACATACACAGTTTCTTCCGGCTCTTCGAACGAATACCACTCTCTGCTTTCGTGATCGTAGCAGACCAGCATATATGCATCTTGGCAGATAACGCCTTTTACCTTGCCTGTTACTGTTCCGAGGACGCACCGCTCGTCAACTGGAACCTCTATGTTCTGATCTCTCCATTCCGGAAATGCCTCAACCGTTGGAGCCTCATTCAGCATCTTCTGAAGTGCATTTCGTAATACTTCTGCATCTTCATCCGTCAATCGGATTTCACAGTGCATCTTCATGGCATCTACATCAACCGTCCTCATTGCATCCACGCTCCGATCTGCGCCTGCACGGCGGCTCGCATCTTCTGTGCTGCCTCTTGATCTTCCACAGCATCGATGGCAGCATTCAGATCCCGATAGGCCGTCTGGAACTGGCCGAGCAGCAGCTTGACCTTTGTCGCGGCGGCATCGCTTACCTTCAGCTTCTTTTCCAGCTCTGCAATGTGCGCGAGCATGGCTTCCTTTTCCGGGTTTTCCGTTTTCGCTTTTTCGGCCTCATCCAGCCGCTTCAGTGTATCGGCAAGATCCTTTTCCAGTTTTTCGACCTTAGCAGTCTTGGCCGAAAGCTCGGCGGTCGTCTGATCGACCCTTTTGCTCCACTCGGCATCTGCCTTTTTCTTGGCATCTGCAGCGGCTGTTTTGATGGCCTCCTCGTCCCGCTGGACGGCCACCTCGACCGGGCGGGACTCCAGTTCCTTGATCTGATCCTTCAGCGCTATCACGGAAGCAGCTGCATGCTCCAGCTCCTGCGAGGCCTTGGAAGCCTCTTTTTGAGCCTCTTCATAGTCCTGCTGATACTTGTCGGCACGCTCTTTTTCTGCCTGTGCCGCCCTCTCTGCCGCCTCTCTTGCCTTGATGGCTTCCTTCAGCTCGCGGGTGCTCATTTCGTCCACATTGTTTTCCTGAACGAAGGCTTCCCGCTCACTTTTCGGCACAGAAAGCAGGGCTAACGCCTTGGAATATGTCAAATTCCCAAACGTTTGGGATTTTTCCACATCCCCGAAAAGGCTGATCCGATCTGCGCCGTATTCATTGAAAATCCGCATGAAGTTCTCTGCGGTGCTGCTGGAATAGCCGGTGTTCTGCTGAAGCCATCCCGCCCATTCTCCGTGCTTGACCATGGCCTTTGCCGCGCACATGCGGCGGCCGATCTCGATGATGGTGGTGAGCGCTGTTGCCGTCAGCGCCCGGATCTCAGCGGCGATGGTGGAGAGCTTCTGCTCATCCGTCAGCGCCTGCGGTCTGTATTCTGTCATTTCTGTCATGCTGTTGCCTCCTTATAAATTACGGGAATCCCTTTTTTCTTTTTGCTCCCGGATGCCAGCCAGTCTAACCAGTCATCCAAAAACTCCGCATAGATCTTCCGTGGACTTCTCTTCTTCGGATTCTCCTTGCAGGCGGTTCTTTCATCGTCCCAGCCGTGGATCTGCACGATTTCATTTGCGTGCATCTCTATCGTTACCAGCGGCCGGCCCGGCCTTCTCTTGTCCCGCAGAAAAAGGATCGTCACCTTTCCGGAAATATGCCGATCTGCATATCCGCCGACACAATGTTTGAGCGCCTTTCCCTCTGCTACGATCTCCGCCGCATTGATCGGCGGTCTGATTAGATAGCGTTCATTCCAGAAGGTGTATTTCTTTTTGAGCTTCTGCAGGCGTTTTTCTCTGTAATCCTTGTCTTTTTCATCCTTCTTAAGTGCTGCCGCCGATTTTGTTGCCTTGTCGTGCGCGGCGGTAAGCTCCTTCGGAAGCAGGAAAACCGGATTCGTCAGATCGTACCCGATTCTCTCAGCAGCGTAGATGTAATCATTCCACCATTCCACCGACCTACGTTCCAGCGCCGCTCCCTGCTTTCTGAAGTAGTGCAGCATTTTTTCTGTAGATATCCCATGCTGCTTCATGTTCTGCACCAGTTTTTCAAGCTGCGTGCTGTTGATTCTGTCAAGCTCTCCAAGTTCCTGCATGCTGCAGCGGATCCCTGCTTTCCGCAGTTTCTTGTATCCCTCCAAAATCCCGATATCGCCGCCAGCGCTGATCCATTCCTGCATCGCGTCTTTCTGTATGCCAAAGGACTTCAAAACGTTCGGCTGATTCCAGTCAAATAGACGTTTGTTCAGCTTTCCCTTTTCCACCATATCGTCCACTAAGGTATCAATATGTGCTTTCAGCAGCATTTCCACCTGCCGCTGGTACCCGGTGCACAGCGCCAGAAAACGCATGGGCCTTGCGGAAGCTTGAATGTATTGATGCTGGTTGCAGTATTTAAACGGGCTTTTTTCGATCTCCTCTACTCCGATCAGATCGTATCCGGTTCCCCATTCCGAGCAGTACAGAAATCCATCCGGGCATTTCCAGCCTGCCATGAGATGCGTTGTGTCGATATCCATATATGCGTGCCACGCTCCGCCTCCGTACCACCAATCCCGCTGGGCGTACTGCACACGTCCCTTCGCGAATCTCCAGATATGCGTCAGCGTTGCAGACGGCAGTTCCGTCAGGGTCTCAGCTCTCGGCGCATAACCTTTTTCTGTGTTGTATCCCATTCCCCAGAGCGCATTTTTGTACCATCGGAGCACAACAACACGGCGAAAGCTGAAAAGGTTGTCTCCCTTCCCGCAGCGCCCGACCTCCTTCAGCACGGCCTCCTTCCCGCAGTACGGGCATTTCACCTTTTCCTGCCGTTGCGGCTCCTGCATTGGATAATAGCTGCCGCATCCGAAATGTCTTCGCTCTACGATCTCTGCCTGGTGTTTCTCAAACATCAAAGTGCTATATTCAGAAAGCTTCTCTGATCTGCCGCAACAGCTCGTCCATATCTGACGCGTTCTGTGCCTGCGGAATAAAAATGCCGGATACAGCGCGTTGATCGCTTTCATCTCCGCTTCCCGCATAGGCGGCGCCGCTTTCAGCAGCTTTTCCAGTTTCTCATCCATATCAGAAGAAGTCCTCCAGATTGATGATCTTCGTCTGCTGCGTTTTTGCAGCGCCATCCTCTTCCGCGCTGCATTCTCGCAGCGGATCCCCGCTCACCGATGCACACAGGTCAATTTCCATCTTGAACCGGATGTCAGCGCCCGGAAAGAAAAACTGCACCGCTCTGCGGAAGGCTTCCAGATCTGAGATCGACTTCCCCACGCCCTTGGCCACAGCGTCCATGCAGTCGGCGAAGCTGCCTCCCTGCGCCACGGCCTGCGAAAATTCCGCATCCTGCCTGCAGAAATCCAGCAGTGCATCATGGACAGCCGGTGCCACGACCTTCTGCTTCTGACCGTTTACGGTCTTAAGCCCATCGTTCAGCTTTTTCTTGGCTTCTTCAAAAAATTCGTTCATAAGATCCTCCTTGTTATGTGTTGGAGGATGTGCTATACTATCTTCGACGAGAGGATTGCGTATAGTACATCCGCATTTCCTTGCCCTGATGCGTGGCCGCGCATCAGGGCTTTTTCTATGTTTCCCGGAACCACAGCGGGCAGACCGGACATTGCTTCCGCAGCTGAGCCGCATGTCGGCAGGCCTCGTCCTGCTCGTCGCGCTTCGCGCAGTTTTTGCAGCCGTCGTAGCCCTCCGGCACGAAGAAACTATGCCATTGTGGTATGTAACTGACCCTTTCTGTCCGCTTCTCCTCGCTCATGCTTGCCACCCCGTCTCCGTCTTTGTGAACCCAGCCACGACCATCTTTTCTTCCGTCACCGGCTGCCATCCGTATTCCATGGACGCGCTGACGGTGTCCGCATATTTGTCCGCCCGCTCCCGCTCGTTCAGAAGCTCCTTCTGCAGCTCCTCCACGCGATCCTCCATCCGCAGCTTCTCCTGCCGGATCCGCTCCTTGGATTCCTCCAATTCTGCGAGCTTCTGATTCTTAAAGATGATGATCTGCCTTAGCATATCAACGTCCGTGTCCTTCTGCCTGTTCAATGCGGACGCCTTCGCCCGAAGCTCTATGATTTTCCGATACTGCTCCGCCTGGATCTTCTGGTCACGGTTCAGCCGATCACACTTGTCCGCCAGTCTCTTTTTGAGGCGGTCGATTTCTTCTTTCTCTTTTCTGCCGAATAAGCTCATGTTCTTCATCCTTTCCCAAAATAAATTCCATCCTGCCAGACGCATCCGCTGCCCTGCGCGAACTCCGCCTGCCATATGTATCCGTTTCCAAACAGCTCCGAATGCTCTCCCTCCAGCACCTCATTTGCGATTCTGTACGCCCTCTCTACCGCGTGCTGCTCGCATTCCGCATCCGCAGCCGCCGGGAAGCAGACCCCCGTCAGAGCGAATCGTCCGTACTGCAGCGCACCGCCCGGCGCGTCCTCCAAAACCTCGCGGATCGTGTTCGGGAATCGTTCATCAAATACCCGATTCATCACCACGTCCGCAACCATCCGCCGTGTCTCATCGCTGCATGCGTCTCCTCCCGCCTCTTGATAGATGACAGCCGCAAGGCAGAAAACATCGTCTTCCGACCACCATTCGCTGGCGCTGTGTTCCTCCGGCTCCTGTACCGTCTCCGGCAGCTTGTCCACTTTCACAGGCTGCACCGTTTCCTGCAGCGCCTGCTCTGCTTCCTTTGCTCTGGCGTTGGCCTCGTCCACCATCGCGCCCAGCTGCGTTTCCTGCAGCTGATAGGCCGCGTTGTATTCTCGCATCATCTTCTGCTCCGTATCCGTGCAGCCCGCCTTGTATCCGTCCGAATACGATTTCGCCGCGATCACCGTGACCGCCAGCGCCAGCAGAAGAAATGCCACGATTGTCATGAAAACCAATTCTCTCTTTCTCATTCTTTTCTCTCCTTCTCCTTTTCTTTCGGGCACCACTTCGGCAGGATTGGATTCAGCCGCTCAATGCCGACCGTGTATCCGTGCCATCTTCCCTCGGCTCCGCATCGAAACCATGTCTTATTCTTAAATTTCTCCGTCTGCAGGAGCTCGCAGCCCTCGCAGCTGTCTTTCATTCCGTATCCCTTTCAAACTTCAAAAGTAGATACACCACACCGTCTTTCTCTGCCTTTTCATACTGGTCGAAGAAGTAACCGTCCGGCAAGCGGATAATCTTATCATCAAACACGGTTGAACTTCTCCCGTACAGTTGGACGGTATCTCCTCTATTTCTAAACTGCGTTCTGATTGCCAACATTAGAAGCAAAGCCATCGCAGCGACGATCAGCGCCTTGTTTACCGTTTTCACGTCAGCCTTCCTTCCCTTCTACGTAGAACTCCACGCCCGGAAACATTGCCCGCATGTATTGCAGCTTCAGCTCCGTTGCGGCCCTGCGCTTTTCCTCGTCGGTCAGATCGTCGAAGCGGACGAGCTGTCCGTTTTTCGTCACATAGCTGACGGTTTTTATCACTGGCTTTTTCCGCATCTCGTTCCCTCCATTCCCACCATTCTATTTCGCTTGATTCGGATCTGTGCCGAATCAAGCGCTTTCCTTTTCGCCTTCGCGCTTTCCGGCCGCGAACGCCATTCCCGTAGCAACGCCGTCAAGAAATGCCTTGCCGGTGTCCGGTGCTGCCTTGATATTTCTTGCGATATTCTCAAGGATTTCCTTTTCCTTCTCTGACATTAAGTCATCCCCTTTCATTTTGCTTCGGATTTATTCCTTGTTCATAAAATAGCATTCCTAGTTCATATTGTCAAGCATTTTTTCATTCCTAATGAATAATTTTTATTGACTTTTTATTCCGAATCTGCTATCTTCATGTCAGAAAGGTGTGATGATAATGAACACGATGGGTGATCGACTTTCTTTCTTGATTAAGGAGCTCGGCCTCACAAAGACTAAATTCGCTGAAGCAATTCACGTTGGACAGCCGTTTGTATCAAAAGTTTGCATGAATGCGGCCGTACCAAGTGATCGCACAATCAGTGATATTTGCCGTGAATTTCACGTCTCCGAAGCATGGCTGCGCTACGGTGAAGGTGAGATGCTGGTCAAAGGCAATCGCAACGAAGAGATTCAGGCCACGATCTCCGAGATCCTCGCCGACGAAGACGATGCATTCCGGAAGCGTCTTATCGCCGCCCTCTGTGCGCTTGACGTTGACGAGTGGAAAGTGCTTGAGAAGATCTCGCAGAAAGTCCTTGAAAACACGAAAAACCCCGACGAGCAATAAGCCCGTCGGGGTTTCCCTTTTCTCTACGCCTTGATAATCGCCCTCGCCGTCCTCAGCAGGATCAGCACCTGATTCGCCGTAGCCGCCTCCAGCAGCCGCAGCAGCTCTCGTTTGTTTTCTTCCATCATGCGGCCTTCCTTTCCTTCTTTCACGATTCTCTTTCGAGGCAGTGACACAATATTAGAACATTTGTTTTTGCATCTCAATCGGCAGGATAGCTAAATTCCTGCCGGATTTTTTTCTTCTCTCAATTCTCCAAAAATTCACTTCATTTTTTGGTTGGTTTCTATAATGTTTTTTGCATTGAATTTCTGTATGATTTAAGAAAAAGCGAAACGGAGGATACATGGTGGGTCTCAGATTTCGAAAAAGCATTCGGCTCGGAAAGCATGCGAGAATCAACCTCAGTAAATCCGGCGTCGGTTATTCGTATGGCACGAAAGGTCTTCGCTGGACGAAGAAGTCGACCGGCGGCACCCGTACAACAGCCAGCATCCCCGGCACCGGCATTTCCCACGTTTCTGAATCTCCGAAGAAAAAGCCGAAGCGCATCGTTCTTCTTTGGATTCTGCTTATTGCCGTTTGGCCGATTTCTCTTTGCGTTTGGTTTTTTAAGACCGATAAAATCAGTGCTTCCAAAGGTGTCCGTCTGGCTGTGATTGCTGCTTTTTTGGTTGTGATCGGTGTCGGCTTTGGAAGCCCTGTTGCAAAGCAAGTTGCCGCCGACCGCGAGCATGAACAGATTCTGCTTGATAAAGGCATCCACATCCCGACAGAGGAGGAATTCGCCGCTTCGCATAATAATCTCCCGGAACCGTCATCTGTTCAGCTGATCGAAGCAGATCATGACGAAACGCCCGCTCCGATTGTCCGTGAAGCTCCGGCAGTTGCCGAGGAATCCTTGTCTGTAGTCTATGTCACACCCAACGGCGAAAAGTATCACACAGAAAAATGTCGAATGATCAAAGATTCCGAGAAAACGGAGTTAACCATCGCCGAAGCCGAAGAAAAAGGATATGAGCCATGCTGCATTTGCCGTCCGAACTGAGCATAATTTAAGTATACTGAGCATAAAATCCTTTTCAGTGCAACCTAAGTCATTATTTGTGCAATTTATTCTGAAAAGGAGGATTATCATGCACAGAGTTATCCATGAGGCAGATCAGCTTCGGAAAAAGCGCGGTCTGACCTATGACCGTGTCGCCGATCTCGTCGGAAAAGATCGTGCATCCGTTGTCCGCCAGCTCAGCTCCGAATCAAACCCCACAATTTCCACCATTTGCGATTATGAATCCGCCCTCGGCGGTGAACTCCATTTCGTCGAGCTGGAGATCTGCAACATCCTGAAGGCCGGAAGTTTGGACTAGTTGCGAATCAAGGCACTTACTCAGCATGATCAGATTACGCAGCTTGAAAACGAGCTCGCTTTGCAGCGCGATCTTGCCGAGAATCGTCTTGCTCATTGCCGCGAGCTGGATGCGCAGATTTCCGTTCTCAACGAGCAGATCAACGAGAAGGACGCGCAGATCACCATGCTGATAAAACACATCACGAAATAGGAGGAACCATGAAACTCGCCGCAGCCTATATCCGCGTATCCACGGAAGATCAGATGGATCTTTCTCCGGATTCTCAGCTTGAGAAGATCCGCGAATACGCCGCCAAAAATGATATGCTGCTTCTCGATCAGTATATCTTTCACGACGACGGCATCTCCGGACGTTCTGCCGAGAAGCGCCCTGGCTTCCAGCGGATGATCGCCACCGCGAAAGAACCCGCTCATCCGTTCGATTCCATTATTGTATGGAAGTTCTCCCGCTTCGCCCGTAACCAGGAAGAATCCATTTTCTATAAATCGATTCTCCGCAGCAAATGTAATGTCGATGTTGTATCCGTCTCCGAGCCGCTGATCGCCGGTCACTTCGGCAGTCTGATCGAGCGCATAATCGAATGGATGGATGAATTCTATTCCGTGCGTCTATCCGAGGAAGTCAAACGAAGCATGACCGTGAACGCAAAAAACGGCGTCCTGCAATCGACGCCGTCCTTTGGTTATTGTGTTGAAAATCATCAGCTTGTCATCATCCCGGACGAGGCCGATATCATTCGTGAGATCTTCTCCCGATTCATTTCCGGCGATGCCATGTTTGCCATTGCAAAGGATCTCTCCGCCCGTGGAATCCGCACGCACAGAGGAAACCCATTTGAAAATCGTACTGTGGATTACATCCTGAACAACCCCGTTTATATTGGAAAGCTCCGCTGGACTCCCACTGGCCGCACCCGCCGCAATTTTAAGAACGAAGACAGTATCATTTCCGAGGCCCAGCATGAACCTATCATCGACCTGCAGACGTGGAATGCAGCGCAGGCCCGCTGTTCAGAGCTGAAGAAATCCTATAAGCGATACGGAAAACCTTCCACCGAGCGCAAGCACTGGCTGTGCGGCATCGTCCGCTGTTCCGCTTGCGGCGCTACGCTGATTTGGAGCAACCCTGCTTTTTTGAAGTGCAACAACTACGCCCGCGGCCGCTGCTCTACCACGCAGCATATTCGCGTCGATCTTTTGGAGGAAGCATTTATCGATCGTCTTCGTCATGATATGACCTTCTCCGAATCCGTATCCTGCACCGCGCAGATTGTTTCCCGGCAGCCGCAGACGCAGAGCCTGCAGCAGAAGCGCTCCCGCCTTGTTTCCCGCATGGAGCGTCTGCGCGAATCTTACCTTGACGGCATCGAATCCTTGGAAAGCTACCGCGATGCAAAGCAGAAGATGCAGCAGCAGCTTGATGATCTCGACGTGCAGATTGCGTCCATGAACCGGCAGGATGAAACCTCGTCCGCAGATCTCCTGCGTTCCTGCATCGCATCGGTTCTGAAAACACTCATCGACCCGACCGCCACCACCGCACAGAAATACGAATCCGCCATGTCCATCATTGACCGCTGCATTTTCGATAAATCTCAAATGCTTCTCTCCATTTCCTATAAGCTCACTGTTTAATTTTTACCCCACATTGTAGCATGATGGAGTATCGTCCGCCGTACTGGGAAATGACAATAGATGCAAGTCGCGGATTGATGTTTCTGATTTTCACCGGGTACTGCAGCTTTTTCTCATATACAAACATTTCTCAGCCCTCCGTTTCAATATCCCAAGGCCACGGACCCTCCAGCCAGTCATAACTGCCGGACTGCGCGGAATCCATCTGCGTGAGAGCCATGTTCCCCTGCTGATACTGTTGAACCGCCATCTGATAGCTCTCCACATATTCGTTAAACAATTCAGTTGCCTCTCTGTCATCCGCATGCGTATCCAGATACAATCCCAGCTCTGTAATGGCAAAGTCCATTGCCTGCAGCTCATGCAGCGCTGTTCCGCTTTTCTCCTGCGTGTTCACCATGCCAAGGTACGGAAGATCCAGCCCCGGGAACAAAGTGCCGCGAATCAAGGCGTAGTTTGCACCGTATTTATCTGCGCCGGTATTCTGATACGGCACATACGGGTTTGCCAGCGGTGCACAGGAAGGCAGCGCGCCGTCCTTATCTCCGCAGGCCGGCAGAGTAATCGGTCTGACTGGCATATCCTCATTTGAAGAAACATTCACATTCAAATTAAGAACCCCTTTCAGCATTTCGGGCTTCTTCGCCCTGCATCAATCTATGCCATCATTCTTCGACAGGTGCAAAAAGACCGCCGGATCTTTCATCCGACGGTCTTTTCTTTGTTTCAATTTGTTTCGAGTCTGACTGCATCTTCCTCGGCAAAGGCACGGATCGAATGCATCGGCTCCATATAGCTGAGAATGATCTTCTCCGCAATCGGATCCTCGACATCCTTCTGAATTGTCCGGCGAAGGTTTCTCGCGCCGTACTGCGCCGAATAGGATTTCTTCACGAGATAGTCAACAAGCGAACTGTCCCATGTAAAGGCAATGCCTCTTGCATCCATGCTGTCTTTCAGCTCCTGCAGCATGATGCCCGCAATAGACCGGAAGTTTTCTTCCGTCAGCTTGTTGAAGCAGATAACTTCATCGACACGGTTGATAAACTCCGGCCGCAGGAACTCGCTCAAGGACTTGATTGCTTTTTCCTTGGTCTGTTCGGTGAGCGTCTTTCCGAAGCCCACAGAGCCGTCCTTGCGGTCAGAACCGGCATTGGAAGTCATGATGATAATGGTATTTTCAAAGTTGACCACGCGCCCCTGCGCATCTGTGATGCGGCCGTCATCCAAAATCTGCAGCAGGATGTTCAGCACATCCGGATGTGCCTTTTCAAGCTCATCAAACAACACCACGGAATAGGGACGGCGGCGGATCTTTTCCGTCAGCTGCCCTGCCTCATCATATCCGACATAGCCGGGAGGCGAACCGATGATCTTGGAAACGGAATGCTTCTCCATATATTCGGACATATCAAGCCGGATCATGGATTCCACGGATTCGAACATCTCGTTGGCAAGCACCTTGACAAGCTCCGTCTTACCGACGCCGGTGGAACCGACAAAGATGAACGATACCGGACGCTTTTTTGGTGAAATACCGACTCTGCTTCTGCGGATCGCAGAAACAACGGAAGATACTGCTTCATCCTGCCCCACGATATGCTGCTTCAGCCTATCAGACAGATTCTGCAGCTGTTCATATTCCTGCTCCCGGATCTTACTGGCAGGAATCTTTGTCCAAAGCTCAATAATACGCGCCAGGTTTTCAATGGTCAGAACCGGCTTCGGTTCCTCCTCCAATACGGCGATCTCCTTGTCGAGCTGCAGGAGTCTGCTGCGAAGAGCGGCCATACGTGCATAATCCTCCTGCGTCTTTTCCGCGTTGTCAAGCAGCACATTCAGTTCCAGCTCGAGATCCGCGTGTTCCTTTTTCAGCTCCTCCAGCTTGCCGATATTCAGGTTCTTAAGGTTGACATCCGAGCAGGCTTCATCCATAAGGTCGATTGCCTTATCCGGCAGAAAACGGTCTGTGATATAGCGCTCTGAAAGGATGACCGTCTGTCTTGCGATCTCCGGCGAAATTTCTACGCCGTGGAACTCTTCATAGTAATGCGCAATTCCGCGCATGATGGCGATGGCTTCTTCAATCGTCGGCTCTGCAATAGTTACGGGCTGGAAACGGCGCTCCAGCGCTGCATCCTTTTCGATATGTTTGCGGTACTCATTGAAGGTCGTTGCACCGATCACCTGAATCTCACCGCGGGAGAGGGCCGGCTTCAGAATGTTTGCCGCATTCATGGAGCCCTCCGCATCCCCTGCGCCGACAAGATTATGCACCTCATCGATCACGAGAATGATATTGCCGAGCTTTCTGACTTCCTCGATGAGCCCCTTCATACGACTCTCAAACTGACCGCGGAACTGCGTTCCGGCAACCAGCGCCGTGAGATCCATCAGATAAACTTCCTTGTTCTGAAGCTTATAAGGCACCTGCTTTTCTACAATTCTCTGTGCAAGGCCCTCTGCGACCGCGGTCTTGCCAACGCCCGGTTCGCCGATCAGGCAGGGATTGTTCTTCTGACGGCGGTTCAGAATCTGAATCACACGCTCCGTTTCCACATCGCGTCCGACAATCCGGTCGAGCTTTCCTTCTCTTGCCTTCTGCGTCAGATTCTGACAGTAAAGGTCAAGGAATTTATGTTTTTTACTGTTTTTCTGCCCGTTGGGTTTATCGCCTCGGGGCGGCTTTTCACTTTTCTCCTCCGGTACTTCCGCAGGAAGCTTTTCATCGTTTCCGGCATTTCCGAAGAGCTTATTGAGGAACGGGAACGTCGCAGTCTGGCTCTCGTTTTCATCGTCATCCTCGGATTCATCCCCCGAAAGACCTGCAAGCATTCCTTCCATGCCGGACATCATATCCGACATTTCTCCGTTAAAGTTTTCAAGATCTTCGTCTGTCAGTCCCATACGGCTGATAATATCATCGACAGGCTTGATGCCAAGCTCCTTCGCACACTTCAGGCAAAGACCTTCATTTTCCGTCTTTCCGCCTTCAAGCCGCGTGATAAATATCACCGCAAGATTCTTTTTACATCTGCTGCAAAGCGTAGGTTTCATATTGGTTCTCCTTCTTGGATCTACAGAGAGTATAACACGCAATCGGCCAAATTCAAAACGCCAAATACCGGCGCTTCCGGCAGGTTTTTACGGTGCATAAACCGTGCCTTGATTGCCGGAAATCAGAATGCAGGAGCCATCGGCGCGCATCACGACATTTGTTGCACCGATCTCGTTCTCTGCCTCGGCATAAAGCTCCATATCCTGCGTATAAACGCAGAGCTCTGTCGCAGTCAGCACAGCCACATATTTTCCGCCCACGGAAAAGTCAAGCACCTGCGCATCTACGCTGAGCCTGCCCAGTTCGTTTCCGTCTTTACCGACTGTCACGACGCTGTAACGATTGCCTGCTTTATACATATTCAGCATCAGCGTCAGAAATCCACTGCCGCCAAAATCATAGTCCTTCAGATAAGCACCGTCATAGCCGTAGCTGCCGACTGTAGCACCGTTCATTCCAAGCCAGCGGGCCGACTGCTCACCGACAACGCAGATCGTCGATTTATCCCAGAATGAAAGGTCGTAAATCAGTTCGTTGCCCAAAGGAATGGTCTTATACACCGTATCGGCGTCCGTTCTGAAAACGGAAATACCGCTGTCATATAATCCGTCTCGCTGCCCCAGCGTTGTGACGGCAAGATATTCCGCCCCTGCCGAAACCGCACAGACCGGCATATACTGGCTCGATGACATCCATCTGTAAATCAGCTGCTGATCAGAATTATATACATATATAACGGATTTATAGCCAACCTCCGAAGTGCAGAAGCAAACGCAGCCGTCTGCAGTCAGATCCGCATCCAGCACCGGGCTTGAGGCCGTCAGTTCAAGAACACTTCCACTTTTTTCCTTCATCAGATGCAGCTTTGTGCCACCCGCATCAAATGCCATAACGTAGCTTCCGCCCGTCCGGATGGAAGGATACTGCATCTGCGTCTGTACAATAGATACTTCCGTGCCGATTTTATCATAGGTACTGAGACCGGTCATGGACGCAACCGCAAGTCCTCCGCCAAAGTCCGCATACTGATTGGCATTGTTCGCATCAAAGGTAAAATGTCCGCTCTCTGAACGCGCGGAAAGCTGCGCAATCCGAGAATGCGGTTCCTCCACTTTCGGCATCAGCCGGTCGCGGAAAATATAAACCACCACGGCACCGATCACCAGAACGGCAATCAGCGAGAAAATCAGAATCCGTTTCCAGATCGTTTTTTTATCGCGCAGATCCACATGAAATACTTTATCCGACATGAAATACTGCCTTTCCGTCATCATACCAAAGCTGCGTCATATACAGTCCTCCGGGCGGAACCGTCGGCCCTGCCGCAGTCCGGTCTCCGTTTTCCAGAATATCTGTAACCGCTTCCGGCGCAAATTTGCCCTCTGCTGCATATACAACGGTTCCTGCCATGGCCCTCGCCATATTATAGAGAAATCCGTTCGCGCAGACCTTCAGAGAAATGATATCGCCGTTTCTTTGGACATCGTAGTAATATACCGTGCGGACTGTGGATTTCACATCCGTGCCCACGGAACGAACCGCTGCAAAATCATGGGTTCCCACAAAGCATTGCGCTGCTCTTTGCATCACGGTTTCATCCAGATGCTTCGGATAAAACCACGCACGGTTTACATAAAACGGGTCCCGAATGGCGGAATTATAAATCAGATAGGTATATTCTTTTCTGACGCAGGAGCCGATGGCATTAAAATCCTCATGGACATCCATGGCGTGCGTAACAACGATATCCTCCGGCAGGTGCGTGTTGAGCGCATACGGAAGTCTGTCGCAGGGAATCCGGCTGTCCGTCCGGAAATTCGCCACATAGACCTTTGCATGGACGCCCGCGTCCGTTCTTCCGCAGCCGGTCATGTGAACCGGATGCCCCACGACCATAGCTGCCGCCTTTTCCAGCGTCTCCCCGACCGTGACATCGCGTTTCTGCACCTGCCATCCGTGATAGGCCGTGCCGAGATATTTGAGTGTCAGCGCAATATTTCGCATAGCTTCTCCTTGAAAAAAACCTCTTTACAGTCCAAACCGCCGCAGAACAATTACAGCTGCAAGCAGCAGCGCGCCGACTGCAAACGCCCAAAAATCCCGCGCTGCATAATGCAGAGGACTCAATTTGGTTCTGCCCTCGCCGCCATGATAGCAGCGGCATTCCATTGCCGTCGCCAGTTCATCCGCTCTTCTGAACGAACTGATGAAAAGCGGAACCAGAATCGGAATCATAGCCTTTGCCCGGGAAATCAGATTTCCGGATTCAAAATCAGCGCCTCTTGCCTTCTGTGCGGACATAATCTTGTCCGTTTCCGTGATCAGGGACGGAATAAAACGGAGTGCGATGCACATCATCATGGCAAGCTCATGCACCGGTACGCGCAGTTTTTTCAGCGGCGACAGTACGCTTTCCAGTCCGTCCGTAAGCGAGATCGGCGAAGTCGTATAGGTAAGCATAAAGGTGCCTGCTACCAGCAGCGTAATGCGAAGCACCATATAGACCGCGTTCAAAAGGCCTTCTTTTGTAATGGTGAAAATCCAGAATTTAACCAGCGGTTCACCCGCAGAATAAAACAGATTTAACACCGCAGTCAGAATAATGATCAGCAACAAGGGCTTCATGCTCTTTACGATGACCTTCAGCTTGATTTTTGCCACCGCAATCACTGTCAGCAAAAACGCCAGCATCAGTCCGTAGGAAACAAAGCTCTTTGCCGTAAACAACGCGATAATGTAAACCACAACAAGGATCAGCTTCGTCCTCGGATCAAGCTTGTGAATGACGGTCTGCCCCGGGAAATACTGGCCCAATGTAATATCTTTCAGCATGATGCGCAGCCTCCCTTCAGAAGAGGAAGCAGCACTTTTTTCGCCTGCTCCACGGTAAACACGGAAGGATCGACCTGCATGCCTGCTTTTTGCATCTGCAGGAAAAGTCTTGTCATGCACGGCACATCCAAACCGATCCCGGCAAGCTCATCCGCTCTTGTAAACACAGCTTCAGGAGTCCCCTCCATCGCCAGTCTGCCGTCATGCATCACGAACAGTCTGTCCACATTCCGTGCGACTTCTTCCATGGAATGACTGACCATGACGATAGCGGCTCCCTGCGCCTGCTGATAGGCCCGGATATTCGCAAGAATGCTCTCACGGCCGGACGGATCCAGTCCCGCCGTCGGCTCGTCAAGGATCAGCACATCCGGTTCCATGGCGATCACTCCAGCAATGGCAACGCGGCGCTTTTGACCGCCGGATAGCTCAAAGGGAGATTTCTGCAGTTCCTTCTCGGTGATACCGACGAAGCCTGCCGCCCGTTCCACCCGTTCGCGGATCTGCGGCTCCGTTAGGCCCATATTCTTCGGGCCGAAAGCAATATCTTTCCAGACTGTTTCTTCAAACAGCTGATACTCCGGATACTGGAACACAAGTCCGACCTTAAACCGGATGCTTCTCGTAAACTTGACATCCTTCCAAATGTCCTCTCCGTCAAACAGAACGCTGCCGGAAGTCGGCTTCAGAAGGCCGTTCATATGCTGAATCAGGGTTGATTTTCCGGAGCCTGTCCGTCCGATCAGACCGACAAATTCTCCGCGTTCAATTGTTAAACTCACATTCTGCAGCGCGGCATGTTCAAACGGAGTACCCACGCTATAGATATGTGAAAGGTTTTTTATCTCTAGTACTGGGGTCAAAGCTGTTTCCTCCAATATCGATTACGCCGTTACCGCATTTTTCAAAAGCTCTGCGCACTCTTCCACGCTGAGCGCATCCAGCGGCAGTTCGCAGCCTGCACGTTTCAGTTCATACAAAAGCTGCGTTGTTTCCGGTACCGCAAGTCCCACATTCATAAGAAGCTCAACCTGCCGGAACACTTCTCTCGGCGTGCCGTCGCATACGATGCTGCCTTCCTTCATCACAAGTACACGGTCAGCATGGATGGCCTCTTCCATGTGATGCGTAATCAGCAGAACTGTGATTCCTTCTTCTTTGTTCAGCCGTTCGATGGTCGCAAGAACATCTTTTCTTCCGATGGGATCCAGCATAGCCGTCGGCTCATCGAGAATGATGCATTTCGGCTTCATGGCGATCACGCCCGCAATGGCAACTCGCTGCTTCTGACCGCCGGAGAGCAGATGCGGTGCATGCTCGCGGTACTCATACATGCCGACCGTTTTCAGCGCCTCATCCACGCGTGTCCGGATTTCCTCCGTTGGGATGCCGAGATTCTCCGGCGCAAATGCCACATCCTCTTCCACCACATTGGAAACGATCTGATTATCCGGATTCTGAAACACCATACCGACCATCTGCCGGATGGCAAGCGTATTCTCCTCGTCCGCCGTATCGAGCCCGTAAACCTGAACGCTGCCGCCCGCCGGCAGTAAAATCGCGTTCAGATGCCGTGCCAGCGTGGATTTTCCGCACCCGTTATGACCAAGCAGCACGACAAAGCTGCCCTGCTCAATGGACAGGCTGAGATCCTTGAAAACGAGATGGCCTTCGCCCTCTTCGTTTCCGGCATATTCATACTGTAAATTCTTTACCGCAATCGCCTGTTCCATGTTACTCCTTTGTCCATCTGCCCGTGGAGCCGCAGGGCAGAACAAGACCGCTGTCTTTCACCGGAAGACCAAGCTCCCCGCTTTCGGTATGTCCGCCGTATTTGCTCGAAACGATTGAGTCCAGCAGGTATGTCAGAACAGACGGTGCCAGACCGGTCGTATAGGAATTGATGATAAAAAACAGAGGCTGGTCGGACAGGACTCTTGAAACCAGCTGCACAAAATCGTACAGATTTTCCTCCAGCTTCCAAACCTCGCCCGAGGGACCGCGGCCATAGCTGGGCGGATCCATGATAACGGCATCGTAGGTCCTTCCGCGGCGGATCTCCCGCTCGACAAATTTTGCGCAGTCATCCACGATCCAGCGAATGGGCTTTTCTTCCAGTCCGGAGGATTTTGCATTCTCCTTCGCCCAGGCGACCATACCTTTTGCAGCATCCACATGACATACGCTGGCGCCGGCAGCTGCACAGGCGATCGTTGCGCCGCCGGTATAAGCAAACAGGTTGAGAACGTTGACAGGTCTGCCCGCCTTGCGGATCTTCTGCATAGCAAAATCCCAGTTTGCAGCCTGCTCCGGGAAAATACCGGTATGCTTGAAATTCATGGGCTTGACGTTGAAAGTCAGCTCCTTATAATGCACCTGCCAATGCTCCG
>JAEDIZ010000063.1 GCA_016296635.1 Oscillospiraceae bacterium
ATCGTACTGGTAGAACTCTGCAGGCAGGACGATCTTGAAACGCATATTGCAGATATCTTCATAGCTCCAGCTTTCCTGGAAGCTGTCCAACTGCTCACCGTTCATCATTTTTTTCATGGTATCAACGACATCGTCCTGCGAGCCGAGACCTAAGCAATAGATGACCAGATCGGAGATTTCGTTGTCCTTGTTGACGATCAGCACGGCCTCGTCGTAGTTCTGCGGCCATGCGCCGTAGAGAAGATCGTACTGCTCCGTCAGAAGTTCGTTGACAAGCTTGTCATCCTCACGGCTTTGCGGGGGCAGCATTTCCTCCCAGACCTCCATCCGGGAATAGGCTGCGCCAAACTGGTCAAAATAGGAACTGTAATCGCCGCCGTAAAGTGCGCCCATGCATTGCTGCAGAAGATCCGAGACATCGGACTTGAAAATCTTGTCGTCAATGTCCTTGGCATAGATGGTCATGCCAAGATTGTAACGGTACTGGATGGCACTGATATAGTCGCGAACAGAACTGTTTTCGTCTTCCAGATAGTTCTTGAAAGAGTTAAGATCGTTCTTCCTTGTTTCCGTACTGGAAAGGTTGCTGATCAGATCATACATGATAGTGTTGGAGTAGACGGCATCCAGCTCATGCTCACCGGATTCACCGTTTTCTGCATTAACGCCCATCATGGATGTGACCATGCTGGACATATCCAGCGTTTCGGCCTCAATGGTAATGGGGTAGGAGGAAAGTGTATCCTCCTGCACCTTGTCAATATAATTCTGAATGCCGTTGGAAAGAGAAAGAATCAGTGCAATGCCGATGATGCCGATGGAGCCTGCAAAGGCGGTAAGAATGGTGCGGGCTTTCTTGGTCATCAGATTGTTGAGGGAAAGACCCAATGCCGTAAAGAAGGACATGGAGGTATGCTCCTGCTTCTTTGTATCCGCGATCGCTTCTGTTTCCGGCTCGTAGGGGTTGGAATCGCTGATGATGCTGCCGTCCAGCAGGCGCACGATGCGCGATGCATACTGATCGGCCAGCTCGGGGTTGTGGGTCACCATGATGATGAGCTTTTCCTTGGAGATTTCTTTCAGAATCTCCATGACCTGCACGGAGGTTTCGCTGTCCAAAGCGCCGGTGGGTTCATCGGCAAGGAGAATCTCCGGATCGTTGACGAGGGCACGGGCGATGGCTACGCGCTGCATCTGTCCGCCGGACATCTGATTCGGCTTCTTTTTGAGCTGATCGCCGAGACCGACCTTTTCCAATGCCTGAACGGCACGCTGCCTGCGCTCGCGGCGGGAAACACCGGAAAGTGTCAGTGCCAGCTCTACGTTTGCAAGAACGGTCTGATGGGGGATCAGGTTATAACTCTGAAATACAAAGCCGATGGAATGGTTGCGATAGGTGTCCCAATCGCGATCCTTGAACTTTTTCGTGGATCTGCCGGCAATCAGAAGATCGCCGTCTGTGTACTGATCCAGTCCGCCGATGAGATTCAGAAGCGTGGTTTTGCCGCAGCCGGAAGGGCCGAGCACGGCAACGAATTCATTGGGGCGAAAAGCCACATTGATTCCTCGCAGCGCGTGGACTGTGGAATCACCCGCCAGATAATCCTTTGTGATGTTTTTTAACTCAAGCATGACGCAGTTCCTCTTTCCTGTATCCGATGCTAAAATAGCCATTTCATTATCATTATAGAGAGTAATTGTGAACAAATCTTGTTTATTGACTGTTCTTGTGAATATTTTTCCACAGAATGGTTGAAAAACAAATAAAATTTTAGGCAATCTAAAAAAATGTTAGAGAATATCGGATATGGAGAAGAAAAAACACAAATTCGCTACTATTTTAGCGAAATTACTACTGGACAGAATAACCAATTTGAAGTATAATCAAGCAGAATGTTAAAGTATATAAATACTTTTTCGCCGGTGGAAATCCACCGGAGATTTGAAGGAGGAAAAATCATGTCTGTAAAAGTTGCTATCAATGGTTTTGGTCGTATCGGCCGTCTGGCTTTCCGTCAGATGTTCGGCGCTGAGGGCTACGAAGTTGTCGCCATCAACGATCTGACTTCCGCTAAGATGCTTGCGCATCTTCTGAAGTACGACTCCACGCAGGGTAACTGGGTTGCTCAGGGCCACACTGTCGACTTCCACGAAGGCGAAGGCGAAGACAACTACATCGTTGTCGACGGCAAGAAGATCGTCATCTACAAGATGCCCAACGCTGCTGATCTGCCCTGGGGCAAGATCGGTGTTGACGTCGTTCTGGAATGCACCGGCTTCTACACCAGCAAGGCAAAGGCTCAGGCTCACATTGACGCAGGCGCCCGCAAGGTCGTTATCTCCGCTCCCGCCGGCAATGACCTGCCCACCATCGTTTACAATGTAAACCACACCACCCTGACCAAGGAAGACACCATCATCTCCGCTGCTTCCTGCACCACCAACTGCCTGGCTCCCATGGCAAAGGCTCTGAATGACCTGGCTCCCATCGAGTCCGGCATTATGTGCACCATTCACGCTTACACCGGCGATCAGATGCCTCTGGACGGCCCGCAGAGAAAGGGTGATCTGAGAAGATCCCGTGCTGCAGCTGTGAACATCGTTCCCAACTCCACCGGCGCTGCAAAGGCAATCGGCCTGGTTATCCCCGAACTGAACGGCAAGCTCATCGGCGCTGCTCAGCGTGTTCCTACCCCCACCGGCTCCACCACCATTCTGAACGCTGTTGTGAACGGCGTTGTTACCGTTGACCAGATCAACGCTCAGATGAAGGCAGAGGCTACCGAGTCTTTCGGCTACAACACCGACGAGATCGTTTCCTCCGACATCATCGGTATGCGTTTCGGCTCCCTGTTCGATGCTACCCAGACCATGGCTCTGCCCGCTGGCGAAGGCAAGACTCAGGTTCAGGTCGTTTCCTGGTATGACAACGAGAACTCCTACACCAGCCAGATGGTCCGTACCATCAAGTACTTCTCCGAACTCGGCTGATAACGGATTTCAAAAGATCTCTGTGCCCGGTACTTTTTGTGCCGGGCACTTTGCTTTTTCACGGGAGAGTGTGCATTGAAAACGCAGATTCTTCCTTGCGGAAGAATCATGTTTGTGGTATAATTTTTAAAAGTTTATCCTTTGAATCCGGCAGGTTTCGGTCTGAAATGCCGGACAGATCGTATATCATGGAACCGGATATCCGGGAAAGGCAGAGAGCATGGAGCAGCTGCAGAAGTATTTAGAGCAATTTCATAATGCGGTCTGCGAGCAGAGCTATTTGTTTATGGGCTGCCATTCGTGCAGATCTGACCGGGAGGACGGTTTCGTTTTTCGCGTCTGGGCGCCGCATGCGAACGCAGTCAGCGTTGTAGGTGATTTTAACTTCTGGAATGAAGATGATCTGCCGATGCACAAAATCTCCGAGGGCGTTTGGGAAGCTTTCAGTGGTTTTGCAAAAGCCGGGCAGGCATATAAATACTGTGTGAGGAATCAGCGCGGTAAAAAAGTCTATAAAACAGATCCGTATGCAAGACGGTTTGCCTGTCTGCCGGATACTTCCGGCATAATTGAGCCGCAGCAGCCGTTCCGGTGGCATGATGCGGCATACCGAAAAAAACGGCAGAAGGAAAATGCGCTGAACAGACCCATCAATATCTATGAGGTTCATGCAGGTTCCTGGAAGCGGCACGCAGACGGAAGCTATTATTCCTACGAGGATCTGGCGCGGGAACTGGTACCCTATGTCAGTGAGATGGGCTATACGCATATTGAGCTGCTGCCGATCATGGAGCATCCGTATGACCCGTCCTGGGGCTATCAGGTGACGGGCTACTATGCGCCGACGCACCGATACGGCACGCCGCGGCAGTTCCAAATGCTTGTGGATGCGTGCCATAAAGCGGGACTCGGTGTGATTTTGGACTGGGTACCAGCCCATTTTCCGAAGGATGAAAACGGACTTTTTGAATTTGACGGAACCTGCTGTTATGAGCTTTCCGATCCGAAGATGCGGGAGCATCCGGACTGGGGCACCCGGATTTTCGATTACGCAAAGCCGGAGGTGCGCTCGTTCCTGATCTCCAATGCCTGCTACTGGCTGGATGTGTTCCATGTCGATGGCATCCGCGTAGATGCCGTGGCATCGATGCTTTACCTCGATTATAACCGTGCGGAGTATAAGCCGAACCGGTTTGGCGGCAGAGAAAACCTGGAGGCTATCGAGTTTTTGCGGCAGCTCAACAGTGCAGCTTTCCGGGTCAATCCGTCGGTCATGATGATCGCGGAAGAATCCACAACCTTTCCGCTTGTTACGAAACCGAACTACGACGGCGGTCTTGGCTTTCTGTTTAAGTGGAACATGGGCTGGATGAACGATATGCTGCGGTATATGGCGCTGGATCCGCTTTTCAGAAAGGGCGATCACAATGCGCTGACCTTTTCCATGACCTATGCTTTTTCGGAGAATTTCGTTCTTCCGCTGAGCCACGATGAGGTAGTCTACGGCAAGCGTTCGTTGGTCTCAAAAATGCCCGGCAGCTATGAGGATCAGTTCAATAATCTGCGCGCATTTTTGGCCTACCAGATGGCGCATCCGGGCAAGAAGCTGAATTTTATGGGCAGCGAGTTTGCCCAGTTCTCCGAATGGGATTACAAAAAGGGACTGGACTGGCTGCTGCTGGATTATGAGAAGCATAGTAAAATGCAGATTTTTGTCCGCGAGTTGAACCGGTTCTATCTGAAAAACCGGGCATTGTGGGAAAATGACAGCGACTGGGACGGATTCCGATGGCTGAGCTGCGATGATCGGGACAACAGCATCGTTGCATTTCGCAGAATTGACCGCAGGGGACGCGAGTTGATCGCGGTCTGTAATTTCTGTCCGGTTTTACGGGAAAACTATGAACTGCCCCTGCCGAAGGCGGGATGGTATGTGCCGGTATTCAACACGGATGACGAAGCGTTCGGCGGCTTTGGCAACGCTGCAAAAACGGTTCATGCAGACAGAAAAAACCAGGAACAATACAGCCATGCGGGACGGTTTACCGTACCGCCCATGAGCGTGACATATTATGTACATCAACGCACGAATCCGGAGCGAAGACCTTGACGCGTAAGCATTCGGATCAAACAGAAACTGTAAAGGAGAAACGGCCATGCAATTTCAGAAAAAACGCTGCGTCGCCATGCTGCTGGCTGGCGGGCAGGGAAGCCGCCTGATGGTTCTGACTGAGAATACGGCGAAACCTGCAGTTCCCTTCGGCGGAAAGTACCGAATCATCGATTTTCCGCTTTCCAACTGTGTCAACTCCAAGATCGATACTGTGGGTATTCTGACCCAGTATCAGCCTTTGGAACTGAATGAGTATATCGGCAACGGCCAGCCGTGGGGGCTGAACAGTTCCCATGGCGGTGTGCAGGTTCTGCCGCCGTACGCAAAGAGCAAAAAATCGGAGTGGTATCAGGGAACGGCGAATGCCATCTATCAAAACATCCCCTTTATTGAGCGCTATCAGCCGGACAATGTGCTGATCCTTTCCGGTGACCATATTTATAAGATGGACTATGCGCAGATGATCCGCTTCCATAATCAGCATGATGCCGACTGCACTATCGCCGTGCGCGATGTGCCTCTTGCGGAAGCGTCCCGTTTCGGTATCATGAATACCCGGGAGGATGGCTCCATTTATGAATTTGAGGAAAAGCCGAAGAAGCCGAAGTCCACAAATGCCTCCATGGGCATCTATGTTTTCAAATGGAGCGTGCTGAAAAAGTTCCTGGAGGAGGATGACGCGGATCCGAAGAGCGAAAAGGATTTCGGCAAGAATGTCATTCCTGCCATTCTGGATGCGGGACATAAGCTTTATGCCTACCGATTTGATGGATACTGGAAGGATGTCGGCACCATTGACAGCCTTTGGGAAGCCAATATGGATCTGCTGGGCAAGAACCCGAACTTCAACATTTACGGAACTGCCGGTCACAAAATTTACGCCCGAAACACCGCGGTTCCCGCCAGCTTCATTGACCGCTCGGCGGAAATTCATGACAGCTTTGTGGCAGAGGGATGCACGATCTGCGGTATGGTGAACCATTCCATCATCTCTACCGGCTGCAGCGTCGGCAAGGGCGCGGAGATCACGGACAGTGTGGTTATGCCGGATGTGGTGATCGAGAACGGTGCGGTGATCCGAAATGCCATCATTGCAGAGGGCTGCGTGGTTAAGGCCGGCGCAAGGATCGGAGATTATGACGGTGGCAAGCGAAAAATCGCTGTGGTCGGGAAGGATAAAGTGATTTCGGAAGGCGCTGTGGTGGAAGCCGGCGCCATCATCTGAACGGAAGGAGGATGCAGTTATGGATACAATGGGTATTATTTTCTCCAATATCTATGATAATAACATGGGTGAGCTGACCCATTTCAGAACCTCCGGTTCGATCCCGTTCGGCAGCCGCTACCGTCAGATCGACTTCATTCTTTCCAATATGGCAAACTCCCGCATCCGCAATATCGGTATCGTAACCAAATATAACTATCGTTCCCTGATGGATCACCTGGGGAACTGCGAGGAATGGGACCTGCAGTTGGGTGACGGCGTTCGGTTCCTGCCGCCCTTTGCAACGGGTCATACCGGTGCGTATCACGGGAAGCTTGAAGCACTGCAGACGGCATTGCCGGTTCTGCAGAGAAGCGACAGCGACTACGTTGTGCTGGCGGATACGACGGTGCTGTGCACCATCAATCTTGCATGGGTCGTGGAGGAGCATATCAAGTCCGGCTGCGATGTGACGGTCGTTGCCAAGGCCGGCAAGGCAGACGGTGTCCGCAGACAGACACTGGCGGTCAAGCTGGATGAGAACGGAAAACTTGCGGATCTGGCGGTGGATTACTGCGCTCCTGAGGATTATCTTGTCGGCATGAGCATCTTCATCATCAGCCGCGAGAAGCTCATCTCGATCATCCGTGAGCTTGTGCCGCACGGAAAGTACCACTTTGAACGGGACTTCCTGCTTTCGTTCTATAACGAAGGAAAAATCTCGCTGAATGTATATCCGTTCCACAATGTGGCGCTATTTAATGAGAGTGTGGAATCCTACTATGCGAACAGTATGTCGCTGCTGAAAGAAGACGTGCGGCACAGTCTGTTCCAAAGTGAGATTCCCATTTATACAAAGGTTCGTGATGCGGTTCCGACTCTCTTCGGCGAAAACGGAGAAGCACCGAACTGCATTCTGGCAGACGGCTGCCACATTTTCGGTAAGGCGGAAAACTCGGTAATTTTCCGCGAGGTCGAGATTGATGAAGGCGCGCTGGTGCAGGACAGCATTGTGATGCAGGGCTGCAGAATCGGCGCGGGCGCCACGGTGCGCTATGCCATTTTGGATAAGAATGTTTCCATCAGAGCGGGCGCTGTTCTTCTCGGAACACCGGAGCATCCGCTGGTGATCAACAAAGGAGATACCGTATGAAAATCGCGATGGTCGCCTCTGAGGCTGCTCCGTTTCTCAAAACGGGCGGCTTGGGCGATGTCATTCAGGCGCTGCCGGAGCAGCTGGCAAAGCTTCCGAATCTGGAGATCAGCCTTTTCCTTCCTTATTACGACAGAATCCGGGATGCCGGAAAGTGGGAAACGGAGTTTCTGGGGAATCTTGAGGTATCGCTGACCTGGCGGAAGGAGTATGTCGGCATTCTGCGTCTGAAATCAAACAAAAGAAAACTGAAGGTCTATTTTATCGACAATGAGCATTATTTCTGCCGCGGCGGCGTTTACGGCTATCCGGATGACGGCGAGCGCTATGCTTATTTTGCCAGAGCGGTGCTTGCATCCATCGTCCGGCTGAATCTGCAGCCAGATGTGATTCATTGCCATGACTGGCAGACAGCATTGATCCCGATCCTGCTGCGGGAGGAATTTCGTGATTCTCTTCCCGAAACGAAGAGTATTTTTACCATCCATAATATCGAATATCAGGGCTGGTGCGCGGCGGACTTCAACCGCGAGGTGCTGGGTCTGCCGGAACGCTGCGAGCAGGCGCTGTCTTTCATGGACGCGATCAATTTCATGAAGTCCGCCATCGTTACGGCTGACCGTGTCAGCACGGTTTCGACGACATATGCCGCAGAACTGCAGTATCCCTATTTTGCACATGGCCTGGCAGACGTGCTGGCAGGCAGAGGAGAAGATTTTTCCGGCATCACCAACGGCATCAACATGGACCTGTTCCATCCGCGCAAGTCGGCGGGGATGGCGGCACGCTACGATGCTGCAAACTTTGCAGACGGCAAAAAGGCGAACAAGCTTGCACTGCAGAAGATGCTCTCTCTGCCTGAGAATCCGGAGATTCCCGTGCTTGCCATGGTCACGCGGCTGGCAGGACATAAAGGAATCGACCTTCTCTGTGCTATCGCAGAGCGGCTGATGGAAAAGCCGCTGCAGCTGGCGGTGATTGGAACGGGCGAGCCGCAGTATGAGAGCTTTTTGAAGGAGATTCAGAAAAAGCACCCGGACAAGGTCGCTGTGCAGCTGATGTTCAGCGCGGAGCTGGCGAATCTCTATTATGCCGCATCGGATATCTATCTGATGCCGTCAAAATCTGAGCCGTGCGGTCTTTCCCAGCTGATCGCCATGCGTTTTGGCGGTGTGCCCGTGGTGCATGAAACGGGCGGGCTGAAGGACACGGTTCCCGCCTATGATGAAGAATCCGGCTGCGGACGCGGCTTTACCTTCCAAAGCTATAATGCGGAGGATTTTCTGGACGCCATTGAGCGCTGCCTGCGGCTCTATGAGCAGTCACCGGAAAAATGGGCGGCGCTGGCAAAAAGCAATATGAAAGCGGACTTCGGCTGGGAGAAGCCGGCAAAGGAATATCTCCGGCTTTATGAGCAGGTCTGCGGAAAATAATGAAAAAAGGCGCGCCTTTGCCGCAGCAGGGGCGCACTGTTTCATGGGTGAGATATGCGTATTTTATTTGACAGTAAGCTGTCGCAGTTCAAAGCACCTTTTGGGATATTAAAACCCGGCGAATTGTGCCGGATGCATATCGAAATCCCGGTAAGCTGCCGGACGGTCAGAACCGAGCTGCGCCTTTTACGGGAGAACGGAGAATATCTGCGTTCGGTGCTGTTTCTGAAACAGAGCGAAACAGCACTCTATGAAACCTGGGGCGGCGAGTTTTCTGCCTGCGAACCGGGGTTGTATTTCTATGAGTTCTTTATTACCACGGAAAAAGAGGCGTTCCGTCTGCGCAAGCAGGGGAATGACACGAATATGGAGGCCGGAGAGCTTTGGCAGCTCAGCGTGATCGCGCAGGAGTATGCGGTGCCGGAGTGGGCGAAGGGTGCTGTCATGTATCAGATCTTTCCTGATCGGTTTGCCGCCTGCGGAAGATGCGATACTGCGCAGAAGCTGCAGCCTTATTGGGTACATGAGAGCTGGAATGAGATGCCGGTCTGGCAGCCGAATGAAAAAGGGGAAATTCTGAATAACGACTTTTTCGGCGGGAATCTGAATGGAATCCGGGAAAAGCTGGACTATCTGCAGCGGCTTGGCGTACAGATTCTCTACCTGAATCCTATTTTTATGGCGTTCTCCACGCATCGGTACGATACCTATGACTATCAGCGCATCGATCCCATGCTGGGAACGGAGGAAGATTTTCGCCTGCTCTGTGAGCAGGCACATACGCGCGGCATGAAGGTTGTGCTGGATGGCGTGTTTTCTCATGTGGGCAGTCGAAGTCCGTATTTTCAGCAGGCAATCGAAAGCAAGAATTCTCCCTTTTATCCATGGTTTCGATTCAAGCACTGGCCGGATCAGTACGAGTGCTGGTGGGGGATTACAACGCTTCCCTGCATTGACAAAAACAATGATGATTATGTAAACTATATCATTGAAGATAAAGACAGCGTTGTATCCAGATGGATCCAGCTTGGAGCGGACGGCTGGCGGCTGGATGTGGCAGATGAGCTGCCGGACAGTTTTGTGGCGAAGCTCAAACGCCGCATCCGTCAGGTCAAACCGGACGCACTGCTGATCGGCGAAGTCTGGGAGGATGCGTCCAACAAAATCGCCTACGATGTGCGAAGGCGTTATTTCGTGGATAACGAACTGGACTCTGTTATGAATTATCCGTGGCAGAAGGCAATTCTGCGCTATGTCCGCGGAGAGGACGGCGGCGAGGGACTGGGCGAGAGTATCATGACGCTGGCGGAGAACTATCCGCCGGATGTTTTGAACTGCGTTATGAATGTTCTGTCTACCCATGATACGCCGAGGGCGATCACGGCACTGGTTGACCCGCGTGACGGCGAGAGAGAAGAGCTTGCCCGACGCACCATGAGCATGGAACAGCTCGAATTCGGCAAGAAGCGGTTCTGCCTTGCGGCGTTTTTGCAGTTCATGCTGCCGGGAATCGCCTGCATTTATTATGGGGATGAGGCCGGTATGACCGGCTACCGAGACCCGTTCAATCGGCAGACCTATCCATGGGGCGGCGAGGACGAACGTCTAATTTCATTCTTTACCGAACTGGTTGCGCTGAAAAAAAGCAGCGAAGCCCTGCGTGAGGGCAGCGTTACGGTGCTGGAGGCGGGGCAGGGCAGACTGATGTTCCTACGCCGCAGCAAAAATCAAGCGCTGGCAGTGCTGGCGAACAAATCCGACAGGCCATGGAGCGTGCCGCACAGCGGCAGAATGCTGATGGGCGGAAATCTGCTTTCCTATACCGCCGGTACGGTGGTACTTGGGCAGGATGGCTACTGCGTGATTGAAAAGTGAGAATCAGCAGCCAAAAGAAGGTGAAGATATGGAACGGGTTTTTCTGAAAGAACTGAAAATGAAATCCAGAAATGAAGTCCTTCTTTTTCTAAAGCGGCTATGGAGGCGGGAGAAAACGAACTGCCCGATCTGCGGCAATGAACTGGAACCGCTGCATATGAAAGCCAAGAGAAGCGACTGCGACTGGCAATGCAAGAACTGCGATAAGATCTACAAAGCAATTTACCTTTTAGATGAGCTGAATCAGCAGATGCCGTAACATGCGTACAGATATGAAAATCCCCGCAGGAAAGATCCTGCGGGGATTCTGTGTTTTTGAAAGAAGGTAATTTTAGAAGATGCCCTGCTCCATCATAGCCTGAGCGACCTTCTTGAAGCCTGCCAGGTTTGCACCTGCGACCAGATCATAGCCGAGGCCGTACTCTGCAGCTGCTTCTGCGGAGACCTTATGGATGTTGACCATCATCTTCTTCAGCTGAGCATCAACTTCCTCTGCGGTCCAAACCAGACGCTCGGAGTTCTGCGCCATTTCCAGAGCGGAAACGCCAACGCCGCCGGCGTTAACTGCCTTGGAAGGAGCAACGATCATGTGCTTCTGCTCACGCAGGAAGTTCAGAGCATCGTTGGTGGTGGGCATATTGGCAACCTCAATGTAGTACTTAACACCGGAAGCTGCAATCTTTTCTGCGGATTCCATTCTGACATCATTCTGCGTAGCTGCCGGCATGTAGATGTCAACGTCTTTGACGCCCCAGCACTTTTCACCGGGAACGAACTCAACACCGTACTTGTCTGCATAAGGCTTGCAGTGCATCGAATCCTTTGCACGCATCTCGAGGATGAAGTCCAGCTTGTCGCCGGTGACGCCGTCGGGATCATGGATGTAGCCGTCGGGACCTGCGAAGTAGGTGACCTTTGCACCCAGTTCAGCAGCCTTCTTCATGATGCCCCAGCCAACATTGCCGTAGCCGGAGATAGCGATCTTCTTGCCTTCGATGGAGTCATTCTCATGAGCGAGAACTTCCTGCAGATAATAAACTGCACCGTAGCCGGTAGCTTCCGGACGGATCAGGGAGCCGCCGTAGCTCATGCCCTTGCCGGTCAGGACGCCGTTTTCCCAAACGCCCTTCAGACGGCGATACTGGCCATACAGATAGCCGATTTCGCGGCCGCCGACACCCATGTCACCAGCGGGAACGTCGATGTCCGGTCCGATGTAGCGGTACAGAGCAGTCATGAAGCTCTGGCAGAAACGCATGACTTCTGCGTCGGACTTGCCGGCGGGATCGAAGTCGGAACCACCCTTAGCGCCGCCGATGGGCAGGCCGGTCAGGGAGTTCTTGAAGATCTGCTCGAAGCCGAGGAACTTGATGATGCC
>JAEDIZ010000204.1 GCA_016296635.1 Oscillospiraceae bacterium
GGGCAGCTGCCGTTCGGTATAATACTCCGCCAGATTGTCGTAGCGGCCGCCGGAGCAGACGGAACCGATCTCCGGATGCTCGTCCAGCGTGGTTTCATAGACCGTGCCGGTGTAATAATCCAGACCTCTTGCGATGGTCAGATCCACGGCGAAGTACTCCTCGGGAACGCCGAAGGAAGCCAAGTTCTGCGCAACCGTTGTCAGCTCGTCCAGACCGAGATCGAACACTTCGCATCTGCCGCGGTAGGCTGCCAGCTTTTCCAAAACCTCGGCGTTGGTGCCGCGGATGGCGATGAAGGCGAGGATCTCGTCCGCCTGTGCGCTTTCCACGGCGCAGTCATCGACAAGGATCTCGCGCACCTTGTCGGCGCCGATCTTATCGAGCTTGTCCACGGTGCGCATGATGTCGCCGGACTTTTCGGAAAGACCCAGCATGGCATAGAAGCCGTTGAGGATCTTACGGTTATTGACGCGGATATGGAACTTCTTTAAGCCCAGGGTCGTAAAGGTCTTATAGATGATGGACGGGATCTCGGCTTCATTGACCACGGACAGCTTGCCGTCGCCGATGATGTCGATATCCGCCTGATAGAACTCGCGGAAGCGGCCTCTCTGGGCGCGTTCGCCGCGGTAGACCTTGCCGATCTGAAAGCGGCGGAAGGGGAATACCAGCTCGTTATAATGCAGCGCCACGTACTTTGCCAGCGGCACCGTCAGATCGAAGCGCAGCGCCAGATCGCTGTCGCCCTTCTGAAAACGGTAGATCTGCTTTTCCGTTTCGCCGCCGCCCTTGGCCAGAAGCACGTCGGCCGCTTCGATGGCGGGAGTATCGAGGGCGCAGAAGCCGTAAAGGCTGTAAGTCTTGCGCAGCACTTCCATAATGGCTTCCATCTGACTCTGCGGCGCGGGCAGCAGCTCCATGAAGCCGGATAAGGTATGGGGTCTGATGATTTCCATGAAAAAAGTCCTTTCAAAGCTAGGATAAACAGGTTTCGATTTTGCGTATGGTATCGCGGCCTGCAATGAAACGCATCAAAAGGCTTCCCCTGGGGGAAGGCTTTTCAGTGTTTGCCTTATCGCAGATTTTTCTTGCTCTTCATCATCATGCGCCAGTCGAGATCGCCGCGCTGCAGACCAAGGATCAGCATTTCGGCAGCTGCCAGATTGGTGGCGCAGGGGACGTTATAGGTATCGCACAGGTGCATCGTGCGCATGATGCGCTGATCCTCCCAGGGATCGTTTTCATTGGGGTCGGAGAACATCAGAATGAGGTCGATCTCATTGTAGGCGATGCGCGCATCCACCTGCTGATGTCCGCCCTGATTTTTTGACAGAAACAGCGATACGGGCAGACCCGTTGCCTCGGAGACCAGCCGTCCCGTTGCCGCCGTTGCCGACAGACTGTGCTTGGACAGAATACTCTTATAGGCCGTGCAGAACTGCACCATCAGTTCCTTTTTCTTGTCATCCGCCATCAGCGTAATGTTCATATTCATAGCTCCCTTCGTAAAATAAAGCTATCCTTCTTCAAATAACTGCCGGATCTTCGCCGCTTTTTTACAGCTTCATCAGCGCCACGTGCTGCCCGAGCAGCCGGCGGGCAATGTGCAGACAGCCCAGCGCTGCGCCGCGATAGGTTCTCTGCACCAGAGGCTTTCCCTCCGCTGCCGCCAGCGGAACATCGGTATCCTCCGGCACGATGCCCAGCAGCTGCAGGCCGACACTGTCCATGATATCGTCGATGGTTGATTTCATGGCGGCAAACAGTCTGCGGTTCACACGGTTGACCACCAGATGCAGCGGGATCTGTCGTTTCTGCAGCAGTCTGTCCGCCGTCACAGCCGCATCGCGGCAGGACGCAGGATCCGCCAACGCAACCAAAATTGCCTGGTCAGCGCAGATCTGCGCCAGCTCAAAGCCGCCGCCGAGACCTGCAGGGGCATCCAGCAGGACCCAGTCGTACTGTTTTTTTGCTGCCAGCAGGAACATACTGAATTCTACCGGGTCAACATCAGCTGCCGATTCCGTCACCGGAGCGGTCAGTACCCGCAGGTTTTCAACGGTCGGGTGCTGCGATGCCTGCGACAGGGGATATTCCCTGCGCATCACACTTGTAAAGGGGAGGATCGGCTCGTCCGCCATACCCAACGCAATATCCAGATTTCGCAGGCCCATGTCCAGATCGATACACAAAACCTGCTGACTCTCCATGGCGAGGCATGTTGCGATACCGGCCAGCAGTGAGGTTTTGCCCGTGCCGCCTTTGCCGGATAGAACCGCAAGAATCTGTCCCAAAAAGCCTTCCCCCCATCATATACTTAGGCCTCGCTCCGCAACCCCACAAAAAATCAGGCAGCCATAAGCGCAAAGCCA
>JAEDIZ010000205.1 GCA_016296635.1 Oscillospiraceae bacterium
GTCCGGTCGGAATCATCCGGGATCAGATCCGGAAAGTCTGTCGTGGCTGCGGAAACCGCATCCAGCAGAACATGAAGCTCCGGGATGGAGAATCTTCCGGTTTTTAACGCGATGCACCAGTAGTCGTAGTCTTCTACCATGTGGCACAGCTGAATCGGACGCTGCAGCAGTGTTGTCAAGTGCTTCGAAAGAATGGATGTGCAATCGTCCCAGCGCAGGAGAATTGCGCCGGTGATTCTGGATCGATTCATGTATAACCTCCATTTTTGGCCAGCTGCTCCTGCAGAAATGCAAGTAGCTGACGATTGTTGCTTTCAAACTGTTCCTGAAAGGGCTTGCTCAGGTCATAATTCCAGTAGCGGTAAAACAGAATCTGAAACAGCGAATGCTCGATTTGCGCGGGTGCCATTTGTCGGAGCAGCTTGCCATACTGCCGGATCGCCGCGTAATCGGCTTTCACAAAGCGCCGGGCGTCCTTGGAAAAATTCTCATAGAACCAATCGCTGACCCAGACGCGGCCTTTTCCAAAGTGGCCGGAATCATCCGTGCAGAGAAAATACTCGAAATCTCTGCCTCGATGCCCTGCATCCACGGTGAATGGATACAGTCGGCAGGCGCGCGGACGGTGCGCATAGATGCTGCAATGATGCCCGTTCAGAAAAATGCAATGGGCATCTTCGCCTGTGGTGTTCAGCAGGAAAATCGGGAAATACGGTTCCAGCGGCATGGGGTGCGCGTACTGCGCACAGATATCCTCTGGCTTGAGACTTTGTCCTTCGCTTTGAAAATGAAGCGCAAGCTGATAAACGTCGTATGGTTCCAGCATGACCTTGTTTTCTACATGGCGGCAGCAGGCGCTGCACCGCTGGCATTGAAACGCGATTTTTTGATTCCCGGAAACCGGGATGACTTGTTCGTTCATAAGACCTCCTGACGGAAAAACCGCAGCCACAAAAACTGTGGCTGCGGTCAGCGGGTCCGGCGGCGATCAGACGGGAGATTGCCGCCGGGGGTTCATTCATGCAGCGACGGCCATCAGAATTGACGCCGCAACTGCTGCTTGAAGCGGAGAAAACTTCACATGGTAGTGGGTATTCAGCGTTTCAAACTTTGCTTCCTGTTCATTTTGCACCTGGATGGACGTGACCAGCGAGGTCAGAATGAACTGCCCTTCGTGGTCGATGAGCGCGCTGCTGCCGACTCTCAGCGGCCGGAGCAGACGCCCGTGGAGCATCCTTGTGTGCTGATCCTTCATTTTGTCGCCTCCTTCCCATCTCCGCGGAACCTCAGATAGGCGGAATACAGACTTTTGAGCATCCGGCGTACACGCCGCGGGTCCAGCTTGTACTGCGCGGCGATCTCCGCAATGCTGTACCCGTGCAGGCGCAGCAGCGCAAACGCGGCCTGCTGCGGCGTTCCGCACCTTTGCAGCGCCGAGAAGAAATATGCTTCGGGCAGCTCCGCGTCACAGACGGTCTCTCTGCGGCTGTAAAGCGCACAGTAGGCTTCCTCCGCCTGCCTGCGCCTGCTCTCTCCGCGCTTCCATAACGCGATGCTCTGCTGCATCGCGCGGTAAGCGACGGTGGAGAACGAAAAGCGGCGCAGATAGGCATGGGAACAATAGCGTTCCACGGCGCGCAGGTAGCCCATGACGGCAAGATCGTAATATTCGCCGGGATCATACCGCTGCTCCTGCAAAAACGCATAGACCAGCTTGTGATTCTTTTCAGCGAACCGCATCTGCCGTTTGCTCAGCGGAGCGAGCTTTGTTGGCTGTTTCTGCTTAGAGCGGCAGCTCGTCGCGTTCGCCGTCAATGACGCCCGGATAGGAAAAGTGGTCGCCGTTGTCGGCGAGCTCCAAGGGAGCCGTGCCGGTGAGTGATTCCACATCGGACTTGTAGTTTTCCACACGCTGTGCCAGAAGCGATTTGACCTGCTCTTTGAAATTTGCTGCGTAGCTTTTAACGGCCGCAAGACCTTCCCCCTCAAGATCCCGTACCTTTCGGAACGTGGCGACACTGTAAGTATAGCCACCACTTTCCGCGCGTTTCAGACCGATCTCCACGATGGCGGAATAGCTGGGGCGCCGGCGGGCGACAAAGGCGAGGTTCATGAAATCATTGAACGGGCGAAGGCTTGTGGGCGGCAGGGAGAGCTGCAGCGGAAGATACTCGCCGCTGCGCAGCAGATAGATCTGCCGCATATTTTTGCAGGCTTTTCCGCTGCCGTTTGCCGTACTGCCGAATTGGTTGAATGCACAGGCTGCGCAGACGCCGCCCGGTTCACCGTAGCCCTGCTTGCCGTCGAAGGACTGGCAGAATGGCGGCACGTTGTCGTCGTACTCGCTGCCCTC
>JAEDIZ010000064.1 GCA_016296635.1 Oscillospiraceae bacterium
GTTCTGGTTATCAATGCCGGAAGCTCTTCCCTGAAGTATCAGCTTATGAACCCCGAGACCGGCGATGTGTCTGCCAAGGGCCTTTGCGAGCGGATCTACATCGACGGCCGCCTGACCCACAAGGTGGGGGATAAGAAGGTCGTCAAGGACATTCCCATGCCCAGCCATTCCGAGGCGATTGAGGCGGTTCTGGATATCCTGGTGGACCCCGTTGACGGTGTTATCAAGTCCGTGGACGAGATCGACGCCGTTGGCCATCGGGTGCTCCATGGCGGCATGAAGTTCTCCGACTCCTGCATCATCGACGACAAGTGCATCAAGGCCATTGAGGACTGCATTCCTCTGGGACCCCTCCACAATCCTGCCAACCTGATGGGTATCCGTGCCTGCCAGGCAGTGATGCCCAACACCCCCCAGGTTGCCGTGTTCGATACCGCGTTCCACATGACCATGCCCCCCAAGGCTTACCGCTACGCCATCCCCACCGAGTACTACAAGAACGACGACATCCGCCGCTACGGCTTCCACGGCACTTCTCACAAGTATATCGCCCGCCGTGCTGCTGAGCTGATGGGCACCAAGAATTTCAAGATGGTCAACTGCCATCTGGGCAACGGCTCCTCCCTGTCCGCTGTAAAGGACGGCAAGTGCCAGGATACCTCCATGGGTCTGTCTCCTCTGGCAGGCGTCCCCATGGGCACCCGTGCAGGCGACATCGATACCTGCGTTGCACAGTTCATCATGAACAAGGAAGGCATGTCCGCAGATGACTGCCTGACCATGCTCAACAAGAAGTCCGGCGTTCTGGCTCTGAGTGACGGCGTTTCCTCCGACTTCCGTGATCTCGACGCTGCTGCTGCAGACGGCAATGAAGCCGCTCAGCTGGCTCTGGATAAGTTCGCTTACGAAGTCAAGAAGTACATTGGCTCCTACACCACCGTTCTCGGCGGTCTGGACTGCCTGGTCTTCACCGCAGGCGTCGGTGAAAACTCCGCTTCCATGCGCGCTGCCATCTGCGAGAATCTCGAATACCTCGGCATCAAGATCGACCTCGATAAGAACAAGACCCGCGGCGAGGAAGCCATCATCTCCACGCCCGACTCCAAGGTCACGGTTTGGGTCATCCCCACCAACGAAGAGCTGATGATCGCGCAGGATACCGCAGAGCTCTGCAAGTAATCTGTTTCTTTCCTGAAAGCGTCGCATAATGCGGCGCTTTCGTTTCTATTCTCTGAACCGAAGGTGATTTCATGTCCTGGATTGCACTGGCTCTTTCCGCAGCAGCAGGCGGCATTGTGCAAACCGTAACCGGTTTCGGCGCAGCCATTGTGATGATGCTGATCCTGCCCAGCTTCATGGGCATGCTCGGCGCACCCGCCATTGTGCAGACGATCTGTGCCGGTCTTTCCATTCCCCTGGCCATCCGCTTCTGGAAAAAGGTCGACTGGAAAGCCTGCCTTCCTCCCACCGTAGTCTACATGGTCTTCAGCAGCGTGACGATCTTCTTCGTCAAAAATCTCGACACGGAAAAGCTGAAGCTGGTCTTTGGATTCTTTCTGATTCTTCTGGCTCTCTATTTCATTCTGTTTTCCAAAAAGCTGAAGCTGAAGATCAACTGGCCCACCGCCGTTGTTGTCGGCGCCGTTTCCGGTGTCTGCTCCGGTCTTTTCGGCATCGGCGGCCCTCTGATGGCGCTGTATTTCCTCACCGCGACCGACGGGCAGGAAAAAGAGGTCTATATCGGCACCGCGCAGATGTATTCCGCGCTTACCAACATTCTGAATCTGATCATCCGCTGCGCACGCGGCATCTTCACGGTTGAAATGATTCCCATGACAATTGTCGGCATCCTCGCCATCAATGTCAGCAAGCTTTTCGGATTGAAGATTCTGGACAAACTCAATGCGGAGCTGATGCGCAAGATCGTCTATGCCTTTGTTGGCATTGCCGGTCTTATCACAGTTCTGCAGTATTATCTGTAAGGAGTCTGCTTATGCGTACTGTTGATCGCTTTCTGAAGCTCGTGTCCTATGACACCACTTCCGATGAAACATCCGCCGTCTGCCCCTCCACGCCGAATCAGAAGCTGCTTGGCGCCGAGATCGTCAGAATGATGCTGGGTATCGGCATCTGCGATGCGCACATGGATACGCACGGCTATGTCTACGGTACGGTTCCCGCTAACTGCGAAAAGCAGATCCCCGTTTACGGTCTGATCGCCCATATGGATACCTCGCCGGACGCTCCCGGCGGCAATATCAAGGCCCGCATCACGGAGGTCTATGACGGCGGCGATATTCTTCTGAATGAAGAAAAGAACATCGTGCTTTCCCCTGCAGAATACCCGGCACTCAAAAAGCACATCGGCAAGCATCTGATCGTATCAGACGGCATGACGCTTCTCGGTGCAGATAACAAGGCGGGCATTGCAGAAATTCTATCCGCCGCCGAATTGCTTCTGCAGTCCGATAAGCCACATGGCACCGTAAAGCTTGCCTTCACGCCGGACGAGGAGATCGGCCGCGGCGCGGATCTTTTCGACGTTGCGGGCTTCGGCGCCGATTACGCCTACACCGTAGACGGCGGTGCCATCGGTGAACTAGAGTACGAAAACTTCAACGCCGCTTCCGCCCGCATCACCGTATTCGGCAAGTCCATCCATCCCGGCTCTGCCAAAGGAAAGATGGTCAACGCCTCGCTGGTTGCCATGGAACTGCACGGTCTGCTGCCTCCTTTGGATACGCCCTATCATACGGAGGGCTACGAGGGCTTCTTCCATCTGACGGAGCTTGTCGGCGAAACGGAAACCGCCCGTATGAGCTATATCATCCGTGACCACGATCAGGCAAAATTTGAAGCCCGAAAGCATCTCATGGAAAAGGCCGTCGGTGAGATCAATCGGCGCTACGGCGCAGGAACGGCGGTTCTGCAGATGCAAGACAGCTATTACAACATGAAAGAAAAGCTGGCTTCCTGCATGTTCCTCATTGAAAATGCAAAGGCTGCCATGCGGCAGCTTTCCATTGAACCGATTGTCAAATCCATCCGCGGCGGCACGGACGGCGCAAGGCTTTCCTTTGAAGGTCTGCCCTGTCCGAACCTCTGCACCGGCGGTGCAAATTACCATGGACGGTTTGAATACATCCCCACAGAGGATATGGAGAAGATTTCCGAGCTTCTCGCCGTGATGATGTGGAACAACGCAAAATAAGCAAAAGGACACGATTTCAAAATCGTGTCCTTTCTTCTTTATATGACGCGTTTATTCAGCCATTTTCCGCCGACAAAGCGGATTGTAAAAATCGCCGCACGGGCCGCCCAGTCCAAAACCATGGCGATCCACAGTCCCCTCGCACCCATATGCAGCGTCGTCCCCAGCACATAGGCAACGCCGATACGCATGGCAAACATCGTCGCCGTTGATACGATCATCGGGAAGCTGGCGTCTCCTGCGCCGCGAAGCACATACGGCAGTGCATAGGCAGGCGCATATAAAGGCACCGCACAGAAGCAGTAGAGCAGGAACAGCCACTTGACCAGCGCCAGCGTTTCCTCTGCGCCGCCGAACAGCGAAACGATTTGATTGACAAACGCCACGCAGAAGATGTTCACAAACAGCATGGATGCAAAGCAGAGCCCCATAATATATATCGCATACCGCTTTGCCTGCTCCTTATCCGCCTTTCCGATGCATCTGCCGATGACCACCAGCATGACCATACCCCAGCCCTGCCCCGGCAGATAGGAAAGCGGCTGCAGCTGCTTGGCGATTCCGTGTGCGGCGCTGTCAACAACGCCGTAGCTGATGACAAACCGCTGCACCACTACAAGTCCCAGCTGAAACAATGCATTCTCCAAAGCCACCGGAAGTCCGACCTGAAAGCTTCTGAGAATCTGCGGCCATGCGATGCGCTCACCGCTTCTTCGGAAGGATACCTCCGTTTTTCCGCGTGCCATGTAGAAAAAGATCCATCCGGAAGTCAGCACCGCCGCAATCAGATTGGAAAGGCCGCAGCCAAGAACGCCGAGCGGAATCACAGAAGTCAGCAGGATTTTCAGTCCCAGCGCAATCAGCAGCAGCGAAACAGATGCAATCATCGGGACCCGCGTATTTCCCTGTGCACGATAAGTTGCATTGCAGCAATAAATAACTGCCAGGAAAGGATAGGACAGAACAGATACTGTGAAATAGGTAATGGCATAGCCAAGTGTCGCATCATCCGGCCGTCCGAGCAGCGTGCAGATGAACCATTCGGGTGAAACAGACAATACCGCTGTCACAAGGACTGCCAGAAGTCCCGTTGAAAGGATAGATGCTCTTGCCGCATCAGATGCCTTTTTCAGATTCCCCTGACCAATCCACTGTGCCGTCAGAACCGATCCGCCGGTCGCAAGGCCGGAAAGGAAGGTCTTCATCATTGCATCAATGGATATGACATGGCTGACGCCGGCAGTTGCCGTATCGCTCAGCTGCGATGCCAGAAGTGTATCTGCCATCGCCAACAGATTGATCAGCAGCTGCTCCAGCAGAATCGGGAAAAACATGGCAAAAAGTTCCCGATTGGAAAAGCTGCCCGGTGCTCTCAACTGAAATAAGGCTTTTGTTTTCTGTTTCATGCGGCTATTACTCCAAACGCGCAAATACAGTACCGCAGAAGCGGCACTGTATTGAATCGATTCATCCGGTTCAGTCGATATCTCTGACCACTTCTTCAGGGGGATCGTCCAAACGCTCGGGATGCGCCAAAAGCTTTTTGATGTACTTCAGAACGGTTGCAAAATAGAAACCGTCGCAGATGCGCTCATCCGTATTGAAGGTGTAATCCACATACTTGCGGCGAACAACCGTGCCGTCCTCCTGCACCTCATTCTCATGACGTTTGCAGCCGAATGCGCAGAATGCCGGCATATTGCCGAAGTCATAAAGATGATGTACGATGGGCGGAATGCCGAGGGAGCCCATGGATGTAAAGAAAATAGAAGCATGGAACGGGCTGACCTCCAGCAGGAATTTCGGCAGCAGACCGAAATAATCCAGCACTTTGAGCAGCCATACGGTAAACTTGAAAAGCAGGCCCGGAATGAAGGAAAAGAGCTTTGCGACCTTATCGAAATCGCTGGCGCCCACGTGCTGATTCTTAATGCGCTCGACCTCATCGTTCAGCTTCTGATACACATCAGCCGCTGTATCCGTCGGCTTGAGGTGCAGCTTTGCAATAGATTCCTGACCGTCCGTTGCCATCTCTGCCTTGACAACCATGCAGAACTGAATATCGTCATCACGCGAATAGACCTGCTGGCCGGAAAGGAACCGGTTGACCGCCGGATACTTTGCGACCGCACGCACATAAGCCGCCAAAAAGACATGGGTAATACCGAAATTCGTCATACCCTGCTTGCGCTTCTCGCGGATATAGCGCTCCATGTTCGTAATTTCAATAGTATCCCGAACAAAGTTGCTGGAGCCGTTTCTTGTCGGCATGATATAATTACCGACGATCTGAATCGGGTCAAGAGAGCGCAGCTTTCGACCGTCCGTGCGGTCACCCCAGGTCGGATGATATTTCCCATCCAGATGGATCTTCGCGGCAGGCAGCACCAGCCAGCCGCCAAGCACGAACAGAATATCCGGCAGTAGCGGTGCAATCGTGTTCCATTCGCCTGAACGAAGCTGATGACGGTTCGTATACAGAATCACGGCCAGGCCGAAGCCAAGCAGCGCAATCAGCGGCAGCGTGGACTTGATCCGCCCGGAAACCGTAGAGGTATAGAACCAGGCAATCGCGAGAAACGCCACCCAGTATGCAAAATCCAATGCAATATTGAGATTGCCGGATGAAATCTTGATGCCGTAATAGATTGCCAGCATAAATGCCGGCACGGAGGTACGGTAGAACCGTTCCTCCCCGTTCAGAAGGAGAATCAGCACATAGATCAGGCATGCTGCAACCGGCAATGCAATTTGGAACCACACCGTCTTTGTTTCCGCGCCTTTCCCGCAGAATGCGATGCGGATGACTGCCGAGCCAACCATGCACAGTGCTGCAAGCCAGGTAAGAAGATTCTTCCGGCTGACATAATACGATACTCTTTTATCCATATCTGTATCATAACAAGACATGCACATAATTTCAACATGAAATTCTTTACGCAAGAAAAGAGCCTTCTTGGAAAAGAAGGCTCTTTTATGTTCCTATATGCGGAAAAACTGATATTTATACCTCAGTCTTGATGCCGCGCTTGTCGAATTCAGCAATCAGCATATCCAGATCGTTGGGCAGGCTCATCGGGTCGCCGCAGAACTTGATGGCGTTTGCAACGTCCTTCAGGCCGTTGCCGGTAACGACGGAAACGACAGTGTCATTCTCGCCGAGAACGCCTTGCTCGCAGAGTTTCTTGACAGCAGCGGTGCCGGTAACGCCGGCAGGCTCACCGAACACGCCGCAGGTCATACCCAGCAGCTTCTGTGCAGCCATGATCTCTTCATCGGTCACGTTGACGACGATGCCGTTAGACTCTCGGATGGCGTTCAGAGCTTTGTCTGCATTGCGGGGAACACCGACAGCGATGGAGTCAGCCAGCGTGTTCTCGTCCATCGGATACCATGCTTCGTTATTGGCGATGGCACGGTTGATGGGATGGCAGCCTTCAGCCTGTGCGGAGATCAGACGCGGCAGCTTGTCGATAAAGCCGATGGCGTACAGATCCTTCAGACCCTTCCACACGCCTGCGATGGTGCAGCCGTCGCCGACGGAAATTGCCAGATAATCCGGCATCTTCCAGCCCAGCTGCTCTGCGATCTCGAGGGAAACAGTCTTCTTGCCTTCGGACAGATACGGGTTAATGGCTGCATTGCGGTTGTACCAGCCCCACTTGTCGATGGCTTTCTTGGAAAGTTCGAAGGTTTCTTCATAGTTGCCCTTGACGGAAATGACATTTGCGCCGAAGGTCATCAGCTGTGCGACCTTGCCCTTGGGTGCACGTTCCGGTACAAAGATGAAGGTCTTGAGGCCGGCTGCTGCTGCATTGCCTGCTAGAGAGGAGGCTGCGTTGCCGGTGGAGGAGCAGGCAATGATCTTTGCGCCTGCCTCCATTGCCTTAGCAACTGCCATGGCGGAAGCGCGGTCCTTCAGAGATGCGGTGGGGTTCTGACCGTCGTCCTTGACCCACAGCTTCTTGAGACCGAGAACCTTTGCAAGGCGGTCCTCTTCATACAGAGGGCTCCAGCCAACACGCAGCGGTGTATCGGGGGTCGTTTCCTCAACGGGAAGCAGTTCGCGGTAGCGCCACATGGTGTTCGGACGAGTCTTGAGCAGATCCTTGGTCAGATTTGCCTTGATGTAGTCATAGTCATATACGATATCGAGAATACCGCCGCACTCGCAGTTGGTGAGGTTCGGGGTAGCCTCGTAGGTTTTGCCGCACTTGACGCACTTTGCGTATTTTACGTTTTTCATGGATGTTTCTCCTTCGTAAAAAAGGGGCAGTTTCCTGCCCCTTTTAATCGTGTATCTTACAGGCTCTTGAGCAGGCCGGTAGCTTCGTTGAACTCGTTGATGAGTGCATCGAGTTCCTTCGCCTGAGCATGGACTGCGTCCCAGGTGTTCTCAACGTCATACCACTGAGCATTCAGGTCCTCAACGGTCATGCCCTGCTGCTCAACCCAGGTGTAGTACTTCAGGTTGTGGACACGCTTGCGGTCAGCGTAGGTCAGCTCAATGAGGTTATCGGTCTTGAGGCCGAGCATATGCAGAGCGTGATCCTTGGCAGCTTCGACAACGGTGTAAGCGCCGTTTGCTTCGTTGAGTTCTGCAACACGGGACTTGTACATAACAGCAGAGTCGGTCAGAACGGTGACCAGAACGTCATTCTCGGTCAGTTCGTAGTACTTCGCCATCTTGATGCAGCACAGAACGTTAGCGATGCCGGAAATACCCATCCAAGTGAACTTTTCGATCTGCTCATCAGACAGGCCGAGGGACTTCAGGTATTCCTGACCTTCCTTGCAGTTGAACAGGCGGAGCAGCCTCTGGGAGTCTTCGTCGTCGATGGCGATCGCCATGTCGGTGTTCTTAACATTGTGTACCCAGGGAATGTGCTTGTCGCCGATACCTTCGATGCGGTGGCCGCCGAAGCCGTTGTTGACGATGGTCGGGCACTGCAGAGCTTCGCCGACACCGAGCTTCATACCCGGATAGCGTTCCTTCAGCAGATCGCCTGCGGACATGGTGCCTGCAGAACCGGAGGTGAAGCAAGCGCCTGCCAGTCTCTGGCCTGGCTTCTTTACATTCTCAAACAGATCGGACAGAGCATAGCCGGTGACATTGTAGTGCCATAGGGGGTTGCCCATCTCTGCGAACTGGTTGAAGATCATCATGGTGGGATCCTGCTTCAGTTCCCAGGTCTTGTCGAAGATTTCCTTGACGTTGGACTCGCAGCCCGGGGTAGCGATGATCTGGCCTGCGATGGACTTCAGCCAGTCAAAACGTTCCTTGGACATATCCTGCGGCAGAATAGCGACGGAGTCGCAGGCGAGCAGCTTGGAGTTGAAAGCACCGCCGCGGCAGTAGTTGCCGGTGGAGGGCCATACAGCGTGATGATAAGTAGCATCGAACTGACCGGTCACGAGTCTCGGAGCCAGGCAGCCGAAAGAAGCGCCGACCTTATGGCAGCCGGTGGGGAACCACTTGCCGGACATTGCAAGAATGCGGCAGGGAACGCCGGAAACGGAAGACGGAATCTCAACATAGTTGGGGGTCTTCTGATACAGACCGCCGGATTCCTTTGCTTCGTTGTGCCAGTTGATACGGAACAGATTGACGGGGTCGACATCCCACAGACCGGTCTTGGCGAGCTTTGCCTTGATTGCTTCCGGAATCAGATCCGGGTTCTGCATCTGTGCGATGGTCGGGATGATGATGTTGTTTTCCTTTGCCTTCTGAATGTTGTGCTGAAGGCCTTCCTTGTTAATGCTGAGATCAATCTTGCCCATTTTCTTATCCTCCTGTTTTACTGTTATCTAAATAAGAATAAAGTGTATACTTTGAAATACCGAAATGCTTGGCGATCTTATCACCGGATTTTGTAATCAGCAATGCACCGGAGCTGTTCAGATACTGGATTGCCTTGACCTTGTCATCCTTGGTCATAAGAGCCACCGGCTTTCCCACCAGCTCATCCGCCTGCCGGATCAGATCGTCCAGCAGATCTGTCACATTCAATGTAATGCGTTCCGGTTCCTTGCGAACCTGCTCGCTCGGGGTAATAAAACTATGCAGAGTACCTTCGAACATCTGCAGCATGGAAATATCAAAATTGATGCCCAGAATTGCTGCAACTTTTCCCTCCGCATCACGGATATAGATAGATGAGGACTTCAGAATCTTTCCGTCTTTTGTACGTGTCAGATATGCCAGCTGATCAGCAGCATTATCGTTGCTCTGCCCCAGCTGCTCCAGAACAACATGAGAAGGGCCGTCACCGACCTTGCGTCCGGTCACATGACCGTTTTCGATGGCAACAATGGACGAGAAGGCACTTTTGTCGGAGATCTCATGAATGACGACCTCGCACTCAGAGCCAAATTGCGCCGCGATGCCTTTCGCAATCTGCTTCAGTGCATCCATTTCTTTTGTACTTAGCATATAACACCACCTGCAAAGCCCGATTTTGTATTCATCATATCACAGATTTACAAGAAATCAATGCTCTTTCCAAAAAATTATTTAGTTCTTCAAAAAAATTTTTTACATCGGTGCCGGTATATGGCAGATACCGGCACCGATACGCTTTTGATTCTGCGCTTTCCGTCCAAAAAATCTCCTGCCGCAGATTCGGCAGGAGATTTTTGGTGCATCACTCAGTCAGCTTGCGCAGAATGCTTTCGAAACCATTGCAGGCCTTTACAAGCTGATCAATCTCAATATACTCATCACGCACATGCGCCAGCGACTCCAAAGACGGGCCGTAACCGATGGACGGGATCCCCGCTTCGCCGCAGAAATGGCTGCCGTTGGTGCAGAACGAAAAATGGGAAATGGCAGTATCGATGCCGGCTTCTTTCAGACCGGCAACCGCTTTCTGAACAAGTTCGCTGTCTTCATCTACAACCCATGCCGGGAAATAGCGCTTCGCGCGGATCTTTTCGCCGGTCCAGCATTTTTCTTCGCCCTCAGCAAGATAGGTTCTGGCCTTCAGTCCAGGAACTCTTTCCTGTGCACGCTTGATTGCCTCTTCGATCTGACCGAGGATCACGCCTTCGTCCTCGCCGACCAGGGTGCGGCGGTCAAAGGTTGCACGGCATGAAGACGGCACGACCGATGCGCCGGGATATGGATAGGAAATGATATCCGTCAATTCCAGAATGCCTTTGCCGAGAATCGGATGCTCGTTCGGAACAATCTTTCTGATCTCTTCGATCAGCACAGTCATCATATAAACGGCATTCACTCCCTTTTCGGGGTTGGATGAGTGGCAGCTGACACCCTCGGTTTCCACAACAACCTCCGCACGGCCGCGCTGTCCGATCTTCACAGTCGAAGTCGTTGCCTCGCCGATGATGACAAAATCCGGCTTGACCGCCTTTGTGATCTCGCGGGAGGAAACGCCCTCAAAGCATTCCTCATGCACCGTGCAGGATACTGCAATATTGCCCGCGAAATCTCTGTTCGTATCTTCTGCAAGACGGGCTGCCGCGCAGATCATGGCGGTAACGCTGCCCTTCATGTCCGAAGTACCGCGGCCGTAGATTTTGCCGTCGCAGATCTCCGCGCCCCAGGGTGCGTGCATCCACTGGTCTTCATCGATCACGTCAACATTGTCAATGTGTCCGTCCATCAGAATGGTCTTGCCGGGCCGCTTGCCGCGGAGGATGCCGTAGACGCTGCCATAGCGGTCAATATGTGCTTCGTCAAAGCCGAATTCTTCCATTTTGCGCTTCATCAATTCCGCCACGCCCTTTTCCTGACCGGACGGGCTGGGAATCCGGATCGCTTCCTGACAGAATGCAATGAGCTTCTCATCTTGTGTCATGTTTTATACGCTCCTTTCAAATACCAGAAACTATCTATCTATACTGAGAAATGCTGTCTGTTTCTTTTATAGTGCTTTTTTCTCTAAAAAGCAAGTCATCATACCCCATTCAGAAGAATTCTTTCTTAAAAATACTCCCACGAAAAGGATCGGAAACAGGTCAGTCCCACAGGCCGTAAAAAAATATTTAGGTTCTCAAAAATTTTGTTTGACTTCTTTCATACTTGTGGTATGATGGATGCAGGAAAGTTCTGTTCTCAATACAGACACTTCGTTTCGATCAGTAATTCACACACATAAATTAGGAGGACACCGGTTTATGAATTATGAAGCTATCAAACAGGCAGCAGAAGGCTACAGAGCCGATATGACCAAGTTCCTGCGCGACATGATCGCCATCCCCAGCGAGAGCTGCGAGGAAGAGGGCGTTGTCAAGCGCATCGCAGAGGAAATGAACAAGCTCGGCTATGACAAAGTTGAGTTCGACAAACTCGGCAACGTCATCGGCTGGATGGGCACTGGCGACAAGATCATCGCTATTGACTCCCACATCGATACCGTCGGCATCGGCAACATCAACAACTGGGAAGCTGATCCCTACAAGGGCTACGAAACTGACACCATCATCTACGGCCGCGGCGGCTCCGATCAGGAAGGCGGCATGGCTTCCGCTACTTACGGTGCAAAGATCATGAAGGATCTTGGCCTCATTCCCGAAGGCTACAAGATCATGATCGTCGGCTCCGTTCAGGAAGAAGACTGCGACGGCATGTGCTGGCAGTCCATTGT
>JAEDIZ010000206.1 GCA_016296635.1 Oscillospiraceae bacterium
TCGAAGAGATCAAGGCCTTCGGCCAGATGATGGGCTTCGAGGTCATCGAAATCAAGTAAGTCTGTTTCCATCTTGTCGGCGCAGCACCGCTGCGCCGATAAAAATGAGGTAAAACTATGAATATTGAACTTCTGAAAAAGCTCGGCAATATCGAGCAGGTCGCCGGCATCCGTGAAGCTCGTCTGATGCGCGGCCGCGGAGAAGGCATTGAGGTCGCGGAATTCTATAACGCAGCCGGTCTGCGTTTCAGCGTTGTGCCGGATCGCTGCATGGATCTTTTCGATCTGAGCTACAAGGGCGTCAATCTGTCCTTCCAGAGCAAAAACGGTCTCACCTCGCCGCTGGCCTATTCCAGCGCGGACGGTGAATTCGCAGAGCAGTGGCCGGCTGGCCAGCTGGTCACCTGCGGTCTCGGCAATGTCGGCGGCCACAGCGTCGTCGGCGGCGTTTTCCCGACTCACGGCCGCATTTCCCACGTTCCTGCAAAGAACTTCGGCACCGAAACCTACTGGGACGGTGATCGCTATGTTCTGCGCGCCACCGGCGAAGTGCATCAGACAAAGATGTACTCCCGTCATCTTTCCATCCGCCGCACCATCGAAACCGGTCTGGATGAAAAGAAGCTGACCATCCACGATGTCATTACCAACTTTGAAGCCGCAGATGAGCCATATATGCTCCTCTATCACTTCAATTTTGGCTATCCGCTTCTGCAGGCAGACAGCTGTGTTCAGTTCTCCAAGGCGGATACCTCTCCCATGAACGACATGTCCACCGATTCCGTTCACATGATGGATCCGGTCGACGGCCGCGGCGAGGAGCTGTACTTCCGCACCAATCTCGGAAGCAAGGCCTGCGGTGTTATCTACAACGAGAAGCTCGAGCTGGGCGCTTATGTCGCATTTGACACGGCAAATCTGCCCAACTGCCTGGAATGGAAGAACATGAAGTCCCATGACTATGTTCTTGCCATCGAGCCCTGCAACACCTGCGGTCTCAACCGCAAGGCAGCCATGGAGCAGGAAAAGATTGCTGTTCTGCCCGCTTACTCCAGCGTAGAAAATCACCTTGAGCTTGGCGTATTGGACGGCTTGACCGAAATCCGCGGCTTTATCCAGAATCTGTGAGGCGCAACATGGAAAACTTCTCTCTGCAAACCTATCTGGAAGATCTGAAAACCGTCTGTGCCATTGATTCCGGCCACTTTAACGCCGCCGGAACCGAGGCCGTAGCAGACTTCTTTGAAACTCGCTATCAGGCGCTTGGCTTCAAAACCGAACGCCGCCACTATCAGGACAATGATTTCGCTCCGGTTCTGCTGGTTCGCAACAGCGATGACGAGCAGATTGATGTGATGTTCGTTGCCCACATGGACACCGTTTTCCCCGTCGGAACCGCCGCCGAGTGGCCTCTGACGGTAGATGAAAACGGCATCGGTCACGGCCCCGGCTGCATCGACTGCAAGGGCGGCTGCCTTTCGATCTACTATCTGCTGCGTGAAATGCAGCGCAAGGGCGAACTCAACTTCCGCTTCTGCGTAATCATGAACAGCGATGAAGAGCGCGGCTCCGCCTACTCAAGAGCCTATTTTGAAGAGCTGGCACAGAAAAGCACCTACTGCCTCGTCTTCGAACCCGGCAGACCCAATGACGAATATGTCGGCACCCGTAAGGGCGGCGCCAACTATATTCTCAAATGTCACGGCATCGCAGCACATTCCGGCGTAGAACCCGAGAAAGGTGCCAGCGCGATTCTGGAGCTGTCCCGCTGGGTCAACGAGCTGTATAAGCTGACGGACTACGAAGGCGGCACCACGCTGAATGTAGGCCGCTTTGACGGCGGCGGCGATAACGGCGCCGTACCTGACTACGCCGAATGCACGCTGAGCTTCCGTTTTTTGGATCCCGCTGCAATCGATCAGCTGAAGGCACTCTTTGAGCGGATGCACACAGAACCCTTCGACAGCCGCACCTCCATGGAAATTGTGCAGAAATCTCTGCGTCCCGCCATGGCACCGCACGAAAAGACGATGGAGCTTTTCGAGAAGCTGCGCATTGCCGGTCAGAAAACCGGCACACCCACCGAACTGCTCGTCACCGGCGGCGGCTCCGACGGCAACTGGATCTCCCGTTTCGGCGTTGCAACGCTGGACGGCTGCGGCCCCTGCGGCGGCAAGCTGCACACCCGCGAAGAGTATCTCAAAACAGAATCGGTGGAACCCCGGCTGGATGCAATGTACACCCTGCTGAAGGAGCTGTTTAACTAAACCATATCAACCGGAATTTGGAGGATTACCATGAAGTCAGATCGTGAGCAGGAACTG
>JAEDIZ010000207.1 GCA_016296635.1 Oscillospiraceae bacterium
ACGTGGCAGGGGAGAACAAGACCCTGGCCACCATCACCTTCCAGAATTTCTTCCGTCTCTATGCCAAGCTCTCCGGCATGACCGGTACTGCACTGACAGAGGAAGAAGAGTTTAACGGCATCTATGATCTCGATGTTGTCGAGATTCCTACCAACAAGCCTGTTATTCGTATTGACCAGCCGGATGTAGTCTACAAGACCGAAGCCGGCAAATACCGCGCCGTCATCGAGCAGATCAAAGCCTGCCACGCCACCGGGCAGCCCGTGCTCGTCGGCACCATCTCCATTGAAAAATCCGAGCTTCTTTCCAAGCTGCTCAAGCGCGAGGGCATCGCCCACAACGTTCTGAACGCCAAGCATCATGAAAAGGAAGCGGAGATCGTTGCGCAGGCAGGCAAGCTGAACGCCGTTACCATCGCCACCAACATGGCAGGCCGCGGCACCGACATCATGCTGGGCGGCAACGCCGAATTCATGGCAAAGAACGATCTGCGCAAGTCCGGCATGGACGAAGATCTGATCGCCGAGTCCAATTCCTTTGCAGAAACCGAAAACGAGGAAATTCTTGCGGCACGAGAAGCCTACAAGCAGGCCTATGCGCTTCACAAGCAGGATGTTGACCGGGAAGCAGAGCTTGTCCGGCAGGCAGGCGGCCTGTTCATCATCGGTACCGAACGCCATGAGTCCCGCCGTATCGACAACCAGCTGCGCGGCCGTTCCGGCCGTCAGGGTGACCCCGGTCAGACCCGGTTCTATCTGTCTTTGCAGGATGATGTCATGCGTCTGTTCGGCTCCGACCGTGTGATGAACATGATGGACTCGCTGGGTCTTGACGAGGATACGCCCATCGATGCAAAGATTCTTTCCGGTGCCATCGAAAATGCGCAGAAAAATGTAGAAAGCCGCAACTATCAGGCCAGAAAGAGCGTCCTTGAATATGACGATGTGATGAATGTACAAAGAAAGATCATTTACTCACAGCGTCAGCAGGTGCTGGACGGTGACGATCTGCAGAAGAACATCGCCGCCATGATGAGCTTCTATGTAAACACCTATGTTTCCAGCGCATTCGGCGAACAGAAACAGCTTGAAACGAAGCAGCAATTCTTCGATATGCTCTCCCACTTTGAAAACATCACCATTCCCAAGGGCATCTGGATGGTCACAGACGAAGAGCTGCAGGCACTTACCCGCGAAAAGGCCGAGGAAACACTGCTCGGACTCATGCAGCGCATCTACGAAAAGAAGGAGCAGCAGTACGGCTCTGCCGTCATGCGTGAGCTGGAGCGCGTGGTCACGCTCCGCGTTGTTGACGAATACTGGATGGATCACATTGACGCCATGGATGATCTGCGGCAGGGCATCCGGCTGCGCGCCTATGCGCAGACTGATCCTGTTGTGGAATACAAGCGCGAAGGCTTTGATATGTTCGAGGCCATGAACGATGCCATCAAGGAAGAAATCGTTCGCCGTGTCTTCCTCGTTAGGCTCAAAACCAATGAGGAAGTCAAGCGTGAGCGCGTGGCGAAAGAAACCTCCACCGGTGACGCTGACGGCACCGTGAAACGTCAGCCCGTGGTCAAGAAAATCAAGATCGGCCCCAACGATCCCTGCCCCTGCGGCAGCGGAAAGAAATATAAAAAATGCTGCCGTGACAAGGATCTGGCAGCTGGAAAGAATCAGTAACAATGAGTTTTCATGTTCAAAAGCAGGATGCGCTGGAATATCTGCGCGCAGATGCGCTGGAGGGCTGCATTCACGGCTTCTCTACGCGCTTCGGTGGCGTAAGTGAAGGATATCTTTCTTCTCTGAATCTTGGCACCCATCGCGGTGACAGCCGTGAAAATGTTCTGGAAAACTACCGCAGATTCGGCGCAGCCGTAGGTTTCCGTCCGGAAACGCTTGTGTTCACAAAGCAGGAACACACAAATCTGATCCGTAGGGTCACAAGAGCCGACTGCGGGTACGGTCTCGAGCGTGAGGCCGATTATGTCGCCGACGGTCTTATCACAAATGAGCCCGGCGTTACGCTGGTTTGCTTTTCCGCCGACTGCACACCGATCCTGCTCTTTGATCCGGTCAGAAAGGCCGTTGCCGCCGTCCATTCCGGCTGGCGCGGAACCGCCATGGGCATTGTAAAAACCGCCGTAGAGGCCATGTGCCGGGAATACGGAAGCAGCCCTTCTGACATTCGGGCGGCTATCGGCCCCTGCATTTCAAAATGCTGCTTTGAAGTCGGCCCGGAAGTGCCGCAGGCCATGCTGGAAAGTCTCGGCGACGCTGCCCGCGCCGCTATTGAGCCGCGCGGCGAAAAGTTC
>JAEDIZ010000208.1 GCA_016296635.1 Oscillospiraceae bacterium
TCTATGTCACGGTGGTCAGTCAGATAATTGATGTGCATTCCATAGGTCTTGCCTTCAAACTTCAAGCCGAAATAATGCGGTGCCATGCAGTAGCCCCTGGATATCTGCCACGAGAACTCGACCGGTATTTCTATACTGCCCTTATGAGTCGAAAGCCTGACTGTCTGCCCGTCGGCAAAGCCCATTTCCTTTGCATCCTCGGGATTCATGGCAAGCGTATACAGCTTGCGATATCGATATGTTCTGTTGTTTCTCATGGACGCATTGACCCCTCCGTCGGAATGACGGCCGGCGGAAAGGATCATGTTGCAGCCATCCTTGAGCCGCAGATCCGCCTCCTCCTGCTCGGGAGTAATACGCTTGATATACCGGTCAATTTCCTCGCACCAAAGATGCAGCTTGCCGTCCTTGTGCTTTATGTGCCGCTTCATGAGGTTTTGTTCGTCGCTATGCGCAATTACTGCGCCCTCCGGGTGCTCATCGCAAAGCCTGAATGCGGCATCCATCTTACACATATCCGAAAAAATTGGCAGGCGAGACAGAAACGGGTGCTGTTTTTTGTCGCTGTCAACCGCCATGATCGCGACTCTCGGCAGCTTGCTGAGGAGCATTCCGCCCCATGTCACGGCACGGTCGGCGCTGCCCATAGCTTTGCCGAGCGTAAGGGCGATCACAGTTGCTGCCAGATCAAAATATTTCAAATTGCCCATTGCGAACCACGCCCCAAGCTTCAAGAAATATTTCATTCTGTCGCCGCTTGCAGCGGCATCCTCGGCAGCCTTAAACAGCCATTTCGGCAGTTTAGGAACCAGCCCCATTGCCTGAGCAAGCTCAGCAAAGATCATGCTGTCTTCCTTTGCTTCTCCGAGCGGCGGAACGATTCGTTTGCGGCAGCCGAACACGACCTCCGGGTAATTTAGAGTAAAGATGTTGAACCCTCCGTCACTCTCATACGCAGTAGTGGACGGAAGAACATAGTCGGCAAACTGCGCCACCTCGGTTTCGCAGCTTTCGATAGCTACCAGCAGTTCAAGTGAGCGCAGCGCTTCCTCCATCTTTTGCGAATCAGGATAACTGCGCAGGGGATTGTTCAGCGATGTTATTGCAAAGCGTATCCTGTCCGGGTTTGTGCCAAGAATCTCGTCCGGCACTACGGCCTCCGGAAATATTCCCATAACGGGAAAGCGGTTTGTAACCGGTGTGCGCCATGTTTTCGGGTCGCGTTCGTCGCTGCCCGCAAGAGAAATCACTCGCTCCGGCGGAACATTTCCACCCGGCACAAGGCACATTCCGCATACGATGCTCAGAATGATGCACAAATAGCTGTTCATCGTGGCGTGACGGCCGAAAAACAAACCAAGATCTCGGTGCATTCCCCATTTTTTTGTTGTAAGGATCCTTGCAAATTCCTCTGCCTGCTGCCTCGGGATCTTGCAGACACGAAGTGCATTATCAACATCAAATTCCCTGAACCAACTTTTTGCAAGCGCCCAATCTGCGGTGTGCTTATAGAGATAATCCAGGTCTTCCCATCCGTTTTCTATAATCAGTGCAATCAGCGCACGCAGGAAAAGCGAGTCAGTACCGAGGGCGGGCATGATGTGCATATCCGCCATTCTGGCGGTTTCCGAAAGCCGGGGATCGACAACGATGACCATCTTGTCGGGGTCTTCCGAGAACTCACGGCATATTCGCTTTGCATTTGGCATCTGGTGGGAGACATAAGCATTAGAACCCCAGTAGATCATGACCTCTGTGCGTTCATCATCCGCTTCGAGGAAATGAGACTGGTCTCCAAATATTCTGCCATGACTCCACCAATCCGCCATGAATTCGACCCCAATGGGGTTGAAGATATATCTGCTGCCAATTGCTGCAAGTAAAGGGGCTGCCGTCCCGGCTGCGGTTTGCACCGCCGCAGTTCCGGCTCCGATCACGGCAGCAGAGCGTGGACCGTGGATTTCTAAAATCGCATTTGCTTTTTCGGCGATTTCCAGATATGCCTGTTCCCATGTAATGCGCTCATAATGATCGCCAACCCTTTTTCTGGGGTACAGGACTCTGTCACCATGGTCAACGAAATACTTTGCCGATCTTCCTTTGCGGCAGCAATAACCGTTGCTGCGAGGACTTGTCGGATCCGGGCGGACACTGATAATTTTCCCGTTTTCGACTTCCATCTCGAGGCTACAGGTCACGGCACAAAGACAGCACCATGTCTTCTTCCACTCGCTCATTGTTTGGCGCTCCTTTATTTTTACATCATTTGATGAGGAAAGCCTTTTCGTTCAAATCTTCGGCGGAGATATTTG
>JAEDIZ010000209.1 GCA_016296635.1 Oscillospiraceae bacterium
TTGCCCTTGTTGCTCTCGGTGGGGCGATTCTCATGAAGAAAAAGAAGCAGAATAATGCCTAAAAAAACGGGCATTGCCATCGTAGCAGTGGGAGCAGTGCTGATTCTGTCGGCACTGCTCCTTCTCTTGTATAACCGCTATGAGGACGCGCACGCCGGGCAGGAAGCCGAGAACCTGCTGACAGACATTGAAGCGGCCATTGCGGCACAGACAACGGATACGCCCGCAGCAACCATGCCAAACAAAGGGGGCAACACCGCTACCCCTTCCCCAACGGCTCTTGACCCGGAAATGCCTGTGGTCACGCTGGACGGCTATGAGTATGTGGGCTATGTGGAGATCCCCGTGCTGGCGCTGAAGCTGCCGGTCATGGCGGATTGGGACTATACCCGGCTGAAGGTTGCCCCCTGCCGTCAGTTTGGCTCTTCCCGCACCGATGATCTGGTGATCGCCGCGCACAACTATGAGAACCATTTCGGACGACTGAAAGAGCTGACAAAAGGCGATACCATTATTTTTACGGACATGGAGGGCATCGTCAATACCTACTCCGTTGAAAAAATCGAAACGCTGAAGCCGGACGAGGTGGATGCCGTCCAGAACAGCGGGTACGATCTCGTCCTCTATACCTGCACCAAAGGCGGTAAAACGCGGGTAACGGTGTTCTGCAATCGGGCGGCGGTAATTGCGCCTTCTCCTATCCCAACGCAGACGGAGAAATGAGGTTTAAAATGGCAAACAACATCAATATGGGCAAGCAATGCCGCGGAGACTCTCAACCAGGCAACGCTTGTGGAGAAGATAGGGAGCGCTGCGTCCTGTGCTGACGCTTGACCGATGTGCCCAAAAGTACACCAATCTCCCAGCGCAAAGCGTATATTCAGGGGGCAGGGCAGCTCTGCGATAGTTGCTACTATGCGCTTTTGAAGGAGGTTGCTTTCTCTTGTGAGGAGCTGTAAATACGCAACATGGAAGAAAAGAAAACAGTGAAGGAACTTGAAAACGGCCAACGCTTCGGGCGCTGGACAGTTTTGGACAGGGTTGCTGCCACGCCACGGGGAGAAAGGAAATATTTCTGCCGCTGTGACTGCGGCACGGAGCGATATGTGCTGGAGCGGTCATTGAAGCACGGCGGTTCCCAGAGCTGCGGATGTCTGCGTAAAGAAAGAGCGCATCAGGCTACGGCGTATAATTTGTTAGGTCAGACCTTCGGCGATCTGAAAGTGATTGGACGAAGCAAAAAGCGCACAAAGATGGGAGCGTACTGGACATGTCTGTGTAGCTGCGGATATACCTGTGAGGCCACGGCAGCGGAGCTGGTATCTGGGCGCAAGACACATTGCGGCTGCATGAGCACAAAGAATTATGCTTCTTCCGACATCACCGGTCAGCGCTTTGGGCGATTGACTGCAGTATGCTCCACGAATAAGCGGGACGCAAAGGGGTTTGTGATCTGGCATTGCCGCTGCGACTGCGGCAACGAGATAGATGTTTCTTACAACAACCTGATGTATTGCGGACAGCAGAGCTGCGGCTGCAAGAAAAAGGAGCATGACAAGGCTCTTGCCGGATATCTTACCCATGTAGATGGGACAAGCATAGATGCGCTGAAAAGCAGGAAAACTCCAAAAAACAACACCACTGGCGTCAAAGGTGTGTATTATATCAAAGGCCGCTATCTGGCGAAAATCGTATTTCAGCACAAGCAGTATTTCCTTGGCACCTATGAATCACTTGAAGATGCGGCTCAAGCCCGCAAAAAGGCTGAGGATTTGCTGAATGATAAGGTGGTCGGCTTCTATGAGAAGTGGTCGGAAAAAGCGGCTGCCGACCCTGTCTGGGCGAAGGGTAATCCCGTAAAAATCCTCGTCAACAGATTGGATGACGGAGAACTGGACGTAGTGCTTCAACCGACGATATAAACGGAAATCTATGAAACTGTTCAGGTAATGCGAGGGTTCTATGAAAGCAGAATGCTCTCTTCAATATTTCTGTGAGCATCAGGACAAGATGGATCTTCTGCAAGAGTGGGACTGGGGCAAAAATGCACCGCTGACCCCAGACACCGTACATAAGGGCAGTCAATAATCCCTTTTTCTTCTCCGTGGAAAAGGATCAGCGCACTTTCTATATATCAAGTGCGGTTACTGAGCAAATTGAATTTCAGTTCTAATGTGAGGAATCGTTAATGGAATAAACTCCAGAAGATGTTTCTGAACCCGTCAAAATAGATAAGCAAAAAAAGAAATACGCAAATTGCAATAACAAGTTGGACACCCCGTGGTGAAAACCTTGGTCACGGAT
>JAEDIZ010000210.1 GCA_016296635.1 Oscillospiraceae bacterium
TGTACTGCTTATCCATGTCCATCATGGGCACCATCGCCGCATAGCCCTGCGGGAAGACGCTGCACTGAGTAAAATGAAGGTGATGGCCGATGTCGTTGAATACGAATTCCACATCCCTTTTGCGCAGCATGTATTCGCGGTACGCATTGCGCTGGCGGACAGTCCACGTCGTGGGAAGCCCGACGGCGAGATAGATGTTCGCTTCCGTGATGTCCTTTGTCCGAAGCTCGGCGGCAATGGAAGCCAGCGTGAGGATGTAGAAGTCCTCGTCAGCCGTCTTGTCCGGGTTGAACGCCTTGTGGCCTTCGCCGATGCGGTACCACCTGCCGTTGTAGTGCATGATGTCGCCGTCAAAGTAGGGCTTGGTGTCCATAGTCGCCAGACCAGTCGGAAAGATGGTGTTCGCTGTCTTCATGTTTCCATAGCCGGCATCCACGCCGACGATGATAAAGTCGTTATTGATTCGCATAAAACCCTCCATAGGCCCTCGTAACCTCCGGGGCGGGAATGGTCAATAGAAAAATAGGGAAAAGCAAAAGGCGGTATCACACCGGTCAGTGCCGATGGATATCGCCTTCGCATGATTCATTTGTTATCTTGCGGCTTCACGCTTTCGTTCGCGCTTCAAAAGCCGGGTCAGTGAAAAGTCCAGGATGCGTTCCTTTCTCTCTGCCAGCATCGTTTTGTAAAAACGCTTCTGCAGCCCGGTGATAAACGGCGTATCGTCCACCAGCGCTGCGATCTCATCCATGTGGATTCTGGGCACCATTCGCTTGAGCGCTTCGTTGCAATCCCGGTTTTTCAGCGATGAGATGAAGTCGAAGTAACGGATCTTCTGGTTGTTTTCGCGGATGCCGGAAACGGGCACCTCAAAGATACGATAGTTTCTTTCATTCGGGTCATCCAGTGTGGCCTGCATGATCGCTTCATCCGCCTGCGGATACAGACAGCTTCCGCAATCATAGATGGGCGCAAGCGTCATCCGGTCTGTATCGCTGTAATACAGGAAGCCCCAATTGCCGTTGTGCCGGTCCCAGTTGCCAATCAGGGCATCCACGATAAACATGTCCCAGAAGTGGCGTTTCAGCATGACCGGATCGAAAACCTGCTGCTCCGCAATAGCCTCCATGATGTCCGAAAGCTCAGTGCCATAGCCGTTTCTCTCCGAATCAATGATGGTATTCTTCAGCGATGCAAAGTCCTGCAAAACGGAGCCGTCGGTCGTAAAATCCCGGCAGGCAACGACCACCCGCTCACGTCCGTTCTTCGTGTACACGCCCAGCAGCGTATCCTGCGCGGGAATGCCCGCCATCTGAAAGATATGAGAGCCCAGATATTCTGATACACAGCCGTTGGCATAGCTCATTTCCTTGTTCCGCGTGGGCGGTGCCGGGAACTTGAGCATGTACTGCGCTCCCTCATAGACGATGGCGATCTTGTTGCCGTTCGCGCCTGCGTAGGTTTTGTTGCGTCTCGGAAGGCCGGTGAAATCAATCATTCCGCTCCTCCATTCGCAGGTATTTTGTTCTCAGGTGAGCAGCCTGCTCCGGTGTAATCAGCTGCTCCGTTTCCGCTTCGTTGATGTCGGCATTCAGACTGCACCAGACTGCATCCCAGTGCAAATCCCGTATGCCGCTGTCCTCCACGGCCCATGAGGCCTGCATGGCTTCAATAGATGCCTTGAGGAATGCAGGCAATCCCTTTTCCAGATAGTCTGCACAGAGGGGCCGCCCGCTTTTCGCGTCATACGCGGATTCCTCCATCAGCTCCTCCATGGTACAGCCCAGCGCCCGCGACAGCTTCCACACGGTTTTGGCCGTGCAGCCGGAGATTGCGCTTTTCCCGGAGCAAATATCAATGACCGTTGTCTTGGGCAGACCGCTGAGCTGCGCCAGCCGGTACATGCTCATATTCCTGCTTGCCATCATGGCATTGATCGTCATGGCGAATCCTCCCTCCACCATCATTATATCGGTTATCCGACCTATTGTCAATCGTCGTGCACCTCCATTTGGTTTCATTCACCTTCTGTTCCAGCGCATCACGCTGCGTGTTTGTCCTGCCGCTTTTCCTGCTCATCCGGCTTTTGCAGCATGCCGCTGCGGATCAGCTCCAGCAACTTGTCGGTATACGTCACATCGGAATCGTCCTTGCAATAGACATTGACTTTGAAGTTCGTGTTGCCCAGCCGCTGGGCAAATGTAAAATCAGGGGTTCGTTTTTCAGTCATAGGCTCTCCTTTTTTCTGCATGATAAAAGGCGATGCTTCCCGCTTCTCTGCCAGGGCATCGC
>JAEDIZ010000211.1 GCA_016296635.1 Oscillospiraceae bacterium
GATGTCGCGGCTTTCGCTTCTGCAGAAGCTCACTCTCAGCGATGCAATGGATCTTCTGAATATTTCGGAATCCACGGCGCGGCGTCTGTTTTCCAAGCTGGAAAAGGAAGGCTTTGCCATCCGTACCCATGGCGGCATTCAATGTATCAGTCATGCCATGACGCTCTATTCCTTTGAGCAGGGCGCACGGACCAACATTGAAAAAAAGACGGCGATTGCCCGGGAAGCCTGCCGACAGCTGGAAGACGGCGATGTGATTTTCTGCGATTCTGGTACGACCATGCAATGCTTCTGCACCGAGATGATCTACCATCTGAAAAAGGAAAAGCTCAACATCGTTGTCTATACCAACTCTCTGGCAAATCTGGAATTGCTGCAGCCCTATATGTCTGTCACGCTGATGGGCGGCGAATACCGTCCCAACCGAAAGGATTTCTGTGGATATCTGACAGAGCAGGCGCTCGGCAATCTGTATTTTAACAAATGCTTCATCGGTGCGGACGGCTGCATCAATGCCAGTCGGTTCACCACAACGGACTTTGAAACCGCCCGTATGAACGAAATTGCCATGCGCAACTCCGAGCGTGTCATCATGCTGGCAGATTCTTCGAAGTTTTCTTCGAACGCCCATGTTGCCTACGCTCCCATTGAAGCGCTGGATATCATCATCACGGATGACTGCGTCTGCCCGGAGATTTTCGAACAGCTGACGCAGTCCGATGCGCAGGTAATCTGTGCAAGCACAGACAAGGAAATCATGGAGGATTGATCCTCCGAAATCGGCCATTGTGCCGCAAACACAAATTTGGAGAGTGAAAACTATGAAACCCACCATCAGAACCCCATATTTTGAAGTTGGAACAAAGAACTATGTCTACGGCGACAAGCTGCTGGAATACGCCATTGCAGCAGACAAAGCCGCTGAAAAGTATGACATCGACGTTCTGTTCATCTGCCCCGCTCTGGAGATTCGCAGAGTTGCAGAAAACACCAAGCATCTGTTCGTGCTGGCTACCTACATGGACACCCTGCGTCCCGGCAGAGGCTGCGCAGACATCCTGCCCGAAGGTGTCAAGGCTGCAGGCGCCTGCGGCGTCATGATCAACCACTGCGAAAAGCCCATGAGTCTGCCGCAGATGAAGGCCACCATCGACCGTGCCCGCGAGCTGGACATGCTCGTTTTCGCCTGCGCTGACACGCTGGACGAGGCAAAAGCTATCGCACAGCTGCACCCCGACATTCTCAACCCCGAACCTTCCGAGATCATCGGCGGCGGCAACGGCTCCACCCCCATGTCATATGTCCGCGACTCCATCAAAGTCATCAAGGAAATTGATCCCAACATCATGGTCGAACAGGCTGCAGGCATCACCTGCGGGCAGGAAGTATATGACTTCATCATGGCCGGCTCCGAAGCAGCAGGCGCCGCTTCCGGCATCATGAAGGCAGAAGATCCCATCGCAATGATCGACGAAATGATCGCCGCTACCAGAAGAGCAGCAGACGATCTCAAAAAGCAGGAGGGTTAATTTATGGTTTTCAGAGAAGCATTCAAAGTCCAGTCCCGTGACCGTGCCGTCAGCTTCCACGACGTCACCGATAAGGTCAAGGAAATCGCCGCTAAGTCCGGCCTGAAGAACGGCATCGTTGTCGTTTATTCCCACCACACGACCTGCTCCGTCATCACGCAGGAGTGTGCATTCGATATGTCCATGACGGGTCTGGAAACACTCCAGCAGGATCTGGTTAATGTTTTTGAGAAATGGATCCCCACCTGCCGCTATGAGGGTATGTATCTGCATCCCGGCCGCAAGGCTCTGGACTTTGCAGAATCCGTCGGCGAGGACAACTTCGGCTGCCACAACACCGATGCCCATCTGCGTTCCTCCATCATCGGCCGCAATGTGACCATTGTCATGGCCGACGGCGAAATGGATCTCGGCGAGTTCGGCCGCATCCACTTCATCGACTGGGATCAGACCCGTGCCCGCACCCGTACCGTGCAGGTCATGATCATCGGCGAATAAATGAATCCGGCAAACCGGGACAGACGGCTTTGTCTGTCCCAGTTTTGCATTTTTTCTTTGGATAAAATCCATACTGCTCTTCAGCGTAAACTGCAAGAACAAAGGAATGTAAAAACATTATGCGAAATCTTTTTAACATCGATTCTCCGGTGATGCAGAAGCTCTCTCTGGTCGGAACGCTGCTCCTTATGAACATCATCTGGCTGATCTGCTGCATTCCCGTGGTCACC
>JAEDIZ010000212.1 GCA_016296635.1 Oscillospiraceae bacterium
CCGAGGAGACGGAGCATATACACCCGGTATCAATATTGGCAAGACTGAATAAAATAGCAATTTAGTAATGCCACTCTAAGAAGGGCACCGCGTGGCTTACGCGGTGCCCTTTTCCATGACTGGCAGTATCTGTCCATGCGGGTGGCGGCGAAAATGGCCTATACCTCCCTGCGCATTATTTTGGTTTACGAATGCAATGTCATAACGCCCATCGTCCACCCCAGTCGCAGCCGCCCGCTCCCCAACAAGCCAAAAAAGCGCACCTCCTGCTGTGGGAGGCGCGCTTTGCTGCTGTTATAGGGGCGAAAAATGCCAATGACGGCCCGTGCGGGACCGATGGCCTGCCCCGCCTATTTCTCTGCCATTTCCATGAGGTCAAAGGCCTTTCTGCGTGCTCTTGTGAGGACCATACGGACGCTGCCGGGCGTGAGGTCCAGGCTCTTGCCGATCTCCGCGTCCGTTTTCTCCAGGATGTACCGGGCCTCCAGCACGAAGCGGCTCCGCTCGTCCAGCTTGTCCCAAATGCCGGCCATCCGCCGCAGGTCTTCCTCGTGAATGAGCCGTGACTCCATGTTGTGTGCCATGTGCGACCCGTCCTCGGTGCTGCGCGCCTCATCCATGCTGAACACGGGGTGCCGGGTATGCTTGCGCACCTCGTTATACGCCGTGTGTTTGCACGCGGTAATGATATAATTCACCATGTGCCGCTCATCCAGGGTCTTCAGCTTTTCCAGCTTGTCTATCAGCCGCACCAAAGTGGTCTGCACAACATCCTCCGCAGACCAGTGATCGCCCATCACCTGCTTGATGGTGTCATACATCAGCCACTGGTACTGGGTGTAGACCCCGGCCATAAACTCACGGTCGCTCTCATCTTCAATGGTTAAAATACATATTGGAAGCATGTCCTTTATTCCTTCTCTTTTTTTAGCGTTTCTATGATGGAGGCCGTGCGCATGTCGTCAAGAATGCGCAGCAGCGCCCGCTGCCTGTCGGGCGTGAGGGTCTGGACATCCGCTATGGTCTGGCTCCATGTTTTTCCCGAAGCCGTGCGTTTCTCCAACACCTCGGGGGACAGGTCACAGGACGAAAGGCCCAGCAGGTAGTCCGTTGTCACGCCGAAATACTGCGCTATCTGCTTCAGCTTGGGAACATCGGGAAAATGTATGTTATTTTCATAGTTGGAGATGGTGCCGGGGGACACAAACAAAACCTTTGCAAGTTCATCCTGCGTCATATTCATGTCCCGTCGCAGCTCCGAAAGCAAATCACCAAACGCCGCCATATTTTTTCTCCCTTATTTTGATGCCACTATTATATTATGGCCAAAGGAAATGCGCCGAAAGGAATAGATTTGCAATAATTCAAGATAAATTATATCATATATTTTAGTTGAACTAAAGTTTTCAATAAAATAACTTGAAGAGCTTTTCACGAGATATACTTGTGTTGCATTTTTGCCAGAGGGGTGTTTAGTATAATAACAAGGACTAACGCCGTTTTGCAAAGAAAGTCCTGCGCAGGCGGGTTTTTCTTGATTTGACAAGGCATTTCATTTTATAATGTAGGTGGATCCATTAAGGAGGTTGAACGGATATGACGAGACAAGAGCTGCTGGTGGAGCAGTACGAGGACGCGCTGTTTGCGCTTATCATGGATAAAGTGGCGGAAGTCGAGGGTCAAAAGGCAATCGAGGAAAACCAGCGGCTCAAAGCGAGCGGCGAGGTGGTGATCCCGGAGGAACTGAACCGCCGGTGCAAGCAGACCATCCGGTGCAAGACCGCCGAGAAGCATTTGAAGCGCTACGGAAAGGGATTCGGAAAAGTTCTGAACAAGGTCGCCATCGTGGCCCTTATGGCGCTCCTGCTGTTTACAACAGCCTTTGCAACATCCGAGAGTTTTCGTGTGAAAACGCTGAACTTCGTGATGGAGGTTTTTGACGACCGCACCGAAATCAAGTTCGTACCGAAAGATACCGCCGCCGACAGCACAGCGGTCCCAGAAATCACCGCCGGCTGGCTGCCGGAGGGGGTTGAGCTAACGCGGGAAGAATACAGCGATACAAAACGATTGTATGAGTATGCTAATTCCAACGAGGCGGCATATATTACCATGAATCTTATAGAAATGACGAGTGTTGGTATGGCCCTGGATACAGAGAATGCAAAGACTCTCTCGTATCAAGTGCAGGGAGAGGATGCTATAATGGTGGATAAGGGGAACACAAAGCAGCTTGTCTGGAAGCTGCATA
>JAEDIZ010000008.1 GCA_016296635.1 Oscillospiraceae bacterium
GAACACGAACTCGTTGCCACATTCTTTGCATACTAAAGTCTTGTCTTCGTACATTGATTTTACCTCTCTTTAGCGAAATAGTGGTGTTTTGCCCTGAGATTGCGGCTCGCGCTCGTAGTTACCAGGGACATATATGCGATCAGCCTTTGGCTGCATACGCTGAAAACTGCCGTGCAATCTTAACGGATTCATGCACCAAAGAGAGTGTACAAAGAAAAACCAAAGATTCACCAGCCTGGAGCAACGGCGAGCGGAAAAGGAAAAATCTCCATCCCAACCATTCTCAATAATGCTATTATATGCAGCAAACCGCATTTTGTCAATAGTAATAAATTTTTTTTAGTTTCAGAGTGTTTTTTGTATGTTTTCGACTGCTTTCAGCAGATGCTCCGTCTGCTCCTCTGCAGCCCCAATCGTGCCCGCCTCGACCATGACACGAACCAGCGGCTCCGTGCCGGAGGGTCTGATCAGAACACGGCCGTTTCCGGCAAGCGCCTGCTCTGCCTGCTGCACCGCCTGCTTCAGGTCGTCCGATGCCATAATCGCTTTTTTCTCTTCATTTGTGCTGACACGCACGTTTTTCAGAACCTGCGGATAGCGAACGATCCTGCCTGCCAGCTCGCTGACCTTCTTCCCGGACTGCGACACAATGGAGAGGAACTGCAGGGCGGAAAGCTCACCGTCACCGGTGGTCATATGCTCCAGGAAAATGATATGTCCGGACTGCTCACCGCCAAGGCACATGCCTTCCTTCTGCATCAGTTCCAGCACATTTCTGTCACCGACAGCTGCGCAGAGCAGCCGCAGATCATTTTCTTTGCAATACTTATGTAAACCAATATTGGACATTACCGTTGCAACGAAGCCGTTTCCCTGCAGCTTTCCCTGCTGTGTCAGCGTATCCGCGCAGATTGCCATGATCTTGTCGCCGTCCACTTCGCAGCCGTTTTCGTCCACGGCAAGGCAGCGATCTGCATCGCCGTCAAAGGCAAGGCCCAGATCGTAGCCGCCCTCGCGCACCTTTTCGCTGAGCATTTCCATGTAGGTCGAGCCGCAGCGGTCATTGATGTTGACGCCGTTGGGCTTGTCGTTGATATAGTCTGCGCGGATGGGGAACCGGCTGAAAAGTGCCCGGGCCGTGCGGGAAGAAGCGCCGTTGGCACAGTCGAACAGCACCTTCAAAGGCTTCAGTTCGCCGACGGTGGAAGCAAGATGATCGAGATAAAGCTCCAGCTCGCCATCTGCGTCACGGACGATGCCGAGTTTTTCATGGGTGCAGACGGGAAGGTCGCCTTCCTGCAGAATGAGCGATTCAATATTGCCCTCCAGTTCATCACTGAGCTTAAAGCCCTCAGCTGAGAACATTTTGATGCCGTTATGCTCATAAGGATTGTGAGAAGCGGAAATCACAATGCCCGCATCTGCATGCAGCTGCACCGTCAGATAGGCAACTGCCGGCGTCGGCGCCACACCGAGGCGAACGACATCGCAGCCACAGGCAGTCAGGCCGGCGATCAGCGCCGCTTCCAGCATATCCGAGGAAATGCGGGTATCCTTGCCGATCACGACAAAGGGCTTTTCAGCCTTTTCATTTTTCAGAGAAATCGCCGCTGCCTGACCGACACGGTAGGCGAGTTTAGTATCCAACGTTTCATTGGCAACGCCGCGGATACCGTCTGTTCCGAAAAGTTTTCCCATATTTTTCAACCCAATCTATAAATTTAGAATGAAAGCTGCTCCGCCTGCTGCGCAGTTTTATTTGCGATATGCAGGTGGTCATAGGCCAGCTGCGTCACGCAGCGGCCGCGCGGTGTGCGAGTGAGGAAGCCGATCTGCATGAGATACGGCTCGTAAACATCCTCCAGCGTCACCGCCTCTTCGCCGATGGTGGCCGCCAGTGTTTCAAGGCCCACGGGGCCGCCGTTATAGTTCCGGATGATGGCCGTCAGCATCCGGCGGTCGATGGCGTCAAGGCCGAGTCTGTCAACCTCCAGCTTGGAAAGCGCATGGTCGGCTGCCTCTCTTGTAATCACGCCGTCATGGAAAATTTCCGCAAAGTCGCGCACCCGGCGCAGCATCCGGTTAGCAATACGCGGCGTTCCGCGGGAGCGCGAGGCAATCTCCTCCGCACCCGCAGAATCGATCTCGATGCCCAGAAGCGCAGCGGAACGCGAAACAATCTTCGCAAGCTCCTCCGTCGTGTAGAGTTCCAGCCGCAGCTGCACGCCGAAACGGTCACGCAGAGGACTGGAAAGCTGACCTGCGCGGGTGGTTGCGCCGATGAGCGTAAAGCGCGGCAGATCAAGCCGGATGGAGTTGGCGGAAGGGCCTTTGCCAATGATGATATCGATGGCATAGTCCTCCATGGCCGGGTACAGAATCTCCTCCACAGAGCGGTTCAGCCGGTGAATTTCATCGATAAAGAGAATGTCCCCGGCAGAAAGATTCGTCAGAAGTGCCGCCAGATCACCGGCCTTTTCGATGGCAGGGCCGGAGGTGATACGGATGTTTACGCCCATTTCGTTGGCGATGACGCCTGCCAGCGTCGTCTTGCCGAGACCCGGAGGGCCGTAAAGCAGCACATGGTCAAGCGGCTCGTTTCTTCTGCGGGCCGCCTCAATATAGACGGCAAGATTTCCCTTGGCTTTTTCCTGACCGGTATAGTCCTCCAGCGTTTTGGGGCGAAGCGAAATCTCGCCGTCGTCCATAGGTGTCAGGCTGGTGGTCACGATGGGTGCTTCATATTCCTGCGAAAATTCAAGACTCATGTCTGCCCCTCCTTACTGCCGCACCATGGCGCGCAGAGACTGCCGCACGATCTCTTCGACGCTCATATTCTCCACATCCAAGCCCTTGAGGGCGGCGCCGATCTCTGTCTGACTGTAGCCAAGACTTGCCAGTGCAGCGGTGGCCTCCGCGGTCTTGCCGCCGCGCATGGGTGCCACATCCGACATGGAAGCGCCGTTCAATTCCAGCTGTTTGCCTGCAATCTTATCCTTCAGCTCCAGTAAAATACGCTGCGCCACTTTCTTGCCCACACCCGGCGCCATGGTCAGCGTCTTGGAATCCTGCGTCATGACCGCCAGCGTAAACTGATCCGGCGTAACTGTGGACAGAATCGCCAGTGCCGCCTTTGGGCCGACACCGGAAACGCTCAAAAGAAGCTCAAAACAGTTCAGCTCTTCGCGGGTGGCGAAGCCATAGATGTCGAAGGCATCCTCTTTTATATTACAGTATGTGAACAGCCTGGCTTCCTTTCCGAGCTGCAGCTTGCTGAGCGTATAATTGGTGGTATGGCAGCCGTAGCCCACGCCGCCGCAGTCCACCACCGCAAGACCTGCATCCAGAATCGTAATGGTACCGTTCAGATAGTAAAACATTTACTGATACCCCTTCTGACTCAAAAGTGAAGTATTGCTTCTGGCATGGCACAGAGCAATTGCGATGGCATCTGCCGCATCATCGGGCCTTGCGACCTTCTCCATGTGCAAAAGCCGTTTGGTCATATCCATGACCTGCAGCTTTCCTGCGCCGCCGTAGCCGACTACGGCCTGCTTGACCTGATTCGGCGTATACTCAAAAAGCGGGATGCCTGCCTTTGCGATCGCCAGCAGGATCACGCCGCGCCCGTGGCTGACGCCGATGCCGGTCGTGACATTGTTGCCCCAGAAAAGTTCTTCCAACGCGACGGTATCCGGCTTTACCGTTTCGATCAGCTGCGTCATATCGTCATACAGCATGACCAGCCGCTGTGAAAACTCCAAATCCTTCGGCGTTGTGATCACGCCGTAGTTGAGAAGCTGAAATGCCCCCCGTTCGGCATGAACGACGCCGAAACCCGTTGTAGCATAGCCGGGGTCGATTCCCAATATGACCATAACTCCCTCCGGCTCAGAACCTTCCGAACATCTGCCAGTAGCACATACCCGCAATCGCGAAGATCACCACACCCAGCAGAACCCACGCAAGGATCCGGTGCTGGACGGGTCTGTCCGTATAATGCTCCTCCGGCTTCTGCCGTTCGCCGCTGAGATAATCCAGCCGCTCAGATGACTGTTCCTGTTTCATATTGACTCCTCTATTTCCGGAATCATTCCGATATTTCTGATATTATACCATAAACGCGAACAAAAGAACAGAAAAACTTTTTCTCCCTTGCATGGAGCATCAGAGAATGCTATACTGCATAAGAATCACCCGAAAAAGATCGGAGTAGAAGTCATGAATCTTTCTTTTCTCTTTTTTCTGAACGCCGTCGCTTTCGGCGTGGGACTGGCCATGGACGCCTTCTCCGTATCGATGGCAAACGGACTGAATGAGCCGCAGATGAAGCCCGGAAAAATGTGCGTCATTGCAGGCGTATTTGCCGGCTTTCAGATTGCCATGCCGCTGATCGGCTGGTTCTGTGTACACGCCATCGCCGAGGCCTTTTCCGCATTTCAGAAGTTCATTCCATGGATCGCGCTGATTTTGCTGGCCTATATCGGCGGCAGTATGCTGCTGGACGGCATCCGCAATAAAACCGAGGAAGCAGAACCCCCTGCCGTGGGCGTGGGCGCACTTCTGCTGCAGGGCATCGCCACCTCCATTGACGCCCTTTCTGTCGGTTTCACCATTGCGTACTATTCCGCTGCCGAGGCCCTCATTGAATCATTCATTATCGGCATCGTGACTTTCGTGATCTGCATGGCAGGTCTTGCCATCGGTAAAAAATTCGGCACAAAGCTGGCGGGAAAAGCTTCGGTTCTCGGCGGCCTCATCCTCATCGGCATCGGTTTGGAGATTTTCATCACCGGACTGATCCGGTAATCACGCCTGCGTCTGATCAAAGCGGTCTTCCATTCGGAAGACCGCTTTTTATTTTCTGTATAAAATCCCTTCTGTCTGTCAAAACTGGCAAATGAGGTGAAACATAGATGCTCATTTCCTTTATTCGCGCAATCATTCTATACATGGCACTGATCCTTACCGTCCGTCTGATGGGAAAGCGTCAGCTGGGCGAGATGGAACCCATGGAATTCGTAGTCACCATGCTGATTGCAAATCTGGCGGCAGTTCCCATGCAGGACACCGCTATTCCCCTGCTCGCCGGTCTGATTCCGATTCTGGTTGTCTTATCCATCGAGCTGATTCTGTCCGTTCTCATTTATCGCAGCGTTCCCATGCGCCGGTTTTTCTGCGGCAAGCCCGTCATCCTGATGGAAAACGGAAAACTGCTGCAGGACAACATGAAAAAGACCCGGGTCAATCCGGACGAACTGACGGAATATCTGCGTATGCAGGGCGTGACCGATCTGACGACCGTGCAGTACGCGATTTTGGAAACCGGCGGTGCGATCTCCGTGCTGCTTTATCCGAAATATGAACCTGCCTGCGCAAAGGACGCCGGTGTGCAGGCATGCAGCCGCCGTCTTCCCGTCACTGTCATTTCCGGCGGCAGGCTGATGGAGACGAACCTGCCGCTGCTCGGCAAGACCCGGAGCTGGGTGCAGAAAATTCTGCAGGATCACAATCTGCATCTGCAGGACGTCTTTCTTCTCACCGCAGAGCCGGACGGCAGGCTGTATCTTTCCGTCCGGCAGGAGGAACAGAAATGAAACATATTCTGATTGCCAGCGGGATTCTGGCCGTTGTCCTTGCCTTCTGCATCTTTTCCATGTGCTTCATTCGTTCATCTGCAGCCAAAACACTGGACGCGCTCACGGCATCTTATGAGTACGCCTTCGAGCAGAATTTCCCTTCTGCCAGCGCTGCCCTTTCCCGGGCAGAGCAGGCTTGGAAGCAGCGTGAGTCATACTTTTCCGCCGTACTTGCCCATGACGAGGTGGATCAGGTCGCCACCGATCTTGCGCAGCTGCGCGAATATATCCGCGTCCGGGATATGGATGATTTTCTTGCCACCGCAGCAAGTCTGATGGAAACCATCCGCCATATGCGGCAGGTGGAGCTTCCTCTGTCCTACAATATTCTTTAGATGCAGAAAATCCGCTGCGATGCCGTCATCGCAGCGGATTCTATGTTTCTTATTTTCCGGCCAGAATCTTGTCCAGTTCCTGCTTGAAGCTGTTGATGTCCTTAAACTGACGGTAGACCGAGGCAAAACGCACATAGGCAACCTCATCCATCGGCTTCAGTTTCTCCATGACCTGCTCGCCGATCGATTCCGTGGAAACCTCCCGATCCAGAGAATTCTGAATATTCTGCTCGATCTCATCCACAGCCAGTTCCATATCTGCCAGTGCCACCGGGCGCTTTTCGCAGGCACGAAGCATACCGTTGAGTACCTTGTTCCGGTCAAAGGACTGCCGGGTTCCGTCGCGCTTCACAACAACCATGGGCACACGTTCTACGGTTTCATAGGTCGTAAACCGCTTCTGACACGCCAGACACTCGCGTCTTCTGCGAATCGACTGTCCGTCCTCGGAATGGCGGGAATCAACGACTTTGCTCTCCTCATAGCTGCAAAACGGGCATTTCATGGTCTTTTTCCTCCGGTTTTTGAAACTTCTCTCAAGAATTATACACATAAAATGTCGAATTGTCTACTGTTTTTCCGGGATCGTTTCAAAGCCAGTCCTGCACAACATCCGCAAGCCCCGTCGGCGTTACCGTTCCTGCCGCAAGCAGGTCGATCAGCTCCAGTATTTTCGTGCCCGTCATGGTGATATTCTCGATTCCCGCATAGTCGGTGCCGCTTTCGCTGCTGGCCTTGACCTCTACGCCGTAGCTCTCGGCGCAGCCGCCCATGACTGCGCAGCTGACCAGGTAGTACTCCAGATGCAGCTTCTTCCCGGTCCAGGTTCGCGTATCGCGGACATGGATCAGACTTCTGCTGCTTTCGCTCGTTCTCGGTTCCTTCATCACGCTTCGCCTCCCGTTGCCATTGAAACACATTTTTCGCTGATTTGGAATATAAACTTATCGCACTTTTTCTGCATAATTCGACAAAACATTTCCAATATATAGTAATTTCTTTCAATTTCCCGTTAATCTGCTTCCTTATTTTTCCTATTTTGTCGAAAACTTTTTGTAATAATCCGTAGATATGTTTTTTTCTTCTTTGTATTGCGCAAAGATATTCGACAATTTTTCTTTATTCTCAAGTAAATAATCCATGTTTCGACAAACACTTCCTGATCGCAGAACAGTTTTTCTTTCCATTTGCCGGAAACTGTGTTATAGTCACAAAAGGATCTGAAAGGAAGGTATGCGGATGTTCGGTTATGTGATTGCGGATGCGGCGCGGCTTTCGCCGGAACAGCTCTCGCGCTACCGCGGATTTTACTGTGGGCTTTGCAGAACGCTGAACCGGGAATACGGCTCTGCCAGCCGTCTGGCTTTGAACTACGATATGACCCTTCTGACGCTGCTGCTCTCCTCTCTTTATGAGCCTGATGAGTCTTTCTCCTCCGGCCGCTGCCTGCTGCATCCTGCAAAGCCGCGTCCCTTTTATGAAACCGAGTTTACGCGCTACGCTGCCGCGATGAACGCCGCGCTGGCCTATTTCAACTGTATGGATGACTGGGAGGATGACCGGAATCTTCTTCGCCGAGGAGAAGCAGCGCTCTTAAAAAAAGCCGTCCAAAAAGCCGAGCTGCAGTATCCGGCTCAACTTTTGGCAATCCGCGAAAACCTCTCTCTTCTGGCAGATGCGGAAAAATCAGCACAGACCGACTTCACGGAGGATGCCGCCAATGCCTTCGGGAACCTGATGGCCGCGCTCTTCGTCATAAAAGAAGACCACTGGCAGGAACCGCTGCACAGCTTCGGTTTCTCCCTCGGAAAATTCATTTATTATCTCGATGCTGCCTGCGATTTAGAGAAAGACAGAAAAAGCGGAAGCTACAATCCGCTTCTGCCCCTCGGTCTTTCCTCCGGCGCAGAATTTGAGCCGCAGCTGCAGCTGCTGATCGGCGATGCCGCCGAAGCGTTTGAGCGGCTGCCGCTGGTGCAGGACATCGAGCTTCTGCGAAATATTCTCTATTCCGGCGTTTGGGCAAAGTTCCAGCAGGCATTTATGCCGGGAAAGGAGTCTTCCCATGATCAATGATCCCTATGCCGTGCTGGGCCTCAGCCCGAATGCCACGGATGAAGAAGTCAAAAAAGCATATCGAACGCTGGCAAAAAAATATCACCCGGATATGAACCCCGGTGATGCCCACGCGGCGGAGATGATGAACAGGATCAACGCAGCCTACGATCAGATCAAGAATCCTCCCGCTGCGAAGACCACCTACCGTGAGTACGCCGACCCCTTCGCCGGCTGGCATCAGCAGCAGTCACAGCAGAATACCGGCGATCCCGTGGAGCAGGCAAGGCGCTGGGTCATGATGCGTGATTACTATTCCGCACTTCGCGTTCTGAATGTCGTTCCGCCCGAACGGCGTACGGCAAAATGGTATTATTATGCCGCTATCTGCAACACAAATCTCGGCAGCCGGGTTCTCGGCTATGAGCAGATTCAGAAGGCCTGCGAAATGGATCCCGGCAATGAAGAGTATCTGCGTATGAAGCAGCAGATTGAGCAGAACGGTGAAGCCTATCATGAAACAAGACAGAGTCAGAATTTCGGGAAGATGGACTTCTCCCGCACATGCTGCAGCATGTGCGCCGCATACAGCTTTATGAATCTGTTCTGCGGCGGATGTCCCATGGTCTTTTGCTGTTAAAAGATGAAATCCCCTCAGCCGAAGCTGAGGGGATTTTCTGTACCTGCTTACTTCTTGACGAAAGACATGCAGTCTACGCATTGGCAGACCTTGGGGTCGGACTCATGCGTGCCGATGCTGACAGCATCCAAAGAGCAGTAGTTCTCCGTGCCGCAATGATGGTCGCAGGATGTGACTGTGCATTCGATTGATTTATTCGCCTTGCAGTTCGTGAAATCCATAATTCTTCCTCCTTGTAAAGCCCATCGGCTTCTTTATTCAGTATGCCCGCTTGAGCAGAATTTACGCAGGAGTTTTTTTCCAAAAAAAAGAAACGGGGCATACCCCGTTTCTTTTCGTTTATTTCTTCTTTCCGCTCAGCGCATCCTTGAGCACCAGCACGACAACCAGTGCAATCAGGATAGGCTTGAGAAGCGGCTTCAAAAGCTTGCGAACCAACTGCAAACGTTCCAGAACCTCTTCCACAACGCCTTCCAGACCGCTCGGCTGCTGTACACGGGGAAGATGTTCCTTCATCCATTGCGTCAGCTCCCGCAGCAGTTCTGCAACAGTTCTGCCTGCACGCTTTTCTTCGATGGTGCTTCCCAGCATCTTTTCAAACAGTCCCTGCAGCCCCTGCTCGGCATATCTTTCAAAATCGCTGCTGAAAACTGCATACCAGCTTCCGGTCCGCGCGTCAATCAGAACCAAACCGTCACACTGGGAGAATGGCGCTTTTTGCAGCGTCTGCGATGCTGCCGTCTGCAGATCTTCGCCATTCAGACGGCTGACGGTTTTGACCCCAATGATGCTTTCAAAGCTGTACCACATCTGCGCGATGTACTTGGCTGCCGCTGTTTCGGCATCCTTTTTGAGAATGCCTGCCTGATCCTCCACATACTGCCGAAACTGCTTATAGTTCTTGTTTGCGTATCTCGATGCTGCACCGGTCGAGTACGGCTCATATTCCACACGAACCGCGGAAACTGCATAACTCAGCACCAGTGACAGCACGATCATGAGGGCTGTAATGATCAGCGCATTGCGACGATTTTTCAAAAAACCTGCCATACCGCTTACTTTCTGCCGTCGCGGGCCTCAAGCAGCTTCTGCTTGAGATCGCCTTCGATTCTGCGCAGCTCCTGCTCTGCTTCTCTGCGCTTCTGTGCACCCTCGGTCTGAATCTGCAGGACTTCATCCAGCGTGGAGATCAGGCTCTCGTTGGTGTGCTTCAAAGTTTCGATGTCCACGATGCCGCGTTCGGATTCCTTGGCGGTCTCCACGGTGGCGATCTTCAGCATATCCGCATTTTTCGCCAGCAGCTGGTTGGTCATATCCGTGACCTTTCGCTGGGCTTCCATAGCCTTCTGCGAATCGGCAATGCCGAGGGTCAGAACCATCTGATTCTTCCACAGAGGAATGGTGTTCATAATGGAGGTCTGAATCTTCTCCATCATGACATTGTCGTTATTCTGAATCATGCGGATCTGCGGTGCAGTCTGCAGGGAGATCACGCGGGTCAGTTCCAGATCATGCAGCTTCTTTTCAAAGCGGGTGCATTTGTTTTCAAAATCGTTGGCAGCCTGCGCATCCTCGGCAAGACCGGTCTGCTCGGCTTTTTCGCGCAGCTGCACCAGCGTGGTGGCGCGTTCCTGCTCCAGACGCTGCTTGCCTGCCAGGATGTACATGGTCAGTTCCTTGAAGTATTCCAGGTTCCGGTCATACATCTGATCCATGATGGCGGAATCCTTCATGAGCGTGAGCTTATGCTTTTCCAGTTCCTCGGAGATGCGGTCTACATTCTTTTCCGCAATGCCGTACTTGGCCTTCATTTCCTCCGTGGAGGTTTTTGCTTTCTGGAACAGTCCTGCAAGGCCCTTCTTCTCCGGCTCTTCAAAGGTACGAAGCTCCACAAGAAGGCTGGCAACCATATCGCCGATCTCGCCCATGTCCTTGGTCTTGACATTGGCAAGTGCCGTATCGGAAAAATCTGCGATCTTTTTCTGTGCAGCTGCACCGTAATCAACAACAAGCGCCGAGTCCGTCAGATCGATCTTGGAAGCAAAGTCCAGAACGACCTTCTGCTCTGCCGGGCTCAAGGTGGACATATCGGGGCCTGCATTCGGCGCCGCCTCCTGCTTCTGCAGGAAATCCGGCTCCTTGACAACCGGTTCTTCCACGGTTTCAAAATCGGGGGTCAGCGTCAGCTGAGGGATCTTTCCTTCTTCCATGTCTGTCACTCCTTAAAATGTATCTTTGCCGGTCAGGCCCTGGCTCGCCATCATCTGCTCCATGACACGGATATCTGCCGTGATATCCACCACATCGCTTTCAAAAAGGCTGTCCAGCTGCTTCTGGAACGCCACGATGACCTTGTCCAGCATATCTTCGATTTTCTTCATACCTTCGTCGATATTGCCCATGCGAAGGCCCTGATTCTGCAGTACCACATACTGCTCCAGCAGCTTGATGGTTGTCGGCAGATAGTAGTTCATGAACTGCTTGATGCCCTTTGCTTTCTCGGGGTGCATCTTCACATAGTCAAAAATTTTCTGCGTCAGGATCTCGATCTGACGGATCTGCGCGGAGAGCTTGTAATCGGGGATTTCCTCGTTCAGTTCTTTGATCCGGGCAACATACTCTGCACCCTGATCCAGCAGTTCCTGCGTCTGCGTGCGCGGGGCCGCAGGCTTCTGCGCCTGCTTCTTTGCCTTCTGCTCGGCTTCCTCTTTCTTTTTCTGCGCAGCTTTTTCCTGCTTTTCTTTTTCAGCCTGCTCTTCGGCGGCAATCTCTTCTTCCGTCATGGTCTTGTCCGGGAAGAAGATTTTCGCGATCAAAAACGCCAGAAGCGACAAGGCTCCGCATCCAAGCAGTCCGGACAGAGAGGTCAGCCTTCCCGACAGAGAATAGGAAAGCCAAACCAGTCCGACCACATAAGTCGGCACAACGGATTTCTTTTTTTTCTTCATACCGTCAGGAATTCCTTTCTGAAAATCTTCTTCGTCTTTTTTATCTTATCGCGCCAAAAACAGAAAGTCAAGGCGCGGCTTTCGGTAAATCAAATTGACAGCAATTTGACAAAAGAGTATAATACTGTTAGTCTTTGCAGAGGCCGCCTTTCGGCGGCCCCCATATTCAAGCGGTACGCCCTCTGCGTGGGAGGAGAGCTTCCCCGGGCATCATTACCGCATGAGCATTTCTATGACGCACCGGCTCATTTGGTGCATGATTACAGATTCTTTTACAGGAGGCAACCCTATGAACAAGCTTTCCCCTTCCATCCTCTCTGCAGATTTTGCAAACCTTGAACGCGACATGAAGCTTCTGAAGGATACCGGTGCTGACTATGCCCATGTAGACGTTATGGACGGCATTTTTGTTCCCAATATGTCCATCGGCTTCTGCGTCATCGAAGCGATCCGCAAGGTCTCCGACATGGTGCTCGATGTCCATCTGATGATCGACCGTCCCGTCCGCTATGTCGAGCGCTTCTGCGATGCAGGTGCTGACATCCTGACCATCCATGTGGAAGCCGATACCGAGGAAAACACCCTCGAGGCTCTTCGCAAGATCCGCGCCAAGGGCGTCAAGGCTGCCATCTCCGTCAAGCCCAAGACCCCTGCCGAGGCAGTTCTGCCCTACATCGATCTGTGCGACCTCATCCTTGTCATGACCGTGGAACCCGGCTTCGGTGGTCAGTCCTTCATGGCAGACATGATGCCGAAGGTTGCCAAGATCCGCGAATACATCAACGAGCGCAAGCCCGAGTGCGAACTGGAAGTGGACGGCGGCGTCAATGTGGAGACCGCAGAGGTCTGCAAGCAGGCAGGCGCCAATGTTTTCGTTGCCGGCAGTGCCTACTTCAAGGCTGCTGACAAGGCCGCTTTCGCTGCTTCCATCCACAAGTAATCATTCCCCGAAAAGCACAAAACCTTGCGATACAAATTCGTATCGCAAGGTTTTTTCTTTATTTGGGCGCTTTTTCATTTGTGACCCATTCGCCAAGTCTGTTTGCCCATTTTTCCGGATAGGCGGAAAAATAGGATCGTTTACCGCCGTTCCATGTAAGCGCCCGAAGGACGGACGGAAGTCCCACCAACGGCAGAAACAAGGGGCCGAGCAGCAGCGACTGCACCGTATGTCCGTACTCATGCACCAGCAGTCTCTTCTGTACCAGATCCGGCTCATCCGCCAGAAAAATGAACATGCCCAACGCCGCAGAAGAGCGATGCTTCCAAACCGTCACATATGCGCCGTGATACCAGAAATGTCTGCATCTCCGCGACAAAAGCCAGATTACTGCTCCGGCAAGCGTCTGCGCCAGTCCCCAGCTCCACTGCCAAAGGATGAAAAGAAGTTTTTTCATGCCGTCCTCCTACAACGCCAGCTGTTTCGCCGCGTATTCGTAAGCCGACCGGAAATCACCGGTCTCCCGGCTGCAGATCTCCATGCAGCGGTACAGCTCTCTGCGAAGGATTTTGGGCAGCTCATCTGCCTCCGCCTGCTGCAGATAGAGCCTTGCATTTTCGTATTCTTCCTTTCGCGCGGCAATGCGCCCGCGCAGGATCAGATACTCCGCCCGGTTTTCATCCGGCAAATCCGCAATCGACCAGATCTCCCGCTCCGCAGCCTGAATATGCTCCTGTTCCAGCGCATATCGCGCCAGAAACAGATGATAGCGCACATTATTCTGCGCCTGCAGATAGACTTCCTTATAGGCATCCACCGCCTGCTGCGCATCCTGCTTTGCCTCTGTCCGGCACCGTGCAATCACCGCCGACGCACGCACACACAGCTCGGGGCTGCGGTATAAGCTTCTTTCCGACTTTGAAACCGCACGGGCAGCCAAGGTCTGTGCATCGGCAAACCGCTCATCGCCCAGCGCCTGCTCCGCAGAAAACAGAGCCGCCATGGAATCGATGAGAAGTGCCTCATCTCCCTGCTCCTCCATCTGCTCCAGCACGCTGAGACATTCGGCATATTTCTTCTGCGCCAGCAGCTGTCTGGCCTCCGCAATCTCTGATTCTTCGCCTGCCGGCTTCCTGTCCAAAAGCCACGACGGGCTGACCTGCAAAACCTGCGACAGATACTCCAATGTGGCGACTGACGGCCTTGCAAGATCGTTTTCCAGCTGTGAAAGCATATTTCTTGTAATTTTGTCGCCTGCCGTCTGCTTCTGCGTCAGCCCGAGCTGCTGACGTCTCTGTTTCAGTTTTTCACCGAAGGTCATGCTCCGTCCTCCATTGTAAATATCATTTACCTTATTGTAACATAGTGCTTCCTTCAGCGCAAGCACCGCAATATAAAAACAGAGCCGGGATTTCTCCCGGCTCTGAAATGTTTTCTTGAAACTCAGCCGACGATCTCGCCTTTAGCGTTGAAGACCGGAAGCTTCTCCAGATAGATGATATCATCCCGGCTCTGGGCTTTGCCCTCTGCCAGAACGGCCATACGACCGACGATCTCGCCGCCTGCCTGAGTGACAAGCTCTTCCATCGCGCGAAGAGAATCGCCCGTGGAGATCACATCGTCCACGATCAGGATTTTTTTGCCCTTGATCTTTGCGGCATCTTCCCCGGACAGATACAGATCCTGCTCATTCTGCGTTGTGATGGAATGGACCGTGACATGCAGCGCGTTCGTCAGATAGACCTTCATTTTCTTGCGCGCAATGAAGTAGGTTTCCGCGCCGGACTGTCTGGCCATCTCATGGATCAGAGGAATGGACTTTGCCTCAGCGGTCAGCATGTAGTCATATTCAGCCGGCACCTTTTTCAGAAGCTCGGCAGCTGCTGCAACAGTGATTTCGGGATCACCGAACATGATGAAGGGAGCAATATACAAATCTTCTGCAACGGGGCACAGAGACAGCTCGCGCTTGAGACCCGCAATCGTCATTTCGTATTTCATGGAATTCTCTCCTTATTGCTGCACTGCAGCACAAATTTTGCTTCAATATTATAGGATGTATCTTCATAAAAGTCAAATCTTTTCAGCCATGCCGAACGGTTTTCAAAACTTTGTGCATAACCGCAAAAAGGGTTTGTATTTTTTTGTGAGATTCTATGCATGAAAATTGATTGTATTCCGGAATCTATGTCTGTATAATAAAATCTGTAAAAAGTTTTTGTTCTCCAAAAACTTTTTGGTCAAAAATGAAAAAGAGGGATGGGAGGATATTTCTACAATGGAGAAATTCTTCAAACTGAACGAACGCGGCACCACCGTCCGTACCGAGATCGTCGCCGGTATCACCACGTTCATGGCAATGGCCTACATTCTGATGGTCAACGCCGGCATGTTTGCTGACCTGGGAACCGTTTCCTACGGTGCAGTTTACATCGCAACCGCAATTTCCGCTGTCATCGGTACCGTTCTGATCGGTCTGCTGGCAAATCTGCCGTTGGCTCAGGCTTCCGGCATGGGTCTGAACGCATTCTTCGTCTACACCGTCTGCTTCGCCTTCGGTCTGAGCTATGCAAACGCGCTTGTCTGCGTTCTGGTTGACGGTCTCGTCTTCGTCCTGCTGACCGTCACCGGTCTTCGCAAGATGATCTTCAAGGCAATCCCCGAGTGTGTCAAGGTCGCTATCTCCGCCGGTATCGGCCTGTTCATCGCCTTCATCGGCATGCAGAATGTCGGTCTGGTTGTTGACGACGGTGCTACCCTCGTGAACCTGCACTCGTTCAACCTGCTTGCAGGCAGCGTTACCTGGCCCGAAATCATGCCCATCATCGTCACCATTCTTGCTGTTTTCGCAATCGGTGCTATGGGTCACCGCAAGGTGAAGGGCGCTGTCCTCTGGGGCATGCTCGGCGGCGCAGCTGCTTACTACATCCTCGGCTTCATCACCGTTCCCGATTTCTATGCAACCAGCGTTGCTTCCAACCTGTCCTCCGACTTCTTCGGTGCATTCCGTGATTTCGGCACCATGGCATTCGGCAAGGTCATCACCGAGGGCTTCGACTTCTCCGCCTACATCTCTGCACACGGCATGAGCGATTTCATCATCATGTTCGTTACCACCATGCTTGCATTCTGCATGGTCGATATGTTCGATACCATGGGCACCCTCTATGGCGCCTGCGCTACCGGCAACCTGCTGACCGAAGAGGGCGAAGTTCCCAACATCGACAAGGCTATGCTGGCTGATGCTGTTGCTACCTGCTGCGGCGCTGTCTGCGGTACCTCCACCGTCACCACTTTCGTTGAATCCGCTTCCGGTGTCGCAGAAGGCGGCCGTACCGGTCTTGCTTCTCTGTCCACCGCTGCCATGTTCTTCATCGCCATGTTCCTGGCTCCCGTTGCTCAGCTGATCCCCACCTGCGCAACTGCTGCAGCTCTGATCTACGTTGGCGTTCTGATGATGGGCAACGTCAAGGGCATCAACTGGGATGACCCCACCTCCGCGGTTGTCGGCTTCCTGACCATGGCTATCATGCCCCTGACCTACAATATCTCCTACGGTATTGCCTTCGGCCTGATCTCCTATGTGTTCATCAAGACCTTCACCGGCAAGATCAAGGATATCAACGTCGGCACCTGGATCATCACGATCCTCTTCGCTCTGATGTTCTTCCTCACCAGATAATTATCTGAAATATCAAACCGCCTCGGAAGAAATTCCGAGGCGGTTTTTCTATGCTTTCTGATTCAGGTATTGAGCAGAAGCGCTTCATCGATGCAGAGCTTTCCACCCTGCTCCAAAAGTCCCACATGGCACTTCGCCGCAATCTCAAACAGCTTGTCGCCGTCCATGCCGGTCAGATTGTCCACCTTGTCAATGAACTTCTGTGCCTCCGGATGGAAGGAGGAAAGGGTAATAAAGATGCCGCGGGAGCCCTGCTCGGCACACACGGCGCCATAAAACTCGCGCACATCCTTGGCCGTCATGACCGCGTGGCGGTTCTTCATCTGCATGAGGATCGTTTCCCGGTATCCAAGATCGTCCGTGGTATGGATGATGCCGTCAATGCCGCCGTCATTGGAGCCGCCGGTAACGGCACCTGCATCCACCTGCTTGCCCGTCATCTGATAGTAGGCTCTGAGCAGATTAACGCTGTAGGCTTCAAACCATTCTCCGCCCTTGGTGTGAATAGCCTCCAGAAAGCAATGCTTCAGATCGCCGCCGTGCGCTGCCTCCCGCAGAAAGCCGCCCAGCTCTGTGGCCGGATATTTGTCTTCGCTCGCAAGGCGGTATCCTCTGGAAAGCTTTTTGATGCTTCCCTCGTTCTGCAGCGCCGTCAGCTCCTGCCCGAGGGTGCTGCGCAGGGCATTGTTGTCATCCCGCGACTGCGTTGCGTTCACGCCGAATTGCTTTTCCGCATGCTGAAAAAGCTCCTGCTTGCCTGCAGTTTTGCCGCCTGCAAGGCAGGCAAGAATAAACTCCCGCACCTCAAACGCCGAAAAGTGCGGCCGCGGCAGCTCCTGCAGGCGCAGATATCCTGCCTCACTCTCTGTGATATAGCCTGCATGGATCAGTGCCGTCAGAATCGTTCCGATGCGGTTTTTTGTTCTTGTAAAGACAGAATCCGGGCTTTCATCGGAGCTGTCCAGCTGCAGCTGCGCCGCGCAGGCCTCGATCAGCTGCTTGCGCCGGAGCTTTCCTTCGCCCTTTTCCGCCAATGCGCACAGCAGCGTCCGCATCTGTGCTTCCGAAGCAGCAATTACATCCATGGCTATACCTCCTGCCGTTTATTATTCATCTGACTTTATCATACGCCGAACGGGCAAAAATTACAAGCCTACGGGAATACAGAAAACCGGACGGTTGCCCGTCCGGTTTTTTCTGTTAAACTCTGTGTGCGCCGGAGAAATCCTGCACACGCAATGCGCCGGTGATGCAGACCTCGGCGCACTTGCCGCAACCGATGCACTTGTCCGGATCAACATGGGCAAGGTTGTTTGTGATCGTGATGGCACCCTGCTCGCAAACCTTCTCGCACTTATGGCAGCCGATGCAGCCCATGGTGCAGGCCTTGCGCGTCACAGCGCCCTTATCCACATTGGAGCAGATGACCATGGCCTTGATGACATCCGGAACTACGGTGATGACCTGCTGCGGGCATTCCTTTGCGCACATGCCGCAGCCGATGCACTTCTTCAGATCCACGTGGGCAATGCCCTTGACCATGCAGATGGCATCCTTCGGGCAGACCTTCGTGCAGTCGCCCAGGCCCATGCAGCCGTAGATGCAGCTGCCTGCGCCGCCGAAGAACAGCTTTGCTGCCCGGCAGGACTCAATGCCGCGATAATCTTCCTTGACGGAGGTTGCCTCGCAAGTGCCGCTGCAGCGGACAACTGCGATCTTTTCGATGACGTCCTGGGCCTCTACGCCGAGCACCTCGGCGATCTTTGCAGCAACGGCATCGGCGCCGGGGACGCAGAGATTCGTCTTTGTGCCGGGCTCCAGCAGGGCTCTGGCATAGCCGTCGCAGCCGGAATAGCCGCAGGCACCGCAGTTTGCGCCAGGCAGACAGTCACGGATCACGGGAAAGCGTTCGTCCTCTTTGACAGCCATGACGCTGGATGCCACAGAAAGACCCACGCCGCAGATCAGACCGATGATTGTAACGGCCAGAATCGGAATCAGAATTTCCATATATGCTGCCCTCCCTTACTTAAACAGCCGGTCGAGAACGCCGGTAAAGCCAAAGAACGACAGGGAAACGATTGCCGCGGAAATGAGCGTGATGGGCAGGCCCTGGAAGCTCTTGGGCGGCTCCGCGTTTTCCACACGGGATCTTACGCCGGAGAACAGAACCATTGCCATGAAGAAGCCGAGGCCGCAGCCCAGTGCCGTCAGCAGAGATTCGCCGTAAGTAAGGCCGTCGGAAATGCAGTTCATGGTGACGCCGAGTACGCCGCAGTTCGTAGTGATGAGCGGCAGGAACACGCCCAAAGACTTATGCAGCGCCGGGATATAACGCTTCAGAACGATTTCCACCAGCTGCACCAGCGCAGCGATGACGAGGATGAAAACGACTGTTTCCATGTAGGTAAAGTCGATTCTGCCCGCCAGCAGCAGATGGTAGATGGGCCATGTAACAGCCGTTGCCAGAACCTCAACAAAGATGACCGCAATGGACATACCCGTAGCCTGATCCAGCTTCTTGGAGACGCCGAGGAACGGGCAGATGCCGAGGAATTTGACCAGTACGTAGTTGTTGGTGATGGCGGCGGTCAGGATGACAAAGAGAATGGTTTTCATTTCGCAGCCGCCTCCTTTCCGGCACAGGGCTTACCGCAGCCGCCGCAGTTGGCGCAGTCAGAGCAGCCGAATTCCGTTTTCTTGATGGCCTTACCCTTGGAAATCTTGTTGACCAGCGCGATCATGCAGCCGTAAACAAAGAAGCCGCCGGGAGCCATGGTGAGAATGCCGATGGGATTTTCATTGAGCCAGGGGATGGGCAGGCCGCAGAAGGTACCTGCGCCCAGCACTTCGCGGATCACAGCCATGGCGCAGATAGCCAGCGTAAAGCCGAGGCCCATGCCCGCGCCGTCAATGGCGGAATCCACAACGCCGTGCTTGTTGGCATACATCTCGGCTCTGCCGAGAATGATGCAGTTGACAACGATCAGGGAAAGGTACACGCCCAGAGACTGATACAGACTGTAGGCATATGCCTTCATGATGAGCTCCACGACGGTGACGAAACCGGCGATCACCGTGATGTAGCACGGGATGCGGACGCGGTTCGGAATGACGTTTCTGAGAGCGGAGATCGCCATGTTGGAGCAAATCAGAACGATGGTAGCCGCAATGCCCATACCGAAGGCAGCGGTCACGGAGGTGGAGATTGCCAGCGTCGGGCAGGTGCCGAGCACCAGAACCAGAACGGGGTTTTCCTTGATGAGGCCCTTGAGGAAGTTTTTCATCTTACTCATTTCACTTTGCCTCCTTTACCAGATCAAATGCCGCGAAGGCATTTTCCACGCAGCCGCGATAGGCCGTGGAAGTGATAGTCGCATGGGAAACGGCGTTGACGCCTTCCAGAGAAGCATCCTTACCGGCATACTGCTCGGTGTACTCGGGATTCGCCGTCTTGCCGCCGAGCGTAGAAGTCTCGCTGGAAACATCCATGGTCTTGCAGGAGAGGATCCTGCCGTCGGGATCGATGGCGCACATCACTTCGATGGTGCCGCCGAAGCCCTGACCCTGCACGGTGAAGATGTAGCCCAGTGTTTCGCTGCTGGATTTGGCAAGATACGCACTCTTGATGCAGTCGGGCAGCTCTTTTTCGATCGCTTCAAACTCGCTTGCCGCAGGAATGACTTCCTGCCGGGCAGCGATTGCTCTTGCATCCGCGTTTGCGGCGGAAACGGGAGCCGTGAAGCTGTTGACAACTGCCAGCAGGCCGGAAACCACAAGGCAGATCACAACCAGCACTACGACGCTTTTGATGATTTCTTTCTTTTCTTTCATGCCTTCACACCTCCAAACGGTTTCGTCCGCGTCCACTTGGTGATGTACGGCGTCAGAATGTTCATAAACAGAATCGCAAAGGATACGCCCTCGGCGTAGGAGCCGAAGAAGCGGATCAGCACCGTCAGAATGCCGGCGCCGACGCCGAAGATCGCGCGGCCGGCCTTGGTGGGCGGGGTGGTTGCATAGTCCGTTGCCATGAAGATGGCACCCAGCATCAGACCGCCGGAGAGGATCTGGCGGACAGCATCCTGACCGAACACAAAGCTCAGCACGAACACGGTACCGACAAAGCAGGCCGGAGTATGCCATGTGATGATGCCGCGGATCAGCAGATAGATGAAGCCCAGCAGAAGCGCTGCCGCGCAGGTTTCGCCAATGCAGCCGCCGTGCCAGCCGAGAAGCAGATTCAGAAGATCCGGCGTCTGGCCGTTTTGCAGCATGGCAAGAGGCGTTGCCGAAGACACGCCGTCCGGATAAACCCAGCCGGTCATGGAGCTGGAGAACGCAAGGAACAGAACGATTCTTGCGGTGATGGCGGGATTTGCAAAGTTCTTGCCGATGCCGCCGAAGAGCATCTTGATTGCAACGATGGCAACCAGATCGCCGAAGATCAGCTGCCAGATGGGCAGGCTGACCGGCACATTGTAGGCCAGCAGGATGCCGGTCACAACGGCAGAAAGATCACAAATGGTGCTCTTTGTGCCGCAGATTTTTTCAAAGCCCCACTCAAAAAACACGCAGGCAGCAGCGCTGACAGCGGTGAGCAGCAGGGCACGCAGGCCGAAGATCACGGTTGCCGCGATCAGGGCCGGGCAAAGCGCAATAATAACGTCCAGCATGATGCGCTTTGTAGAGATCTTTGCGTGAATGTGCGGGGAAGCAGATACGATCATACTCATGCCTTCTGCGCCTCCTTTCCTTCGGGCTGATTTGCTTTTCTCATTTCCTCCATGGCTTTCTGCTGGGCATTGTAAGCAGCCAGCATCGCCTTGGAGAGTTTATTGGTCTGTACCAGCGGCCGGTTTGCCGGGCAGCCAAAGCTGCAGCAGCCGCATTCCATGCAGATATTGACCTTCAGTTCTTTCAGCTTTTCAATATCTCTGCGCTGATACGCCATTTCAAGCTCTGCCGGCTGCAGACGCAGCGGGCAATGGGCAATACATCTGCCGCAATGGATGCAGGCCGTAGGTTCCGGCACATCGGCATCCGCTTCTGCCATAGCAAGGATTGCGTTGGTGCTCTTGAGGATGGGCTGATCCAGATCCGGCACGGCAATACCCATCATCGGGCCGCCGTAAAGGATCTTCTTGGGCTCTGCGCAAAAACCGCCCGACATCTCAAATACGTCCTTCATGGACATGCCGATGGGGACAATGACGTTCTTCGGCTTCTGAACGGCGGAGCCGTCCACCGTCACGCACTTTTCAACCAGCGGCATACCGGTTCTGCAGTAGGAAGCGATATTTGCCAACGTCGTGCAGTTCAGCACGATAGCACCAACATCCAGAGGCAGTTTGCCTTCCGGAACAGTCTCGCCCAGTGTGTTGTAGATCAGTACTTTTTCGCCGCCCTGCGGATAAGTGGAAGGCAGCGCGCAGACCTCCATATGTTCCTCTTCCTCGAGCAGCTTGCGGTAAAGGCGGATGCAGGAAGGCTTGTTATCCTCAATCGCAAAGATCAGACGTGGAACCTGAAAATACTTCTGAACCAGCTTTGCGCCCTCATACACGTCCTGCGAGCGATCTAACATGGTTCGGGTATCGGATGTAATATAGGGCTCGCACTCTGCGCCGTTGATGATCACGGCTCTGACCTGCTCCAGATCCTTCACGGTCAGCTTGACGACCGTCGGGAAACCTGCGCCGCCGAGACCCACCATACCGCTGGCACGCACAGCATTCAGAAAATCCTGCATGGTTTCGATCTTCGGAGGTTCAATGCCCTCCCAAACATCGCGGGTTCCGTCCGACTGGATCACGACTGTCGGCGTCATACGTCCATTGGACTGAAGCTTCTCGCCGATTTTCTTGACCGTACCGGAGATACTGGCATAAATCGGTGCCGAAACAAAGCCGCCTGCTTCTGCAATCAGCTGTCCGATTTTTACCGTGTCGCCCGGTTTGACCACGGGCTTTGCCGGCGCACCGATGTGCATAGACATCGGGATCTCGACCGTTTCCGGCAGCGGCAAGCGTACCGGTTCCAGTTTCGCCGTATTTTTTCTGTGCGGAACATGCACACCGTGCAGTTGTTTCTTCATACAACCGCCTCCTCTTTTTTGGTAAAAGGCTGATTTCCGGCAGCATCTGCCGGCCCCCAGCATCATTTTTCTGAATTCATCCGTTTTTCCGCAGCCTGTGCAAAACCAGCTGCGCACACAGACCGGTAAATGCTCCCGTCACAATGCCGGACAGAAGCAGTACCGGCAGATAATAAACAATTTCCTTTGTTCCCGTCATGAAAACCGCTGCCGCGATCTGTCCGAGATTATGTGCCATTGCCGCAAAAACGCTGCAGACCCAAAGCCGGTCTGACGGCATTTTTCGCAGCGCAAGCATCACGAAAAAGGCAAGAAGCCCTCCTGAAAGACTGTAAAGCAGCGCCATTGTCTGTCCCGTGATGATGCTGCCAAGCATCACGCGGATCAGGAACAGACTAAATGCCCAGCCGGGGCCGAGCACCTGCAGCGCAAACAGCGTAAAAATATTGGACAGGCCCGGCTTGATGCCGGGAATGGAAGTCAGCGGCGGAATCTGCGATTCGATTACAAAAACCACCAGCGCCGCTGCCGTCAGCAGTGCGCATCTTGTCAGCTTCTGCGTTTTCATCAATACGCCCTCCCGCTGATCGCATCTGTCGTTCCGGCATCCCGCATCCATCGGATCACCAGTCTGTTCGGCAGGCAGATGATCGGCGCACCACCCGCAGAAAGCGGCCCGTGCTTCACGCAGACTCTGTCCGGGCACTCAGCCGCCTGCATATAAATCTCGCCGTTTTGAACGGTAACGGTATTTCTTCCGGCTTCACCCTCGATCACAATCGTCTGATCTGCGCTGAGATCCACCATCTGCAGAAGCACGCCGTTCTGATAGATCCCCACCGTCTGAGAAGTCTGCTTCGGCTGCAAAAACCAAGCTGCCGCCAATCCTGCCGCCAACAGAGTAAAAATGAGGATCCATGTTCTGTTCTTTACTTTGTCCATATTGAAAAACCGCCCGGACATTCAACTGTATTTTCGAGTCCCTGCGTCATGTAAACATTTCTGCTTTCGTCCATGATGATGCAGTCAAACGCCAGCTCGCTTTCCTGCCAAAATGCCTTCGCACCTTCCGCACCCATCACGAAAAGTGCCGTGGAAAGCGCGTCCGCCATGGCATCGTCTTCGCAGACGATCGTCACGGACAAGAGTCCTCTGTCAGCAGGCCAACCGGTTTCGGGATCGAGAATATGGCAGTAACGTACGCCGTTTTCTTCAAAATAACGCTGATAGCCGCCGGAAGTAACAACGGCAGCATCCTGCACGCGGACGCTTGCAAACTGAACAGCAGGGTTTTCGGGATCCTGAATGCCGATCACCCAGCTTTTGCCGTCCGGCTTCGTGCCGAGCGCCGAAATATTGCCGCCCAGCGAAAGAAGCGCAGACTGCACGCCCGCTTTTCGCAGCACCTGCTTTGCGCGTTCTGCAGCAAAGCCCTTGCCGATGCCGCCGGGATCAAAGGAAAATCCGTCCGGCATGGTCACGGTCTGACCCTGCATTGCTACCTGCTCCCAACCGGTTGTATGCAGCGTGCGTTTAATGTCCTCGCCGTCCGGAACGGCCGCATGCTCCGTTCCGAAGCCCCAAAGCGCCACCAAAGGCCCTACCGTAGGATCATAGGCTCCGTTCGTCATTTTCGCCGCCCGAAGCGCATCGGCAACAAGCGCCGCTGCATCAACCGAAAGTTCAGCTCTGCCGTTTTTGTTCAGTCCGGCGATCTCACTGCTCTCGTTTTTGGCAGAAATTGCGGCATCCAGCCGGTAGATCTCCTGCTCGGCAAGAGAAAGCGCCTGCTCTGCCTCCGCGCCGTACACAGTTATATCCATGACTGTGTCCATTGCAAAGAACTGCGTTGATGCGCTTTTTGCCGCACAGCCGGAGAAAAGCAGCGCCGACAGGATCGCCGCCAGCACCGGCAGAAACAGCTTGTTTCTCATCATAATCATCACTCTGAAACGTTTCGGAAGTTTCGGCAAAAAATTTGAAATTACCTCTCAAGGATATCAATTTTTCTGCAGAAAATCAAGTAACATATACTTTCATGTCGATAAATTTTCCCCGTATCAGTCATTTCTTTCCAAATGCGGAAAAGGCCTGAAACGCCGGAAAATTATCCTTTTTTTTATTATTTTCGTCCAGCAGACGCGTAATTTCGTTTTGCACCTGCATCACCTCGTCATGGAAACTTTGCGCCGAAACGCGCACCGCACCATGACCGAGAATGATCAACTGCTCCAGATTGTCGCTGGTCGCCACGCGAACCTTCCGTCTGCCGCGCAGCTCATAGGTGACACGCTCGATATAGGTATCCGCCGTTTCCGCCTCGCGGGTATAGACGCAGTAGATGTTGTGATATTTTTCCACGCTGCCCAGTCCCTGCGGCACCTTGTAGGCGTCAAAAACAAGGATCAGCGCACACCCGCGATAGCCCTGATAGTTGCAGAGCAGGTTCATCAGCACATGGCGCGCTGCGTCTAGATTATCCTTTGCGATGTCCTTCAGCTCATCCCACGCAAAGAGGATGTTGTAGCACATATTCCTCCGCCGGCTCGATGGCAGCCAGCAGTTCCCGCTTATCCTGCGGACGAAGCGCCTGCATGGGCAGAATATCCCTGCGGCGGATGGCGCCGTAGGTGCGCTCAAAAATCTGCAGCAGCTCCTTTTCCAGCTCCGGCGCACCGCCCGGCTGCACGGAGCGGACAATGCTTGCGGTTTCTTTCGGCTGCCGCGGCCGCAGATCCAGCATGGGCAGATGGGCATATTTTTCGACCTCGAACCATTTGACCTCAAAGCCTGCGCCGTGGTCACAGAAAACGGAACCGGTCGGGTTTTCCAGATCCCGCTCGGAATCGTAGCCGATGGAGGCCACCACCGCGTCCTGCTCGGCGCAGGGCCGGTAGCCCGATACGCGAAGCGACAGTCTGCCGCGGCCTCTTGTATAATTCGTGACCTCTCTCTGATAATCCCGTAAACCCGCCACGGGTGCGCTGCCGTAAAGCACCGCGCCCAGTTCGCCGGTCTCCGGCGGCTCAAACTCGCCGTGCATCCGCTGAATATCTGTGATGGCGTGGCCCACCAGTTCCTGCGGCAGCTCGAGTCTGAAATCATACCACGGCTCCAGCAGCACGCTCTGCGCCTTCTTGAGGCCCTGCCGCACGGCGCGGTAGGTGGACTGACGGAAATCGCCGCCCTCCGTGTGCTTCAGATGCGCCCTGCCGCAAAGCAGCGTGATGCGCATATCCGTAATGGGGCTGCCCGTCAGAACGCCGGGGTGACTGCGCTCGGTCAGATGGGTAAAGATGAGTCTCTGCCAGCTGCGCGCCAGCACATCCTCGCTGCAAATGGTGTCAAACTGCAGCCCGCTGCCGGGTTCACCCGGCTCCAAAAGCAGATGCACCTCCGCGTAGTGGCGCAGCGGCTCATAATGTCCCACGCCCTCCACGGGCGCGGCAACGGTTTCTTTATAGACGATGCTGCCGGCATCAAAGGAAATGTCCATATCGAAGCGCTCTTTCACAAGGCGCTGCAGAATCTCCATCTGGATCTGACCCATGAGCTGCACGCGGATGCACCTCGCCCGGCTGTCCCACAGAAGATGCAGCTGCGGATCTTCCTCCTCCAGCTGGCGGAGCTTTCCGTAGGCCACCGGCGGCTCCGTTCCGTCATTGATGGAGATTGCATATTCCAGTACCGGCTGCAGGATCGGCTGCGGTGCTTCCGACGCTGCGCCCAGCGCATCGCCCGGCATACTTTTCTCCAAACCCGTCACCGCGCAGACCGTACCTGCGGGTGCACTTTGCAAAAGTGTGAATTTCCCGCCGGAGTACAGCCGGATCTGATCAATCTTCTCCTCCCGGTCTCCGCTCTTCACCGTGCTTTTGACCTTCAGTTCTCCGCCCGTGACCTTCAAAAAGGTCAGGCGTGCGCCCTTGTCATCTCTTGCGATTTTGAAAACCCGGGCGCCGAACGCATTGCCGTACTGCGGCATGCGGGTATAGCGCGAAAGCGCATTGAGCAGTTCGTCCACACCCTCAAGATGCAGAGCGCTGCCGAAAAAGCAGGGGAAAAGTCTGCGCCTTTCGATCAGCTCCGCAATCTCTTCGTCCGAAATCGTTTCCTCCTGCAGGTAGCGATCCATAACGCCCTCATCCAAAAGGGAGACCGCATCAAACAGCTCCTCTTTTCCGCAGGAGAAATTCACGCAGGCCTCGCTCAGTTCCTTCTGCAGGGAAGCAAGAATCGCCTGCTGATCCGCACCCGCCATGTCCATCTTATTGATAAAAAGGATCGTCGGGATCTGATATCTTCTGAGCAGGCTCCAAAGCGTATGCGTATGCCCCTGCACGCCGGCCGGACCGGAGATGACCAGCACCGCATAGTCCAAAACCTGCAGTGTGCGTTCCATCTCCGCAGAAAAATCCACATGTCCCGGCGTATCCAGCAGCGTCAGCGTAACCTCCGGCAGCTCCAATACCGCCTGCTTGGAAAAGATGGTAATGCCGCGTTCGCGTTCCTGCACATCCGTATCCAAAAAAGAGTCCTTATGATCGACACGGCCGAGCTTTCTGATGCTGCCCGTCCGATAAAGAAACGCCTCCGAAAGTGTCGTTTTTCCGGCATCCACATGGGCCAGTATGCCGGCGCAGCACCGTTTCTTCTCTTGAATCTGTTCTGTCTGTCCGTTCATAAAAAGCCCCTCCAATGCGATAATACCATCTGTATTGTATCAAAAAGGGCAGCAATAGTCGAGATTTCCGTTTACTGACCGGCCGTCATTCCTTTCAGCGGAAACAGCAGGCCGGTCAATGGTTTTTGCAAGTCAGCAGCGTCCTGCAAAGTCGGCAGACAGCGCCCGAAATATCAGGAACCATCACGAGGCACATTGCAGTGGTTTTGTGATGGTTCAAAAAAGTGAAGCTAAATTGTATTAGAACTGGTTGCCCTTAAAATCGCTCTTGGGCGGCAGATAATCGCCGAAATACTTGCTGAAATCCATGTTCAGGTACTGGCACATATCCCAGACTTCCACCATGGTGTTGTCATTGACGGGAATACCATCCTGCATCATCTTTTCAACTGCAGCAACTTCCTTTTCGCCGTGGGTATAGATGCGGCTCTGACCCTCGGCCTTGGGAGATTCGCGCAGTTCCTGCAGATACGCGGAGAAATGCGCCTTGATGGCTTCAGGATCACCGAAGAGTGCCGGATCCGCTGCCAGGAAGAAGTGGCAGATTCTGCCCTTGCCGCCTTCCATGGTATGATTGGAGGTCGAACCCTGAGACAGACCGGCAGTCAGCAGCTCGCAGAGCATGGCGTAGCCGTAGCCCTTATGGCTGCCGAATTTCTCGGTGCTGCCGCCCAGCGGCATGATGCCGCCGCCGGATTTGTTGGTGATGCAGCGCAGAACATCATCGGCATCGGCGGAAGGATTGCCATTTTTATCCAGCGCCCAGCCTTCGGGCAGGGGCTTGCTCATCTTGTTATACATCTCGAGCTTTCCGCGGGTAACCACGGTGGTAGATGCGTCAAAGAAGAAATCATAGGGTTCTGCAGGCATGGCGATGGCGATGGGGTCGCTGCCCAGCATTGCCTTGCGCCCGTTGGTCGGCACCATGATGGCTGCGCTGTTGGTGCAGGACATGCCGAGCAGTCCTTCCTTGCAGGCCATCTTGGCATAGTAACCTGCAATGCCGTAATGGTTGGAATTGCGGACGGTGACCATACCGATGCCGTGCTGCTTTGCCTTTTCGATTGCCATAGTCATGGCCTTATGACCGATGAGCTGGCCCATGCCGTCATGACCGTCGATTACAGCGGAAATCGGGGTTTCGACAACCACCTCGGGCTGTGCCTTGACGGCAATCATGCCGCGTTCGATGCTCTTATAATACCGCGCCATGCGCTGCATGCCGTGGCTTTCTATACCGTAAAGATCGCTGGTCAGCAGCACATCGGTGATGACCGCAGATTCTTCCTTGGAGAATCCGAATGCCTCGAAGGCATCCAGACACAAAGTCTTTAATGTTTCATAGCGCCAATACTGATATCCCATTGTATGTTCTCTTTCCTTTTTGCTTTTTTTCGATATCCGGCTGCACGGTGCAGTTTGTCCTTCACAGAAAACGATCTTTCCGTCCGCCAGATAAAGTCTATCATTTATTGAGTTGTTGTCAAGTGTTCCCGCCCTGCATATCGGCTTTTTCAGAAAAATCGGTTTCTGTTTCGGCCTGCGGATGCTGCTGCAGCCACGCTTCCAGTATGGCCGCAGCTGCTGCGGCAAGCTTCGGGCAGGGACGCGAAGCATAATAGGCTTTCGTCCGCTCGGACGGCTCCATTATCTTTACATTCTCATCCAGCCCCAGCAGCGTCCGGCAGCTGCTCGTTCCGAACTGCGCTTCAAACTGCTCTACGAGCTGCCGTACCTCGGCATAGTGTTTGGCCTTCAGTTCCGTGTTGTTCGGCTCGTCATATCCGCGCAGCGCGCCGTAGACCATCACCATGGCGCTGGCTGCGCCGCACATCTCACGCCTGCCGCCGAGACCGCCTCCGAAACCGCAGGCCATTTTGAGCGCCTGCTGCTCCGAAAAGCCCATATCCTCCGCAAATGCGGCAAATACCGACTGGGCGCAGTTAAATCCCTGCAGAAACAGTTCCCGCGCCTTTTCCTCATGTGTCATTTGATTCCATCCTCTCCATTGAAAGTGTAAAACGCGTTCCGCCGCAGCGGCGGCAGGTGCACTGTCTTCGCCCTTTTTCCACCGTCTGCACGACCTTGCCCCGGCGCTTGTAGCGGTTCTCGGCACCGCAGGTTCGGCAGGTCACAACATACCGGCACTGCACACGCTGCTCTGCCTGCTGCTGCACCCTCTTCGCAGCTTCGCAGGGCTTTGCCAACCGTTCGTCAGAACAGCCGATCGCCCGGCAGACGGACTTCCACGCCTCATCATGTCCGTGTCTTTTGTGGGTCAGAAGCGCCGCAGCGGCATGGGCAAATTCATGCCGGGCCGTCTGCCAGAAGGCTTCCTCTTCCTCCCGCAGGAAATCTGCAATTCGGATCTCCACCGGTCTGTTTCCGCGAAACTCACAGACGCCGTACTGTTTTTTCATCCGCCGGGAAAACGAAAGCTGCACAGGTTTCGTGTCAATGCCCAGCAGCGCATCGAGTCTGTCGTATTCGCGTCTGACATCTGCAAGCTGCCACATACACCCGGCCTCCCGTCCGTTTTTATCAGTATACCATATCCCGCTCTTTTTCGCATTGCCCCCGGCAAAAAAATATGCTATGCTTTGCAGAAAGGAGGGATCGCATATGGGCCGCCGTTTTTCCCGCATCTATCTGGAAATCACCAACTGCTGCAATCTTCGGTGCAGCTTCTGTCCCGGCACATCCCGGAAGCCCGGCATGCTTTCTCCGGAGCAGTTTCGTCTGCTGGCAGAAAAACTTCGTCCCTTTACGGATTACCTCTATCTGCATGTCATGGGCGAACCGCTGACTCACCCGCATCTGCAGCAAATACTTGAAATCTGCGCGGAGCTTGGCTTCCGTGTCATTTTGACAACAAACGGCACGCTGATTGAAAAGCAGCAGGAAACGCTGCTGGCTTCCTCCGCGCTTCATAAGATCAGCTTCAGTCTGCATTCCTTCGAGGCAAACGCCCCCGGCGATCTGCAGGCCTATCTCGCACCCTGCACAAGGTTTGCGAAACTGGCTGCCGCGCAGGGCATCATCTGCGCCTTCCGGCTTTGGAATCTGGACGGCTCTGGCACGAAGGGACTGCACGAGCAGAATGACGCCATTCTTGCCCATCTGTACGAGGCTTTCCCTGCTGAATGGGCAGCCAACAGCCGCGGTTTCAAGCTTGATGAGAGGATCTACATTGACTACGGCGAGCGTTTTGACTGGCCGGATATGGAAGCCGCCGACAACGGAGAAATCGGCACCTGCCGTGCTCTGCGCGATCAGATTGCCGTTCTGTGTGATGGAACAGTTGTGCCCTGCTGTCTTGACAGCGACGGCACCATTGCCCTCGGCAATCTGTTTGAGCAGGAGCTGGCAGATATTCTGGAGTCGGAGCAGGTAAAGCAGTTGTATCAAGGCTTTCTGAACCGCAAACGGATGCATCCGCTCTGCCGCCGCTGCGGATACAGCCGTCGCTTTGACAAATGAGTTTTTAAGAAATCTTCATTTTCTGTTTACAAACTGTTCATCAACCGTGCCCTGAAATCGGGTATTCTTAAATCACGGAAAAGATTGGTCAGTATTTTATCAAAAAATGCAGTACCATTGGAATTCCGCAAGTTTTCCAACACCAATTTTCCTCTCTTTCTTTTTTCTCTCTTTCTTTTTTCTCTCTTTTTCGCAAAAAAAGAAGCCGGGCAAATGCCCGGCTTCTTTTTTATTCTCTTTTTTCTGAAAATCAGCCTGCCGGCTTCAGATACTCGGCGCTCAGGAACGCTGCGCGATCACCGAAGCAGATCTCATACCAGCCGTTATCCGTCTGACCCATAACGGCAACTGCCACTTCCTTGCCCATGACCACCAGCGGCGTGCCGGAAGCTTCCGGCATCGGACGAACGTTCAGATCTGCCGTTGTAATCATGCAGCCCGCCATCGGCGTCAGCGTCACATCCGCAGGCCATTCATCCTCCGGCATTTCAATCGGTCGAACACCGTTCGCGCTGAGAACGCCGACGATCTCGCAGGCCTCCTTGGCGGTCAGCGTGGCTACCTTTTCATTGTGAACGACAGAACCCGTCCAGCTGTTATCCGTCCAGCTGAACCAGGCATCATAAATCTCGCCGTTGAGATTCAGCTGGCAGTCCGGTTCGTAGCCCGCGGGATAGGACTTGTAGTTCTTGCTGATCAGGATCGAAGAAACCATCACAGCATCCTGCTCCGGCAGCGAAACCGCTTCCGTCAGCTTGCCCGTCAGAACATCCTCATACCATGCAGCACTTGCAATTGCGGAAGGCTCCGGATTCTTGGGCTGCGGCACATTCACCGTAAACCAGCTGCCGGACTCCGATTCTTCAAATGCAAAGGTGATCTCCTGATCGCCGCCCTTGGGCACAATGGAAAAACCGTTTGCAGCAGGCGTTACCTTGTAAAGGCCGGACTGCTCATAGAAAGCCTGGAACAGACCTGCAAGGGTCTGATCGCTGCCGAGCTTGTTCAGGCCGCAGGCGTATGCCGTGCCGGATTCCAGACGGCTGCCCATGTTGTCACGCAGATAGCTGTCGGAGATCAGATGCAGCGGCATCAGAATCCGCATCTTGCCGTCTGCAGTAGTCAGATCACGGTGCATGCCCATAAAGATATAGAAATTCTTTGTATTGGCAGGATCCTTCTGATACAAGCACCAGCTGTCGGTGCCGTTTGCTTCATTGGGTCTTGTGAATACCCAACAGGTGCCGTAAGCATTGGTATAATCCGCTGCGGTAATGCCATCGTTCTTTTTCGAGATAAGCTTTGACATAGCGGCCAGCTTTTTCCCTGCTTCAAACTGATAGCCGCCATAAGACACAAAATCTCCGTTATTGAGTTCCGCATCAACAGGCAGAATCAACTCTGTATCAGTACCGAGTGCCTTTGCCGTAATACCTGCTTCATTTCCGGAAGAGCAGCTCCGCAGCGTCAGAACCAGCACCAAAACCAGAAGAAGCAAAGCTGCTATCGCTGCGATCATCGGAAGATGCGCGCGAACCATACGGCGAATCTTTTTTCTGTTCATGGATCAAACCTCCATTTCTTTTGTAAGCGGGATCGCTGCGATCCGCGACAAAAATACTTATAGACGATTGTATTATAACACACTTTTTGTCAAATAGCAAATAATCATCAAAAAAGGCCGAAATTCTCTATATAACTTGATAGTTCTCCTTTCGACTGGTATCATAGGCCTAACAGTTTTTCACGGGAGATGCAGCATGAAATATAAATGTCTGGTTTTGGATCACGATGATACCGTCGTGAACAGTACCGCCGTCATTCACTATCCCGCCTTTTTGGCCTATCTGGATCAGATCCGCCCCGGAATCTCTGCACAGTATTCATTGGAGCGTTATTTTGAAAAAAATTTTGAGCCCGGTATCATGGAGCTGTTTACCGGAGAGCTTTCCATGACGCCGGAGGAAGTGGATGCGGAGTTTCATTTCTGGCAGTCCTTTGTCGAAACCCGTATTCCGAAGGCATATCCCGGCATTCGCGAAATTCTGCAGCGTCATATCGAAAACGGCGGCGTTTTTGCCGTCGTGTCCCACTCCATGCGCGAAACGATTTTACGCGACTACCGGGAAAACGATCTGCCGCAGCCCGCTCTGGTCTACGGATGGGAGCTTCCGCCTGAGCAGCGTAAGCCAAATCCCTGGCCGCTGCTGCAGATCATGGAGCACTTTGGCCTGCAGCCGGAGGAAATGCTGATGGTAGACGATCTCAAGCCCGGCTTTGACTGTGCCCGCGCCTGCGGTGTTCCCTTTGCTGCCGCCGGCTGGGCAAATGACGTGCCGGGAATTGAAGCCTTTATGCGTAAAAACTGTGACTTCTATTTTAAGACAGTCGATGCACTTTCTGACTTTCTGTATGCGGAATAACAAAATGAGCCGGCAGAATTCTGCCGGCTCACTTTTTCGATTTTCTGTCTCAATGCACGTCCAGTGCACCGGTCTGTTCGATCTTTTCTGCCAAAACATCACCGCAGGGCGACGCCATCATATTTGCAAGTCCGGTTTTTTTCAGTGCATCCGTCAGATAGTAATCAATACCGCTCATCGCGGAGATCCGCAGATAAATGTCCATGGCTTCCGCAGGATCCTCCTGTTGGCGCACAAACAGCTCCAGCGCCGGTATCGCCGAGATCGCATAGCTGATGTAGTAGAAGGGGGATTCAAAGTTGTGCATGACATTCATCCACGCATCTTCAAGTCCCGGATAGTAGTTGATTCCATAGTCCTTGCAGGTCTGCAAATACAGTTCCGACACCCGGTCCGCCGTCAGATTTTCTTCTTCAAAGACTTTCTGCTGAAACTCATCATACAGGGCACCTTCTACGACGGAATCGATCAGATCACAGAGCGTTTCTGCCCGAAAGGCTGCGGCGTTCTCCTCTCCGAAAATCTCATCGTAGAACTCGAAGAACATGATCTCCATGCCCTGCGACTGCAGTTCACTCAAATCAAAATCCGACAGATCGAAATCAGACTCGCAGTCGCCGTAAAAGGATGCCGTATAATGGCCGAATTCATGGAACATATCGCAGAAATCATAATGCTCCCCGCATGGACAGTTGAAAATGAACGGAACCTCATAGGTACTCATCCAAACCGTATATCCCTGATTCAGCTTCTCCTCGCTGTACGCAATATCATACAGGCCGTATTGCAGCAGATACTCGCAGGCGTCCCGGATCTCCGGTGACATTCCGCCGGCGCCGCAGGCCAGCGCCTGCAGAACCGCCTGATCGCTTCCGTCATATGCAAAGCGTTTTTCTGCCTTTCCTGCCGCCCTCATAACCTGATAAATATATTTGTTCAGGAGCGGTGCAAAATCCTCTTTTGCAGTCTTCCAGATCTTCCGTGCATCTTCCGGCGTGTAGTCACGCAAAAATTCTGCCTCATACGCATAGGACGCGTAGCTCGAATATCCCCGCATTTCCGCCTCTTCCCGGCAGATTTCCACCAAACGGACATATAGCTCTGCAATCTCATCATAGGCAGGCTCGTCCTCGCTGATCAGCTGCTCATATCGGATGACCAGCTCCGTTTTCTGCGTTTCCAGTTCCGAGAGCTGATCCGCCTGCGTTGGGTCAAAGCTCTCAAAGAATGCGACCGTATTACTGTCAAATTCCCACCGGAGGATCTGCGCGTTCTGACCGCAGGAAATCTCATGCATCACTCCGTAGAAAAGATTCGAGAAGTCAATGTTATCCTGCTCGAGCGTCTGCATGCGTTCGGCAGTTTCTTCATCCATGGGATCCGCTGCATTTTCATTGGAGGCAATCACATATGCGGTTTCAATCCACCTGATTGCCTGCTGCACCTCATAGCAGGCAGTATGGAAGTCCGCTCGTCTGTTGTTCTTTGCTGCATCACGGACTGCATCCAAAAGCATATCGAAATCCTCACGCGTGATCTCCGGGCATTTCATATCCTGCAGCGCCACCGGCATTCTGACCCTGTGCCGATAGTAGCCGTCCCCCGCCAGCATCGGTCTGTCTTCTTCCGGTGCAAATGCGGGCAGCGCCTGCGTCTGCGGTTCCGTCGGAATACCGTTCTGCTGCGTCAGAGATCCGATCTGTTCCGCCTTCTGTGGGTCGGAAGAATACGGATGGTCATGTGCGATCATTCCGCCGGCACATGCGCAAAGGCTGCACATCAGCACGATGACAGACAGAATCATCACAAAACGGTACGGAATCTTCATGCGCCTTATCCCCTTCCATTATTTCTGTTATCATGTCTTAATTCCATGAAAACTGTAAACCAGAGCCGCTTACGGTTTTCACGGCCTTCGCAGCGCGGATCATCCGCGCTGCGGTTTATTTGCAGACATTATTATAACGGATCTTTGGATCATTGTCTATCCATTTCCATCGCAGCGAAATGCACACCGCGCCAGTTTTATAATTTACGTTTTATCGGAAACTGTGTATAATCGCTTCGTCAAATTCAGCTACGGAGGCTCCCTATGAATATGAAACCTTCCCTGCGGCGAAATCTGAAATACTGTACGCTGCAGGGTGTTTATTGGATGCTGGAATGTATCACAATCACGTATGCCGGCATCTTTCTTCTGTCCTGCGGATACTCAAACTCTGAGCTCGGTCTTATAATGGCTGCCGGTTATATTCTCGGATTCGTACTGCAGCCGCTGATAGCAGGCTTTATCGATCGGGCAAAAAAAGCTTCTCTGCTTTCCGTTCTTGCATTTATCGGAATGATCTGCATTCTTCTGACCGTCGGGCTGCTTCTGTTCCCGACAAAGTGCCTTGCGCTGACCGGATGTTATTTGCTTCGCATGGCGCTTGAAGTTTCCATGCAGCCTCTGATCAATTCCTTCGCATTTACGCTTGAGCGTTTGGGCACTCCAATCGCATTCGGCGCCGCCCGCGGCTGTGGTTCCTTGTTCTATGCCGTTTTTTCCGCGCTTCTCGGTATGTCTCTGAATGACGCAAATGTCCGGATTTTGCCCGTTCTTTCTCTCTCCGTTTTCGGGCTTCTGTTTCTTGTGATCTCCGTTCTTTCGCCCGAAATTCGGGGTGCCGAGAGAAATTCCGTTAAAAAAACAAAGCAGGAAGCTTCCATCCTGCTTCTTTTCAGCCGTCACAGAAGCTTCGTCTTTCTTCTTGTCGGCCTTGCCGGTATCTTTTTCGGCCATAGCGTCATCGATAATTTCCCCTACCAGATCGTTGCTCATGTCGGCGGATCCGGTACGGATGTCGGCGTTCTCCATGCGTTTATGGCCGTCCTTGAATTGCCCGGTCTGCTTCTCTTTGACAGGTTGTACATGAAAATGTCCTGCATTTCCATTCTCAAATTTGCAGCGCTTTTCTTCCTGCTGAAAAACTTTGCAACCTTCTTCTGTACCGGGCTCACCGGCCTGTATCTGACACATCTGATGCATGCGCTCTCCTTTGCCCTCATGCTGCCTGCTTCCGTCAGATTTGCAGACGAATCCATGGACGCACAGAGTGCCACGCTTGCGCAGGCGCTTGTTACCGGGATGATGTCAATCGGCAATGTCCTTTCCAGCGCGCTCGGCGGCGCCATTATTGACAAAGCCGGAACCGCATCGATGCTGCTGATCTGCGCCGTCATTACCGCTGCCGGCACCGCTTGCATTGTGTTTTGCATTCGCAAAAAGGAAACTGCTGCCTAACCGACTGCGATCCAGTATTCTTCGTTGTTTTCATATTTCCAGCTATGTCCCACGCAGGCTTCCCGCATTTGCGCATAATACCACGCAGAAGAATCTGTGTTATCTGAATACAGATCCGACCCCATCTGTGAAGATGCCTCCGTACCTCGTTCCGTCAGCTTGTTCAGAAGTGCCGCCGTTTCCGCTCTGCTCACGGTCTGCTTCTGTGCAAGGCCGTCCGCAATGCTTTCGCGCTGCTGCTCCCATTGGCTTGACAATATTGGGAAGCACACCCGCGCATCTGTATATGTAATCAGATCCAGAACTGCCGTCAGCGCTTCGCCGCTGACGGTCTTTTTCGGCAGGTACCATCCGCATGCTTCACCGGTCAGAATCCCAAGTCCTGCCGCGGCTGATATTGCCTGATAAGACCATCTGTTTTTCGTTACATCACAGAAGCAGCTGCTTGTCTGCAGCTTCTCGTCTTTCTGCTCCACCAGTCTGAAAAGCATCTGCGCCAGTTCTTCCCTTGTCACATCCGCCTCCGGTCGGATGGTGCCATCCGGATAACCGAACAGATAGGGCTGATGAAATCCGGATTCTTCTGCTTTTGCCCGCAAAGATATTGCGGGTAAAAGCATCAGCGCCGCTATTATTCCTGCCAGAAGTCTGCCGTTTCTCATGTGTATGCCTCCGTTTTACTTTTGTGGTTTTCTCATTCTGCCACGGCATTTTGGAGAAACGGGTCACTATTTTGTTTCGGAAATAAAAAAAGACCCCGGATGATCGTCCGGGGTCTTTTTTATGATTTTAGTCTTTCTCGACCAACTCGAGAATTGCCATTTCAGCTGCATCGCCGCGGCGAGCGCCAAGGCGAAGAACGCGGGTGTAACCGCCGTTACGCTTAGCATAGCCGGGAGCAATTTCCTTGAACAGCTTGTTGGCGACATCTTCCTTGGTGATGTAAGCCAGCGCTCTGCGATAAGAAGCGAGCGTGTTCTTCTTGCCAAGGGTGATCATCTTTTCTACAACGGGCTGAACTTCCTTCGCTCTGGTGAAGGTCGTTTCGATCTTGCCGTTCTCAAGCAGATATGTGGTCATAGCTCTGAGCATTGCCTTTCTCTGAGAGCTGGTTCTGCCGAGCTTTCTGGTACCGAACATGATGGTTTTTCCTCCTTCTTGTAAGGCTTAATTATTGGAATTGGTGGAATCGTCGCTTGCCAGGGACAGACCCATCATGGCGAGCTTGTTCTGAACTTCTTCCAGACTCTTCCGGCCCATGTTGCGAACCTTCATCATATCTTCGCCGCTTCTGGAAATCAGATCTTCGACGTTGTTGATGTTGGCGCGCTTGAGGCAGTTGAAGCTTCTGACGGACAGATCAAGTTCTTCAATGGTCAGCTCCAGGACTTTGTCGCGATGCGTTTCAGGCTTCTCCGCCATCACTGTCTTGCTTGCTACCGTTTCACTCAGATCGGTGAACAGGCTCAGATGATCAGAAAGAATCTTCGCACCGAGACTGACCGCATCTCTTGCGGAGATGGTAGAATCGGTCCAGACTTCGAGCGTCAGCTTGTCATAGTCTGTCATATTGCCTACGCGGGTGTTTTCTACGGTATAGTTCACCTTGTAGACAGGAGTATAGATCGAGTCGACAGCAATCGTACCGATGGGCATATTCGGGGTCTTGTTCTTATCCGAAGAAACATATCCGCGGCCGTGGTTCAGAGTAATCTCCATGTTGAAGGAGGCATCAGGTCCAAGGGAGCAGATGTGCTGTTCCGGATTGAGAATTTCGACTTCACCGTCTGCCTTGATATCGCCGGCGGTGACTTCACACTCACCGGTTGCATCAATATATACGGTCTTGGCGCCCTGGCAGTGGAGCCGGGCAATGATCTTCTTTACATTCAGAACGATCTCGGTGACGTCTTCCTTGACGCCGGGGATCGTGGAGAACTCATGCTGCACGCCGGCAATTTTAATAGAGGTTGCGGCGGTGCCGGGCAGAGAAGAAAGAAGTACACGTCTGAGGCTGTTGCCGAGGGTCGTACCATAACCTCTTTCCAGAGGCTCTACGATATATTTGCCGTAGGAGACATCCTCCTGGGAATCGGTACACTCAATACGCGGCTTTTCAATTTCTACCATGAAATATTTACCCTCCTTGTAACTACGAAACTTTGTTTCGCTGCCGAATTCAGCTTACCAATAAACGAGGGTGATACGTTATCTGGAGTACAATTCGACGATCAGGTTTTCTGCAATCTCAAAGTCAATATCGTCTCTTGCGGGCAGCGCGATGACCTTACCGGTGAGGGTATTCTTGTCGCGATCCAGCCACTTGGGAGCTGCGACGAATGCATCGTCTTCCTTCAGCTTCTTGAAGCGGTTGTTGGAGCTGCTCTTTTCGCTGACAGCAATCACGTCATTCAGGCTGACCTGATAGGACGGAATGTTGACTGCCTTGCCATTGACGGTATAGTGACCATGGTTGACAAGCTGACGGGCCTCACGGCGGGTTGCTGCAAAACCGAGACGGTAAACAACATTGTCAAGACGGCGCTCCACGAGGGAGAGCAGGTTTTCACCGGTGTTGCCGCCCATGCGCTCTGCCTTTTCATACAGAGTGTGGAACTGCTTTTCCAGGATACCATAGACAAACTTGACCTTCTGCTTTTCGGTCAGCTGCATGCCATATTCGGATTTCTTTGTTCTTCTCTTGCCACCGGGATTGCGGTTGGACTCTTTATTGTAGCCCATTGCAGCAGGAGAGACGCCAAGCGTTCTGCAACGCTTGAGGACAGGCTGTGTATTCTTTGCCATAATTTTTCTCCTCCTTCAGATCAAACGCGACGGCGCTTCGGGGGACGGCAGCCATTGTGAGCAATGGGGGTGACGTCCTTGATCATCGTGACTTCCAGACCAGCCGACTGCAGTGCGCGGATGGCGGATTCACGGCCCTGGCCGGGGCCCTTGACGTAGACTTCGACACTCTTCAGACCGCAGCTGTCCACAGCAGCCTTTGCAGCGGTTTCGGAAACCATCTGTGCTGCATACGGAGTGGACTTTCTGGATCCGCGGAAGCCGAGTCCGCCGGAGGATGCCCAGGAAATAGCGTTACCGTTCAGGTCGGTAACAGTGACCATGGTGTTATTGAAAGAGGAGCGGATATGAACGGCGCCCTTTTCGATAACCTTGCGCTCACGACGGCGCTTGACAACCTTTTTAACAGCTTTAGCCATGTTTCATACCCTCCTTACTTCTTCTTATTCGCAATGGTCTTCTTCGGGCCCTTGCGGGTACGTGCATTGGTCTTTGTTCTCTGGCCACGAACGGGCAGGCCACGACGATGACGGACACCGCGGTAGCAGCCGATCTCAGTCAGACGCTTGATGTTGAGTGCAACTTCACGGCGAAGGTCGCCCTCGATGGTGTAGTTCTTATCGATCACTTCACGCAGTGCAGACTCCTGATCTTCGGTCAGATCCTTGACGCGGATGTCGCCATCAACGCCTGCTGCCTTCAGAATGTCCTGTGCGCTTTTTCTGCCGATACCGTAGATATAAGTCAAACCGATTTCGATTCTCTTCTCACGGGGCAGGTCAATACCAGCAATACGTGCCATTTACTCAGAGCACCTCCTATTAGCCTTGTCTCTGCTTATGCTTCGGGTTTTCGCAAATTACCATAACGCGGCCCTTGCGCTTGATGATCTTGCACTTTTCGCACATGGGCTTTACGGACGGTCTTACTTTCATAACTGATAACCTCCATTGAGCACAATGTCTCTACTTACTTCTCCATGTGATTCTGCCTCTGGTCAGGTCATACGGGCTCATCTGCACCGTGACCTTATCGCCGGGAAGAATCTTGATAAAGTTCATCCGGAGCTTGCCGGAAATATGCGCCAGAATGGTATGTCCGCCGCCGATATCGACGGAAAACATTGCATTCGGCAGTGCATCTGTTACGATGCCCTCAAGTTCGATTACGTCGTCTTTTGCCAAGATTCAATTAACCCCCTTGGTTTTGACTGTTGAATTTCTGTCCGAAAACGGCCAGTTCCCTTCGTAATTCGCTGTTGAGTACCTTGTCGCCGCTGCGAAGTTTCTCGGCGACTCGTGAATTTGTCTGAGGGACCTTCCGGACATGCCGGAATTTCTTCCGTTTCGGCCCTTCGAGCTTTCTTCCTTTTCCGTCTGCGAGGTAAACATACTGTTCATCCGTATCCAGTACGAAAAACAGCTGCCCTTTATCGCGTCCGGCAAGAGAAAGAACAATGTCCGATTTGCCTATCTCCATATCGTTATAATCCCTCTGTAACGGTGAGTATTTCCGGCTCGCCGTCGGTAATCAGAATGGTGTTTTCGTAGTGCGCCGCGAGCTTGCCGTCGGCAGTTACAGTCGTCCATTTGTCTTTCAGGATCCGTACATCATACGCACCCTGCGTGACCATCGGTTCGACTGCCAGGGTCATGCCTTTGACCATTCTCGGGCCTCTGCCGGGGGAACCAAAATTCGGAACTTCCGGTTCTTCATGCATCTTTTCACCAACACCGTGACCGACGAATGCGCGGACAACGCCAAAACCGTTGGCCTCCACATAAGTCTGCACCGCATGGCCGATGTCTGAGATCCGGCATCCCTGACGTGCAAATTTGATGCCCTCATAAAAACTCTGTTCTGTTACCGTTATGAGCTTTTGAGCCGCGGGAGAGATCGTCCCGCAGGCGAATGTTGCGGCACAGTCACCAGTAAAACCGCCCCAGCTGGCACCCACATCCACAGATACGATATCGCCGTCCTTCAGAACCCGGTTGCCCGGAATGCCGTGGATCACGACTTCGTTGATGGAAATGCAGGTCGATGCGGGAAATCCGCCATAGCCGAGGAATGTCGGTTTTGCACCCTGCGACACGATAAAATCGTGTACCGCCTTATCGATCTGTCCGGTCGTTACGCCAGGCCTTACCATTTCGCCTGCCAAAGCACGCGCTGCCGCGGTAATTTTACAGGCCTTGCGCATGACCTCCAGTTCGCGCTCATTCTTAACTGGAATCATAGATTAAACACCCAACGCCGCCAGGATGTCTTTCGTTGCTGCATCGATGGGCTGATTGCCTTCGACGAGCTTCAGGATACCAAGCTTATTGTAGAAGTCCTTGAGGGCTTCGGTTTCAGCGTGGAATACCTTGAGTCTGTTTTTCACAGTCTCGGGGGCATCGTCCTTGCGGATCACGAGTTCGCTTCCGCAAAGATCGCAGATACCTTCTGCCTTGGGCGGGTTGGCCGTGATGTGGAAGCTGGCACCGCACTTGCCGCAGACACGGCGTCCGGTCATACGCGCTTCGATCACGGAATCTTCGATCTCGATGGAAATGACAGCGTCAAAATGGATACCGGCGGCTTCAAGAGCCTCGGCCTGCGGAATCGTACGGGGCACACCGTCGAGGATGTAGCCGTTTACGCAGTCTTCGCAGGCTACCCGCTCCGAGACGATGCCGATGATGACATCGTCCGGAACGAGTTTGCCGTTGTCCATAAAGCTTTTGGCCTTCAGGCCGGTCGGCGTGCCATTCTTGATCGCTTCACGAAGAATGTTGCCGGTAGAAATGGTAGGGATACCCAGCTTCTTGCTGATGATCTCAGCCTGTGTACCCTTGCCGGCTCCGGGAGCACCTAAAAGAATCAGCTTCATGCACAAATCCCCCTAATTACTCCAGGAAACCTTTGTAGTGACGCATCAGCATCTGCGCCTCGAGTGCCTTGACGGTCTCAAGTGCAACACCGACGACGATGATGACGGAAGTACCGCCGATTGCCAGGGAGCTGTTCTTAATCACAACACCGACAATGATCGGCAGCAGCGCCACAACTGCCAGATAGAGCGCGCCGAAAAGCGTGATCTTGTTGATCACCTTGAAGATGAAGTCAGCAGTCGGCTTGCCCGGGCGGAAGCCGGGGATGAAGCCGCCGTTCTTCTTCAGGTTGTTGGCGATCTCAACAGGATTGAACTGAATGGTTGCATAGAAGTAGCTGAATGCGATGATCAGCAGGAAATATACAACCATGTAGATAACGCTCTTGCTGTCAAAGACATACTTGTTCATCCAGCCCCAGAAGCCGCCTTCGCTCGTGCCGGTAAACGCAATGATGGTTGCGGGCAGAGAAGCAATGGACTGAGCAAAGATGATCGGCAGGACGCCGGACATATTGACCTTAACCGGCAGATGCGTGGACTGACCGCCGTACATCTTGCGGCCGACAACGCGCTTGGCATACTGTACGGGGATTCTGCGTTCTGCATTCGTAATGAAAACGATGAACATCATCATCAGTACGATGCCGACAACCAGCAGAAGTGCCACATACCATTTCAGTGTGCCGTTCTGCAGGGAGGTGATCATGTTGCCGATCAGGCTGGGGATGCGGGAGATGATACCGGCAAACAGGATCATGGAGATGCCGTTGCCGATGCCGAACTCATCGATCTGCTCGCCGAGCCACATCAGAAGGGATGCACCTGCGGTGAAAGAAACGACGATGACAAAACCGGTCATGAAGCTGGTGGAAGTCAGAAGAGCAAACTGCGTGTTGTAGTTCTTCAGCATGACAAAATAGGCAAAGCCCATCAGCAGGCCGAGACCAACAGTGGTGTAGCGGGTGATCTTCTGAATCTTCTTCTTGCCTTCTTCGCCGCCTTCCTTTGCAAGACGCTCAAGGGCAGGAATGGCAATGGTCAACAGTTCGATGATAATGGATGCGTTAATGTACGGCTGAATACCGAGGGCAAACACAGTTGCCTGAGAGAATGCAGAACCGGACATCACGTTGTAGAGGCCAAGAACCGTGTTGGACAGCTGCTGGGAGAAATATCTGCCCAGATTTGCTACGTCAACACCGGGAACAGGAACGCAGTTGCCGAGACGATAGAGAAGCAGAACTACAAGCGTGAAGACGAGCTTCTTGCGCAGTTCAGGAATCTTCCATGCGTTGCGGAGTGTTGTAAACACTTACACCACCTCGGCCTTTCCGCCTGCCTGTTCGATCTTTTCCTTAGCAGACTCGGAGAAGGCTGCTGCCTTGACAGTGACCTTCTTTGCGACCTTGCCGTTGCCGAGGAGCTTCAGACCGTACTTGCAGCTATCAATGATACCTGCTTCGATCAGAGCTGCTGCGTCAACGACTGCACCGTCTTCAAAGTTGTTGAGAACGGCAACGTTCACTGCTGTCAGAGGTTTTGCAAAAATGTTGTTGAATCCGCGCTTCGGGATACGACGAGCCAGAGGCATCTGGCCGCCTTCAAAACCGATGCGGAGCTTGCCGCCGCTGCGAGCCTTCTGGCCCTTGTGGCCACGGCCAGCGGTCTTGCCGTTGCCCGTTGCGGAGCCGCGGCCCTTGCGCTTATTGACATGGGTAGAACCCATTACCGGAGCAAGTTCATGAAGTTCCATCTACTTGTCCTCCTTATTCTTCTTCCGTGACCTGCAGCAGGTAGCCGATCTTTGCGATCTTGCCGCGAGTCTGGATGTTGTCAGGCTGTACAGTTTCCTGACCGATCTTGCGCAGACCGAGGGAATGCGCAGTCGCAATGTGCTTTTCAAGACGGCCGTTCAGGCTCTTGACCAGCTTAATTCTAAGATTCGCCATTATGAGAGCCCTCCTTAACCGATGATATCTTCTACGCTCTTACCGCGGATACGAGCAACCTCAGCTGCGTCGCGCAGGCTCATAAGACCCTGCATCGTTGCCTTGACAACGTTCTGCGGATTGTTGGTGCGCAGGCACTTTGCACGGATGTTGGAAATACCGACTGCTTCCATGACAGCACGGACAGCGCCGCCGGCGATGATACCGGTACCAAGAGGAGCCGGCTTCAGCATGACGCGGCCGGCACCGAATTCGCCGATCACATCATGGGGAATGGTCGTTCCGTCGAGCGTGATCTTGACCATGTTCTTCTTGGCATCTGCAATACCCTTCAGAATTGCTTCGGAAACTTCAGCAGCTTTGCCGAGGCCGTAGCCAACGGTGCCCTTGCCGTCGCCGACAACAACCAGAGCGGAGAACTTCATGACACGGCCGCCCTTGACGGTCTTGGAAACGCGGTTGAGATATACGACCTTTTCGATCATCTCAGGCGCATTGTCTTCCTTGGGTGCGCGATCTCTATTGTAAGCCATTTGTTCTTCCTCCTCCGATCAGAATTCCAGGCCGCCTTCGCGGGCGCCTTCAGCAAGCTCTGCCACACGGCCGTGGTAGACGTAACCGCCACGATCGAAGATAACAGTGTCGATGCCCTTTGCCTTAGCGCGTTCAGCAACCAGCTTGCCGACCTTGCGAGCGGCTTCCTTGTTGCCCTTTGCGCCTTCGAAATCCTTTTCAACGGTGGAAGCGGCTGCCAGAGTGACACCGTTCACATCATCGATAACCTGTGCATAGATGTTTGCATTGCTGCGGAATACGTTCAGGCGAGGTCTTTCGGGGGTGCCGGAGATCTTGC
>JAEDIZ010000065.1 GCA_016296635.1 Oscillospiraceae bacterium
AATCATGGGACACGGCCTGCTTCATGTAACCCAGCAGTTCCGGAAACTGCTCCTGCCGGTCATAAAGATACTGCAGTACTTCCAGCATCATCTGCGTAGAATAGACATGATCGTAAAAATAGGAGGGATCAAGTTCCTCTTCCGTCACGGAGAAGTATTTCAGCATGGCGCGCTTATAGCCCTCGAAGCCGCCGAGATAGGAAACGAGCGCGAAGGAAAGCTCATTGTTGGAATTGACGATGCTTTCCTCGTGGATATATCGAAGCGTGGCACCGCCCTGAGTCATGACCATATCCGGCGCAATTTCGCCGGCGTTTTCCATCTCATAAAAATAGAGATTCAGCGGCAGCTTATAGGTGCTGGCTCCGTACATGAGGGCGGTTTCGATAAAATTGTAGGTTTCCTGAGTGACGGTGTTGTAATAACTGACGGCAAAATTATTCTCATCAAGACCGTTCTCTTCCATGAACTGTGCCATCAGTCCATCGAGCGTTTTGCCGGCCATATCCCGGTCAGAATACGGGCCGCATTCGACGGCAGATACTGTGGCTGTCAGAAGAAAGATACAGAGCATTGCTGCCAGAGCTTTTTTTGCGTGCACTTGGGTTCACTTCCGTTTTTCCTTTTTTCGCATCATACCTCTTTCAAAAAGAAAAAGCAATGACCATTCACGGATTGAGGATCTTTCACATATGGTAAAACAGCGAGACCATCCTATTGACTTTTCTGATTCTGAGGAGTGGATTTCATGGGTCATTCTTATCAATACACGACAACAGGCGGACAGAGTGCCGAGTGTGAGCAGCAGAACATGGAAGCGGTCAGCGAATGCGGCTGCCAAAGCGGTGCTTTACCGACTGTGGAGGAAGCCAATGTTGACTGCGGCTGCGGCTGCAGCTGTGCACCGGGGATGCTGGGTGCCCTCCGGCTTCTTTGCCATGCAAGATTTTCTGCCCTGATCGATTACAGCCAGTTTGCCTTCATCACGGAGCATTTCGTGCTTGGCACCTCGCTCAGCTGTCCGGATGAAGTCACAACCGCATACGACAATCTGACGGGGCCGCTGGCAGGGGAACTGACGGAGGTTTCTCCGTTGTCCTGCCGCAGACTCGGCGTATCGGGACAGATTTACAATGCACAGCCGGCCTGCTCCGTGACCTGCTGCGCGGACGGCCCGGGCTTTTCTGCTTCGGAGCTTTCGCTTTGCTCCGTCAAAGCTATTGCCTTCGGCGTTGTAGCGGAGCCCGTGCCGGCACCGGCGGATCCCACATCGCTGACGCCGTATCAGAAGGCCAAGACGCTGTTCTATCAGACCATGCATCCCGGCTGCCCGATCCGTCCCATCACCATTCGTCCGACGCCCTGCGACAGCGCACCTTCTCCGGCCTGCACCGATCTGGACTGCCGCCGCACGGTTTCGCTGACGGCAGGGCCGCTGGTAGTAGGTAATGTCAGCATGATCGGCAGGATCGGCGGCGTTTATGTGCTGGCAAATGACGAAAGTGAACGCTTCTATTTTGTCTGCGCGGACAGCGTGGATTTTGTCGGCTGAGTTTCATTATTCGGATCGTCATGAAAAATCCCGCCTTCAAAAAAGGCGGGATTTTGTCTATTGAAGTGTGTTCAGCGCTTCCTCTTCGCGCTTTTGGCAGGAAAACAGCAGAATCTGCCTTGTTTTGGCTTCTTCTTTCAAGACCTGCAGCGCTTTTTCCATGCGCGTGTCATCGAACATAACAAGTGCATCGTCCAGAATCAGCGGTGCTTCCGCGCCCAAAAGCAGCCGGCAGAGCGCCAGACGCACAGCAAGATACAACTGATCCGCCGTTCCGCCGGAAAGCGTCAGCAGCTGATGCATGGCTGTTTCCTCGGTTTGTCCGGCCTCCAGCCGGAAATCCCGGTCAAGCAGGATGCGGTTATAGCGCTGTCCGGTGAGATCTGCAAAGATGGAGCCGGAGAGCTTTGCAAGCTGCGGGGCAAATCGGGTTTCCAACTCGCTGCTTGCCTTCTGCATGGCACTTTCTGCCAGCTCCAGTGCGCGGAATCGATCCTGCAGCTCGGAAATCTGCTTCTCCAGCGCTTCTTTTTGCGCGTACAGTTTTGCCGGATCGCCGAAGCCTTCTGCCCGGCCGCGGCTTAAATCCAGCCGGGAGCGGATAGCTGCCTGCTCATCGCGGACAAGCTCCAGCTCTGCCTGTGCCTGCGCCCGGTCATAGCGTGACCAGTCACCCTCCGGCACCGGGATATCGGCGGCATCCCCCAAGGCTTGAGAAAACAGCGCCAGCTGCGCCCGAGCATTTTCTGTTTGCAGGGCGGCTTTTTCGCAGGCGGCATACCGTGCCTGCGCCTGCGAAAGTGCAAGTCGCACGCCGGGCAGGTCTTCCGTCTGCGGGGAGAACATCGATACGCTGCCGATCAGACGCGCAATGCGTTTTTCATATTCCGATTTCTGCTGCAGATACTGCTCCAGTTCCCACTGCGCCTGCGCGCATTGCTGCTTCCAGACAAGAAGCGCTGAGTGATACTGCGCGGCAAGGGGAACAAAATCATCACGATCTCCGGCGTGATAGGCCTGCCAGAGAAGAAATGCGGCAGAAAGATCACGGTGAAGCTTTGCGTTGTGCACAAGGCTCATGACGAGAAGAACGGCGCATGAGAGCACCGGCAGACCGAGTAAGGCGCAGATAAAGATGCTTTTCTTCAGCAGAATCACGGCAGTCAGTCCGGCAGCGCAAAGACCGAGCAGGATAAGCCACAACGGCCACGGCGCGGCTTTGCCGCCTGTCAGGCGGCTGTATTCTTTCGCATCCGCCTGCGCTTTGGGTAGAATCTCATCCTCAGCCAAACCGGAAAAAACAGCAGGGCAGTCCGGCTTTTCCGGCACCTGCATGGGAATCGGGGGAAGAACCGTATTTTCTGCCGAGGAAAGCTGCCGCTGCAGCTCCTGCAAAACCTCCTGCGCAGGGAGAGGGGCTGCCAGCTCCTTCTGCTTTTTTTCGTTTTCCAGCGCCTGCTCCAGCGCCTTCTCAGCCTGCACTTTCTGCTGCAGCTTCTTTGCCTGTTCGATGGCATCCAGCGCGGAAAGAATCTGTTCCAGCTCGCTTTTGCGGCCGGTCAGCTCGTCCTGCCGGGCGCGGAGCAGCAGATCTGCTTCGTGGATGGCGTGGATCTTTTCAAGCGCTGCGTCAGTTTCGGCAAGTGCCTGTTCCAACTCCGGGATTTTGCCGGTGCGATTGTGGCGGATGCGGTTTTTCATTTCTCGCAGCCGTTTGAGAGTGTCGGGAGCGCTGACGGTTTCCTCGCCGGTGGTGACGAGATCGGAAAGTCTGCGGTCAAGGGCGGCGTCTGCGGAAACGGCCAAAGCCGCCTGATGCATGAAGGCGCTGCGCTCAAAGACGCTGCGCTCGACACCGGTGAGTTTTTCACCGCAGTTATTGCCCGTCAGTTCTTCTACGGGCAGACCGTTGTCTGCGTCATAGCAGCGGAATACGGACATGGGTGCTTTTGCGGTACCGGTTCGTTCCAGAATCAGTCTGCGGCCCTGCCAAAGCACCTCCATCTGCCCTTCCATATCGCCGCCGCTCCATGGACGGTAACGGGTCTTATCGGGCAGAACGCCGGTTTTTGCGCGCTGGGAGGTGTCGATGCCGTAGAGCATTGCAAGCAGGAAAGCTGACCATGTGGATTTGCCGGACTCATTGGGACGGGTGATGACATTGAGGCCGTCCTGCAGAATCAGCTCTTCCTTCTGAAGTGTGCCGAAGCTGGCTTTCATGCGAAGAATCTTCATGCCTCCGCCTCCCGTCCTTCCATGGCGGCGGTACCCAGCCGCGCTGCAAGCGCGAGAATGCGCTTTTCATCCTCATCCGCTTCATCATACTGCGCTTTCAGTTCCCGCAGGAAAAGTCCGCGCAGGGTATCATCCGTCATGCCGTGCCAAAGCTCCCGCTTCGGTGCGGTTTCATCGCGGATGGAAAGACTGAAAAAACGGCTTTCCAGCTGCGCTTGCAGGCTGCGGATGTCGATGGGATCTGACTCGCCGGTCAGAATGATGCGGCAGCAGTCGTTTTCCATATGCTCCGGCAGTACGCCGAGAATGGAGGCAGCCGGGTCATCGCCGACCCTGACGCGGAGAATCTGATATCTGCGCGTTCCGAGCGGTACAAAGTCCAACTGCACCCTGCCGCTGTCGATAGAAACAAGATACGCGCCTTTCTCCCCAAGCTCATCAAAGCCGCGGCCCATCATGCAGCCGGGCCAGGCGTAGGTGGTTTTTCCTGCGTGCAACAGTCCGCTTGCCTGATGGATATGACCGAGAGCAAGGTAAGAAAGACCCGAAGTGGCAATCTGCGCCTCGGAGATCGCGTTGTAGGCACTGGCGGCGGAAGTCACATCGCCGTGCAGTACCATGAGATCAAGCCAGCCATCCTGCGGCGCGCGGAAGTTTTCCAATAATCCCTGTGCATGTGCGCTGCAAAAGCCTGCACCGTGAACGCGGCAGGAAAGCGCCGGAAAAGAAAGCGTTTCGATGGTTTCTTCCTTGAAAATATGTACATTTTCGGGCCACTTCGCGCTCAGATAGGCGCAGCCCGGCAAAAGACAGTCGTGGTTGCCCGGGGCGATGAGAATCTGCGCTCTGCAGGCGGAAAAGCTGCGGATCAGCGCATCGACGGTCTCCGGGAAAACATTGTCGGAATCAAAAATATCTCCGGCAAGAAGCAGAAAATCGCAGTCATTTTGGTTGCAGCAGTCGATCAGCTCCTGCACGAGATTTCGCTGCTCCTTTCTTCTCTGCGCGGCCTGCTCAGGGCTCAAGGAAGAGAAAGGCGCGTCCAGATGCAGGTCTGCTGCGTGCAGGCATTTAATCATGGAGCAGGATCCTTTCGACTTTTGTGCAGCGGCGGGTCGCACAGTCGACGGTGAAAAGGGCAGCGCCCAGCATGCAGGGACCCGGCGCCACTTCGTAGCGGCTGGTCAGCTCGCCACGGAATTTTGCAATGGACTGATCCACTCTGACCCCGATGACGGAGTGCACGGGGCCGACCATACCGAGATCCGTCAGATAGCCGGTGCTGTTTGGCAGAATCTGCTCGTCTGCCGTCTGCACATGGGTATGTGTGCCGAATACGGCGGATGCCTTCCCGTCCAGATAGAAGCCCATGGCGAGTTTTTCGCTGGTGGCTTCCGCATGGAAATCCAGAAACAGCGGCATACCGTCCGCTTCCTTCACGATTCTATCGACGACACGGAAGGGATTGTCCGGCGTAAAATCCATGGCGCATCGGCCGATGAGATTTGCCACCATGACGGGGCCTGCGTGTGTTTCAAATACGCCCCAGCCTCTGCCGGGCAGGCTCGGCTGATAGTTTCCGGGACGAAGGATATAGCGGTTTTCTTCCAGATAGTCCGCAATTTCCCGACGGCCGAAGGTATGATTGCCAAGAGTTATGACGTCTGCACCGGCATCAAACATTTCGTCCGCCTGCCGGGGCGTCAGACCGATGCCGGAGGCGTTTTCTCCGTTTACAATGCAGAAATCCGCATTATAGAGCTTTTTGAGACCTCTCAGCTTTTTCTGTAAAAATGCCAGACCGGACTGCCCGACTATATCACCGACTGCCAAAACCCGTAGTTCCATCGCCGTTTCCTGCCTTTCATGTTTTTTTCAGTATAGCATTTTCAAAATAGTTTTTCCATGTTATAATGAAAAAAAGCATTTTGAGATGCTTTTTTGAAAAAATGCAACCGATCCATATAAAAATCGTCTGAAAGAAAGAGAGGAGGTTTTTGCCGTGGAGGATTCCCAGATCATCGAACTGTACTGGAACCGCGATGAGAGTGCTCTGACAGAAACCGACAGAAAATACGGCAATTACTGCTGGAAGATCGCGCATAATATTCTGCTGAGTCCCGAGGATGCGGAGGAATGCGTATCCGATACATGGATGCACGCATGGAACGCCATGCCGCCGCAGAAGCCTGCGATTCTGTCTGCATTTCTGGCAAAGATCACCCGCAATCTGTCCATTGACCGCTATAAGAGCGCCCATGCGGATAAGCGCGGCGGCGGAAGAGTGGCCGTCTGCCTGGACGAGCTGGGTGACTGCATTTCGCTCGGAACCGCAACGCCGGAAAGCGTACTGGATGAGCAGGAACTGGCGAGTGTGATTGACCGTTTCCTGCGCACGCTGCCGGAGCGGGACTGCAGTATTTTCCTGCGCCGTTACTGGTATGTGGATTCCGTTTCTTCAATCGCAAGACGCTACCGCGTGCCGGAAAACACCATTAAATCCAATCTGTTCCGCACCCGGAACAAGCTCCGGAAATTCTTGCAGGAGGAGGGCTTTGCGGTATGAACAATGTAAAACTGTTTCGTGCTGTCGGCGGCGTAGGCGATGATCTGATCGCCCGCGCAGATGAGCCGGTTGCAAAAACCGGTGATAAGATGTGGTACCGCATTGCGGCGCTGGCAGCCTGCGCAGCGCTCGTCATCGGCGTCGGCGCATTCGTGCTGCCGAATTTCAGAGCAAAATCTGCCGCGCCTGCTGCGCAGTCAATGGCCGCAGAGGAAACCGGCATCGCAGAAGAAGCTGCGGATGAGACCGATGTCGAGGCACCCACGTCCGAAGAAGCGGCTGTGACGGAGGAAAAACCTGTGGAGGAGCCCGCCAAAAACGAGCCGAAGGCAGAAGAAAAGCCGCCCGTGCCGCCTAAAAAGGAAGAAAAGCCGGAATCGCAGTCGGAACCTGAAAAAAAGGAAGAACCCGTTGAGGATGCACCGAAGGAGAAAGAGCCGGAAGCGGATGTGCCGGATCCCGAGCCTTTGAACCGGCTGATTCTGTTCGATCAGAACTACAAATTTGTCAGCAAATCCAGGGCGGAAAGTAAAGAGAAAATCTTTGACGATGAAAAGATCGGCACATGGTGGTCGGTGATGTTTTCCGGTGAAGATATTTACCGATACGGCAGCGAGAATGTCACCGGTGAGAACGGGACACAGTATCCTGCCAATGTCGCGGTGATCTACGGCAGAACGGTGGCAGTCTATGAGTATGCCGGCCCGCAGGAGAAAAAAGATAATTAAGGGGTAAACCGGACATGTAAAGAAGACTCGAGCTTGTAATTCTGCTGTTGCTTGCGGCTGTGCTGACAATCGGTATTCTGATTTACACGCGCCCGATGCAGCTTTCGCACATTTGCGGCGGTATGGATCTTTCAAAAATCGAAGCATATAATGACCTATGAGGTGCATCCGGATGACGGAATGAAGCAGTGCAGAATCGAGAAAGATGATCCTCGTTTCCTGCTGATTACGAATTTAATCACGGCACAAAGGTACCGCAGATCAATTCTGAGCCTTTTTCCGCAGACCACAAAAACCCATAGATTGCAGGATGGCGATTTCAAATGGGAGCTGGGCTGCGTAGCATCAGACGCTGCTTTGCAAAATGGAGAGGTTGTCACCGGAAACGTTATTCATATTTCAAGCTTTTTCGGTGAATTGGAAATAAGCTTCATAGGCAAAACATGGCGCTGCACCGCAGAAAATCAGGAAAAGTGGATTGCCGAAATGATGGATACGATGCATACTGAATAAAGAAAAAATTACCCGCCGGGAAGGAAACAAAAACCTTTTCGGCGGGTGATTTGCAATATTTCTTATCGAATGATCCGGTTCGGCTTCTGATAGCGCTCCTGCTCGGAGAAAACGCAGCCGCAGTATTTCTGCATATAAAGGCCCAGTTCTCTTGCTCTGGCCTGACCGTCACGGAACATAGGCCGGAAGTCCTGATAGTAAAATTCAACACCGTACTGCTCCGCTGCCTGATAGGAAACATCGCGCATCAGCTCATGTTTCTGATAGGGACTGATGAAAAGGGAAGAGGTAAAGGCATCGAAGCCGCCTTCCTTTGCGGCTCTTGCGGCTTCATAAAGCCGCATTTCATAGCATTTGATGCAGCGCCCGTCGATGTCATCCGCGACCTCGCGGACAAAGGGACGCAGACCGTAATCATCACGCACCAGAAGCGGCAGCTCGATTTGTGCGGCGTATTCCTGCAGACAGTTACGCCGGGCGCGATATTCTGTAAAGGGATGGATATTCGGGTTGTACCAGTAACCGGAAAGGTCGATGCCGTCGGCACGCAGCTCGTCGATTGGCATGTTTGCGCAGGGTGCGCAGCAGATGTGCATGAGCAGTTTCATAATCGTCGCCTCCGTTTTGATGATTTTATCACAGAATTGTTCGACTGTACAGAACGGAAGCTACGAAAAAGGAATAGACAATTGTAAAAAAACATGATATAATTTTTGCTAATATAAGCCAAAAGATTTTTTAATAGGAAAGGTGATAGAATATGGCAGCACCCGTAGAAAGCTATGCAGGCAGAATTCAGAGAAAGCTTATGAAGAAACAGAGAATCATTGAGGCCGCTTCCGGCAGAAAGCGTGCCGATGTGGTTCTGAAGAATGCTACCTACGTCAATGTGTTTTCCAATGAGCTGTGCACCTGCGATATCGCCGTGGCAAACGGTCTGATCGTGGGTCTCGGCGAATATGAAGGCGTGCAGGAATACGACATGACGGGCAAAATCGTCTGCCCGGGCTTCGTGGATGCCCATATTCATCTGGAATCCAGCCTCGTTTCCCCGCGGGAATTCGTCAAGGCAACCCTGGTGCACGGCACGACCTGCGTCATTACCGATCCCCATGAGATCACCAATGTCATGGGCACCGACGGTATCGACTATATGTTCCAGGCAACGGAAGGACTTCCCATCGATGTGCGGTTCATGCTTCCCTCCTGCGTGCCGGCGACTCCTATGGATGAAAGCGGCGCAAATCTGGACTATCGGGCCATCGATTCGTTTTTCGAGCATCCGCGGGTCTGCGGTCTGGCGGAGATGATGAATGCCTACGGCGTTATCCACAATGACGCAGAGGTCGTTTCCAAGATCGTTGCCTCGCAGGCACATCACAAGAAGATCGATGGCCATGCTCCCGGCCTTGTCGGCAAAGATCTGGATACCTATGTGGCAGCAGGCGTTTATTCCGACCATGAATGCTCTACGGTGGACGATGCACTTGAAAAGCTCAAGCGCGGACAGTTTATCATGATCCGCGAAGGCACCGCCGCCAGAAATCTGGAGGCGCTGGTACCGCTGCTTACGCCGCAGTATGCTGAGCGCTGCATGTTCTGCACGGATGACAAACATCCGTCCGATCTGCTGGAACTGGGACATATCGACTACATCTGCAAGCGCGCCATCAATGAATTCGGTGTGGATCCGATTCTTGCGGTCAAGGTGGCATGCCATCATGCTGCACGGTATTTCCAGATGAACAACCGCGGCGCCATCGCTCCCGGTTATCTTGCTGACTTTGCCATCATTGATAACTTCAAGGACTTCAATGTGCAGATGGTCTTCAAGCGCGGTGAGCTTTACTGGGACGGAAAGAACCTTAAGGATTTCCCGGTACCGGAAATTGAAGCCTATCTCGACGAGCGGGCGCACGATACCTTCCATGTTTCAAAGCTGACAGAGGCTGATTTCCGCGATGTTCGTCCGCGCGGTGTCATCGGTATGATCCCGGGCGAGATCGTCACCACAGACAACGGCTATGCCGACCATGTGGATCTCGAAAAGGACATTTTGAAGATTGCGGTCATTGAACGGCATAAGGGAACGCATCATATCGGCCTCGGCTACATTCAGGGATACGGCTTAAAGCACGGCGCGGTAGCGACCTCGATTTCCCACGACTCCCACAACATCATCGTTGTCGGTACCAATTCCAAGGACATGGCATTCGCAGTCAACCACATCGTAGAAAACCACGGCGGTATCACCGTGGTGGAGAACGAGCAGGTAAAGGGCGATGTGCAGCTGGAGATCGCGGGTCTTATGTCCGATCAGCCGCTGACCGGTATGAACGAAAAACTGGAAAATGCCAAGGACGCAGCTTTCGCCCTCGGCGTAAACAAGGGCATCGATCCGTTCATGACGCTGTCGTTCATGTCCCTGCCGGTTATTCCGACTTTGCGTCTGACCACCCGCGGCGTCATCGACGTGATCACGCAGCAGTATATCTGATTTTTTGCTTTCAGTACCAGCCAAAATTTGCTATATTTTCTAATGCGCTTCAGCATGAGAAATATAGCATTTTTTGAAGGGAGCTCTTGGCGTGGAACGGCTTTTGGCGGATAATATGGCAAGCAAATCTGAAGTCTGCCCTTTTGTCAAGCGTTCTAATCATATGAAATTCATAGTGCGTTGCACCCTTTGTATCATAGCGGTACTGTGCCAGTGACATGGTATCAAGGGTGCAATGCACTTTTTTCGGATATGAACAAAAACACTTATAGAGGATAATCAAAAAAGCTTATGGATATTTATATCAGACGTATGAACCAATCAGATGTCGATTCTGTAAAATGACTCATTGATAAGACACTGCTTCATAAAAGTATGCAAAAGGTTTACGAGCCAAGTGAAATTGCGATATGGGATAGTATATATGATATAGACAATCTTAAGAGAATCGTAGAGGATTCTCATGCGTATCTTTTGCTCGAAAAAAATCTGACCAGCTTTTGGCCTCTGGATATATCGGATTGAATGGTAAACATTCTGCGCATATCGGGATGATTTTTACGGATCCTGATGTTCGCAATATGGGGCTTGGCAAAAAAGTAATCGAAGTGCTTGAACAGGACGAATACGCCAAAATTGTTGAGAAAACAGAACTCAACTCATCATTGTCGGCATACAATTTTTATCGCAAATTGGGCTATTCCTGCAAAGATGACATGTATCAAATTGAAGTTGATGAAAGTACGAATACTTATTCTGTTCCTTTGGAGAAGTATGTTGAGAATATAGAGAAATAACGTTGCAGCAGCATTTATGGAACCGCTGAACAAATCGGCTGCGGTTGAGCGGCAGAGATTTTGCCACGCTCGATCTCGCCCATATCGTCTGCTTTGAGCAGCGCAAGGCCGAAGACAGAAGAATAATCCATATCAAAAAATACAACGCGCCGAAGATTGAATGCTTCGGTACATTTGTTGCTTGCACATGGTAGGCTGCTGCGTAATCGCATCGATGACGCAGCAGCCTATCTGATGTCAAAAAATCCAAAAGCGGCGTGAGATTTCTCACGCCGCTTTTTTCTGCTTCGATTCAGTCACCCGGCATAGGCTCGATGGAGTCGATATCGTAGGGGGTAGCCTGATAGACAAAGTAGTTGAGCCAGTTCTGATACAGAAGGTTTGCATGGCTGCGCCAGGAAACAAGCGGCGGCTTGGTATCGTCATCGTCGGGGAAATAGTTTTCC
>JAEDIZ010000213.1 GCA_016296635.1 Oscillospiraceae bacterium
CTGACTTCAATGCAATCATCGACCTTTCTCATCTGGAGCTTGTCCAGCCGGCCCATGAATTTTTTGACTCGACGCTTGTCTATGGTCCGGATCTGCTCCAGAAGGACCATGGAATCCCCATTCAGGCATTCCGCATTCTCAATGCGGCAGTGGGTGGGCTGATTGCGCTTCTTCCACACACGGGTGGTGATAGGAGCCACGATCAGCGTAGGGCAGAAGAAATTGCCGGTATTGTTCTGCAGTAGCAGTACCGGTCTTGTGCCGCCCTGTTCGGAGCCGGTAAAAGGGTCGAGATTTGCAAGATAGATATCACCGCGGCGATAGTTGTGATTTTCGCTTAGCATAAGTTTTGCTCCTCCTTGGAATGGTATGTAAAAAGCAGCCGGTGAAGGCTGCTTTGCAAATTAAAACTTGAGTTTCAGATCATCTCCATTGCCGTTATACAGGCGGAATACCTGATAGAGATATTTCTTATCCCCGGCAAAATCTGTCCCACTGCGTTCTCCCTCGCGCCGGATGGTAAGAGGATCAATGGAACGAAGCTTGGCGATAAGACGGTGGCGGTTGTAATCCTTGCGGTACAGGTCTACGAACCGCGTCATAGCCACCACATTTTCCCGGCGCAGTGCGTCAGGATCATCTCCCCAGGCATCAACCAGAATTTTCAGAGCCTCCTGATACAGTTCCTTCCCGATGCTCTGATAGGCTTTCAGCGCGGCCTTGATGCAGCCAATGCGCATCGCACCCTTTTCGTGGTCATAGTCGAGTGCAATGCCCAGTTCCTCAGTAGCATTCTTAAAGGCGACTGCCTCAGGCTGACCGCTGAATGCCAGTGAGCGCACTCGGTAGCCGGTTGAAACGGGGGCGGAGATGCCATGCTGCATAGCGAAGAGGTAGGCTTCCTCCTGCTCGCTCAGGCCGAAATAGACTTTACAGAGAATCGGAAGATCCTTGCCGCCATTACAGAGAATGCGGCCCATGATGGTGTGCTGACCATCGAAAACGTAGTATTTTCCGCCTCTGCAGCTTACCTTCGGTTCGTTGGCGATGTACTCGTTGAACTCCAGCGCGATTCGCTTTGCGCGACCAATTTTCAGATTGCGCTGGCAGGTATCGCGCGGAATGATGAGGTCTGCGCTGTTGATCAGCATCAGCTTATAGAATGTCTTTGTCATATGGATTGCGTCCTCCTTCGATTCGTTTCAAAAACTTCTTTCCTATGTGAACGATCTCTTTGATGCGCTCTTTATGCGCGTTGATTTTGTAATAGCGTTCGTAGCGGCACAGGCAAACCGTCCATCGGAAGATCATGGTTTTCATGGCATCCTCCAGCTCGGAAAACATATCTGCCTCTGAGCCGCCGCCGGGAGCGCTTTGCAGCTCCTTTGTGAGCTGATCCATATCGATATAACCAAGGGGCAGCTAGTCGCAGTCCCGGCTATCCTGTGCCGCCGGTTGTTTGCTGTTTTCTATTTCTTCCAGCAGCGCCGGTATTTCTTCGGGAGCTGCGCGGGCCAACGCAGCAATGTCTTTTTCGGTGGGTTTGATCTGATCGGAGAGAAAGCGGTTTTTTGTTCCCGGCAGCACATCTTCCGCCGCGTCAATGGCCTTGGAATAGGTCTCGGCGCGGATGACCGTGTTCTTGCCAATGTTATTCTCTTTGGCGATTCGTTCACAGGTCTTTTCTTGTTTTGGTAAGTTCCCAACTTGGGAACTTACCATTTTTTCATACTGGTTTCCGCGAAAGGCATCTCTTGCACCGTGAGATGCCTTTTCCGCACTGTACTGCTTGCCGATAAGATACCGGCGAAGCTCCGGTGTAAGATTCCGTCTGCCGAGCTGACTCTTATACATATAGGCCAGCGCCGCAAAGCGGTCGGGAAAGTTTTTTTCAAAGACGGTATATTTGAGTTCAGGATGATTTTGAATGATCTCAAAGCGATTGTGCCCGTCGATCAAAATCCCGTTCCAAACAATGAGAGGGTTGATGACCACACCATCCGCGAGGATCACAGCCTCAAGCTGTGCTTTCTCGTCCTCGGTCAGCGGCGGGATATTCTCTTTGAACTCAGGGTCGATTTTGAAGTTCATGTTGTCTGTCTCCTAAAGTGATATGTATAGGCAGGACCCGGGTTTGGGTCCCACCCGTTTATACAAATCATCGAATTTGACCTCGCACCCCCGATGAAGGGAGAACATCAGACGGCAGCTTGCGAACTGCTCCATAGGAATCTAACCTC
>JAEDIZ010000066.1 GCA_016296635.1 Oscillospiraceae bacterium
CTGCACCAGTTCATTGTTTGCCTCCTGCAGCAGATTCTCAAAGTAGATCAGATGTTTGAGATCCTTCAAATAGTACACCTCTCTTTTTTATTTCTGTCATTTCTATTTCTTTTCTCTTTTTTATAAAATGCCGAGACCGCAAAGCGCCTTCCGAACGCCTGAAAGGATCGGTGCATCCTCCGGCAGTTCAAAAACGCTTCGTCCTTCGATATCATTTTCCGCATGAGCCTGATCGGAGCCGATCGCCGCCAGAAGCGGCATATCCGCAACCGTATCATACCGGATCAGTTCCGGATGAGTGACTCTGTTGAGGATCACACCGGCTCTGTCGTACATAACCAGCTCGTCTGCTACATTTTTAATTGTCTGAATAACGCCGAGTCCCTTTTTGGACTGATCGGAAACAAACAGCAGATGTGTTACTTTCTCCATGACGCGGCGGTTGATCTGCTCGATGCCCGCCTCACCATCAATGACAACATAGTCAAAATCACCGATCAGCAGTTCGATTACCTGCTTGAGATAGGCATTGACCGCGCAGTAGCAGCCTGCGGCTTCCGGTCTGCCGATGGCAAGAAATGCAAAGCCCTTCTTCTCCTGCATAGCCTCAAACAGACGGAATCTTGCCTCGGCAAGAATGTCCTGCGTGTCCTTGAGCTTACCCGTGACATCCTTTGCCACACGCTTGCGGATGTCATCCAGCGTTTCAGTCACTTCAATGCCCAGAGCTGTCGAAAGGCCGACTGCCGGATCTGCATCAATCGCAAGAATCTTCGCCTGTGGAAAGCTCTCAGTCAGAAGACGAACCGCCGCCGCGGAGATTGACGTCTTTCCCACGCCGCCCTTGCCGGACAACGCAATGATTTTTGCACTCTTTCCCATTTTTTCCAGTTCATCCAGTCATATAAATTTTTTCGTATTCCGGGCACCTTCCGCCCGCAAAAGGGATATATATCTACTTTTAACGATAATACCATATCATAATTGTTGGACTATTACAAGAATCAATTCATCAACTCTCTGTATTTTTGTATATTTTTGTATGTTTTTTGTTGAATCTTGTCAGATTGTATGATAAGCTGAAGAAGCGAAGTTATCGCCAAAGTGCGTTTTGCAGTCAAAACGCGACCTCTGAAATCATCATTAATACCGGGAAAGCGAGGAATCAGGAAAATGAAAAAGGATGAACTCGTCCAAAAACTTTGTGACAGCTACGGCAACTGGTTTTTGAAGGACGACTTCGAAAACAACGCCGGCGGCACCGGCCGCATGACGCAGGATCTGTACCCCTATGATAAGCTCTTCTCCCCGATTCAGATCAACCGCACCACCATCAAAAACCGTGTGGTCATGGCGCCCATGGGCAACTGCCAGATGGCAGAGGAAACCGGCCGCCCCAACGACAAAATGCGCGAATATATGTTTGCACGCGCCAAGGGCGGCGTCGGTCTGCTGACCACCGGCCTTATCCCCATCAGCCATCACATCGATGCCTCCGTTACCGAGAAGGGCAACTTCTCCTACTTCCCCAGAATCGACGGCACCCGTACCAACTTCATGGGCTGGCGTAATCTGGCGCAGGGCGTACATGCGCTCGGCTCCCGCATCTTCATTCAGCTGACCGCAGGTCTCGGCCGTGTCGGCAATCCCCAGTGTCTGCTGACCAAGTACCAGCTTCCGGTCTCCGCTTCCTGGAATCCCAACTTCTATATTCCGGAAATCCCCTGCCGTCCTCTGACTGATATCGAGCTTGACACTATTGTCAAGAATTTCGGCCAGGCTGCAGCCGACGCCAAGGTCATGGGTCTTGACGGCGTGTATCTGCACGGCCACGAAGGCTATCTGCTCGATCAGCTGACAAGTCCCGCTTTCAACCACCGCAAGCTCAGCAAATATTCCGACTGGCAGCGCTTCGGCATTGAGGCCGTCAAGGCCATGCGCAAGCGCACCGGTCCCTATTTCCCCATTATGTACCGCATCGACCTGAGCCTTGCTCTGGAAGAAACCTACGGCGAGCGCATGAATGAGGTCAAGAGTCTGAAGGGCTTCAAAAACGGCCGCTCCATTCAGGATACGCTGGAGTACATGGCAAACCTTGTCAAGGCAGGCGTAGATATTTTCGACGTCGACCTCGGCTGCTATGATAACTGGTGGCTGCCGCATCCGCCCGCAGGCATGCCGGCCGGCTGCTTCCTGGATATCTCCAAGGTCGCAAAAGAATACTTCGCCGCAAAGGGCATCAAGTCCAATGTCGGCGTAGAGGTTCCTGTGGTCGCTGTTGGCAAGCTGGGCTATCCCGACCTTGCAGAGAAAGCGCTGCGTGACGGCAAGTGCGACATGGTCATGCTGGGCCGCCCGGTTCTGGCGGATCCCAACTGGTGCAAAAAGGCCTATGCCGGCAAGGTTGCTGACATCCGTCCGTGTATCGGCTGCCAGGAAGGCTGCGTCAACGAGTTCGTAGAAGGCGGTCATCCCCAGTGTGCCGTCAACGGCCGCACCGGTTTTGAAGACATCTATCCCGAAGAATTCCCGAAGGCAGAGAAAGTCAAGCGCATCGGCGTTGTCGGCGGCGGCTGCGCAGGTATGAACTTTGCTCTGTATGCTTCCCAGAAGGGTCATAAGGTCGAGATCCTTGAAAAGGCACCGGAACTCGGCGGCAAGCTGAATCCTGCCGGTGTTCCTCTGGTCAAGTACGATCTGAAGAACTACAACGACTGGCTCAAGGCACAGATCGCCAAGGACGAAAACATCACCGTCCGTCTGAACACCGAAGTCACCAACGAATCTCTGAAGGCTGAAGGCTACGATGCAGTTGTCTTCTGCAACGGTACCCGCGAGGGCGTTCCTCCCATCAAGGGCATCGAAAAGATCAAGTACGTGCAGGCTGTCGATCTGCTCAACAAGCCGGAGCTGCTGGGCGAGGCAAAGAAGGTTGTAGTTGTCGGCGGCGGCGCAGTCGGCGTTGAAACTGCATACTTCCTCAGCTATGAAAAGAGCTGCAAGGTACAGGTTGTTGAAATGCTGCCGTACTTTATCGACGGTGCCTGCACTGCAAACCGCGGTCACCTGATTCACTATCTTGAGGCCAACGGTGCGGAGCTGATCAACTGTGCAAAGGTTGTCGAATTTGACGAAGGCTTGGTCAAGATCTCCCGCAATATCTCCAAGGGTGTTCCCAATCCGTATAACACCTGGCAGCCCGTTCTGCCCAAGAACATCGAAAACCCGCTGGCTGCCAAGATCGGCGATGAAACCTATGTTGAAGAGCTTCATTGCGATCTCGTTGTTCTCGCCATGGGCGGCCGTGCAGATGACAGAATGTTCCTGTCCGCACAGCAGGCCAACATCGCTCCCGAGATTTACAACATCGGTGACTCCTTCAACGCAGGCCGCGTTCTGGAAGCCAACCGCGCTGCATACCGTCTAGCGATGCAGATCTGATTCGTAGTTTGTCAGGGTCTGCGCAAGCAGACCCTGACTTCCATATTCAAAACAAACGAGAAAGAGAAAAGAATGGTGGAACTGTATGAGAGACTTAAAGCACTTGATCTATTATGAAAATCTTCTGCTGGAGGCCAATAACGAACTGGTTCGCCAGGCGAAGAGTGAGGGCAAGCTGGCGCTGGGTTATACCTGCTCCTTCATGCCTGAGGTTCTGCTGGATCTTCCCGGCTGTTTTTCCGTTCGTCTGCGTGCGCCGAGATCCTCCACACCCGATATGGCAACATATTATATGTCCAACCGCACCTGCCTTTACGGCAGAAGCCTGATGGAGCGCGCATTGGAAGGCGGCTTTAATTTCCTGGATGCGGAAATGGCCACCGAAACCTGCACCGTCACCTGCCGCTTCCAGGAGCATATGCAGATGATGAATATCATCGACAATCCGAATTTCTTCTGCGATTTCTGTGACATCCCCTTCAAAAAGAACGAAAACTCCGTGGATCATTACAGAAAGCAGCTGCAGGCACATGTGCTGGATAATCTGCAGAGCCATTACGGCGTTGACATTTCCGATGAAGCGATCATGGCTGCCATCGAAGAGCACAACGAACTCTGCCGCGTGATCACGGAAATCGGCTCCTACCGCAAGCTAGAAAAGCCGACCATCACCGGTTTTGAATTTGCGCTTTGCCAGCTGGTTTCCCTCTGCTGCCCGAAATATCTGATTCTCCCCTATCTGAAAGAAACGCTGGAGGATCTTAAGACTCGCGAGCCCGACGCAAAGGTTCCTTACCGCTGCAAGGTCGTTCTTGCTGGCAGTGAAAACGATGATCCGTATTTCACAAAGCTGATTGAGGACTGCGGTGCGCTGGTCGTTGCCGACCGTCATTGCTATGGCAGTCTGCCCGGCCGTGAGGAGATCATTGTCAGAGAAGGTCAGAAGCCGCTGGATGCCATTGTCCGCCATACGCTGCAGCATGAGATGTGCCCGCGCTTCATGGAACAGGACACCATGCGGCAGCGCAAGCAGTATCTGATTGATCTTTATCATGAGTATCACGCAGACGGCATCATCGTTGAGCAGATGAAGTTCTGCGAATACTGGAGCTATGAACGCATGATCAATTCCTTGGTCATTCCGCGTGACTACGGCATCCCCGTCTGCTCCATCGAAAAGGAATACGTCAATGCCGCCACCGGCCAGCTGCGTACCCGCTTCCAGGCCTTTGTAGAAAGCATTGAGATCAAGAAGATCCAGGGAGGTGCCAAAGCATGAGCAAACTGACCGAAAAAATCAAGACGCTCAAGTCGATCGACTATAAGAAAGCCGCCAAGGATTTTTGGTACGGCAAGCCTCACGGAGAGCGCCGCCTCGGCGATCTGTATGAAGACAAGACCGGTCTTTACAAGCATCGTGAATGGCGCGGTGTCAAGGACACCATGTATTATTTCAACAACATCTGGCTGTACAACTATGCGCACATGGTCACCGACATCATGAAATACGGCGGCCCCGTCCTTTTCGCAAAAGGTGTCTGGCGCTATCGTTGGGTCGGTCAGTCCTATCTCTGCGTCATGCACTGGTTTGACCGCGGTCTGGAAGGCATGCGCGGCGAAGCTCTGCAGGCTTCCGCGTGGCATTACCGTGCCATGGTCAGCGAAACCATCCGTCAGTTCATGCGGATGTTTGCCGCTGATACCAAGCTGCACAACGGAGAAAAGAACGAGCTGTGGTACAAGACCTTTGCACACAATGAAACCGTTTCCGGCTCCATCTTCTATCCCTGGCGTGACAAGTTTGACGATGTTCCTTTGGAAATGGTTCCCTACTTCGTCACCTGCCATGTCAATTCCGATACTGTTCTCAACTATATCGATGCTATCCAGTCTGTTGGCCTTCCCGCGGATCCCTGCCCCATGTGTCAGGCAGAATCCGGCCTCGGTATTCTGGACGATTATCCCGATTACAGTCCCCTCATGATCACCTCCAACGAAGCCTGCGACGGCTCTGTTGCCACCTCCATCATTCAGGACTGGTTCCTGAACCGTCCGCTCTACGCCATGCCGCAGCCCATGCGCTTTGACGATCCGCTGGTGCATGAGCATACCATGCGAGAAATCGAAGGCGCATGGAAGTTCATCGAGGAACAGACAGGTGTTCCCTTTGACTGGGAGCAGTACTGCAAGTATGCAGAACGTGCAAATGAGTTGACCCGCTTTGAGCGTGAGAAGTGGGATGTGGATGCAAACACGCCCTACTATCCCATCAACGGCGTTGCGCAGGCTTTGTACCGCATCTATTATTCGCAGGACGGTGACCGTCAGATCTGGCACGATACCGACAAAAAGGTTCGCAAGATTCTTGAAAAGTGCGTCGACGAAAAGATAGAAACCTTCCCCAAGACCCGTCACCGCGCCATTGCGTGGTCCTGCGCACCTCTGTACTACTCTCACTGGTGCACTTGGGCCTATAACTGCTGGGGCATCAACACCGTTATCAACATGGACTCTCTGATGTTTAACCAGCTGCTGCGCACCGATACCTATGAGCATGCACTGGACGATCTTGCCCGCTACAACGAACTGGCACCCATGCGTTCCATGGCTGTCGGCGGTCAGGAGCATATTTTCCAGCTTTGGGATTACATGGAGAAATTCCATTGCGACATGGTCATCATGTACGACCAGCTGCAGTGCAAAGGCATGCAGGGCATCAAGGGTATGTTTGAAGACGAATTCCGTGCCCGCAACATACACGCCATCTGGATGCCGCACGCATTGCCGGATAAGCGTACTGTTTCCCGTATGGAAATCCGCCGCATCATCAATGACTATATGACAACCGTCATGCACGAAGAGCCGCTCGATCCGTCCCTGCTGGACTTCGACGATTCCATGGGCTGGTAAGAAGGAGGAAAGAATATGAAGTGTTGCAAAGTCTTTCGCGTGATTCTCAAGATTGTCGGTATTCTCGCCGCAATCTATGCCGCACTGTTCGCAGTTTTCTTCTTCGATCTTGACGGCAAGCTCATGTATCACCGCGTAATCCCGTTCCTTGTCAAGCATTATGACAGAATGCCCCATCTGGATATTATGGAAACTCCGTACGATCTCAAGAAGTAATCAACGAATAAAAGTACGCCCCTGCGTCAATATGACGCAGGGGCGTTTCTCATGTTTGGCTTATTGGAAAACTTCCATCTGACTGTCAAAGATCTCGACACGGGAAATTCTTGAAAAATCAGGGATATCGTCCGGCAGATACCGGGAAATTGCCTGCACAAGCAGCTGCGGATTGAGCCCCGGATTCTGCGCCGAAGCAATGCAGTCGAGCTGCAGTTCCTGCGTTGAAATCGGACTGACCTCCAGCTTTTGAATCGCAGGTTTTATGTCAACTTCCTTTTCTCCGTTTTTGCTGTGCTTCATGACAAGGATCTGCTCTTTTTTAAAAAGTGCTCTGATTGCTTCTTCTGCATTTTCGGGCAGTCCTTTGTCATATTCCAAAACTACCCGTGTCTGCAAATAAGTCAGTTCCTTGAATTTTTTGCCGCTTTCGTAGGCTTTCAACACCCGGATGCCCGCAGGCATCGTCCGGTTCAGCTTTTCCGGCAGCAATGCAAGATCGACAGAACCGTCTTCAATGTCAAAATCCAAAATCTCGCAGCGGCTTTCAATGCCGACTGAAAGCGGCAATGCGATGGACACGTACGCTCTCGGGCTGAAACCCTGCGAATGCCAAATCAGAATGTCCGCACGCTTGAACGCTCTCTGAAAAACGCGCATCAGATCCAAATGGGACAGAAATACGGCATCCCCGGTCTTTTCAAAAAGGAGTCTATTCATCGCATTTTCCTCCTTCGGAAAGGGATCTTGCGCCGCAGCCAGCGCATTTCGTTCTGCAGTCCGGCGTCACCTCGGAGCGATAGGCCTTTTCGCGTTCCTGACGGAAGAACCGCTCCGTCACGCCGACGGAAATCGTACTCCAAGGCAGCACCTCGTCATCTGAGAAACCGCGAACCGTGTAGAAATCCGGATCTACATCTGCCGCCGCAAACGCATCCAGCCATGCATTGTAGTTAAAATACTCATCCCATCCGTCCAGACGCACACAGCGCTTATGCGCTTCCAGCAGAACTTTGCCGAGCCTTCTGTCACCTCGGGCAATCACGGCCTCCAGTCTGGAAAGATCAGATTCATGATAGCGATAGTCCACCGCTCTGGTATGCAGATTATCCTGCAGCAAATGCACTCTTCTGAGATATTCCTCCGGAGAGATCTGTTTCTCCCATTGGAACGGTGTGAAGGGCTTCGGAACAAAGTAAGCCGTTGCCAGATTGATGGTCAGCTTCCGCTTCTGGTTTGGCGCAGTTTCCCGATACAGCTTCAGAATCTTCCAGACAAGCTCCGCGATGCCAACCACGTCCTCGTCTGTTTCCGTAGGAAGGCCAAGCATAAAGTAGAGCTTCACGCTGTTCCAACCGCCGGAAAAAGCCGTGCGGCAGGTTTCGAGGATTTCTTCCTCCGTCACATTTTTGTTGATGGCGTCACGCAGGCGCTGCGTGCCGGCTTCCGGTGCAAAGGTCAAACTGGATTTCTTCACTCTCTGGATCTTCAGCATCAGATCTCTTGAGAAGTTATCTGCCCGCAGTGACGGCAGAGAAAGGCTGATCTTGCGTGGTTCACAGTAGGTCAGAAGTTTGTCCGCCAGCTCTCCGATTGGACGATAGTCGGACGAAGAAAGACTTGCCAGCGTGATTTCGCTGTTGCCGGAATCATCCAAAGATTCAATAGCCTGCTCGCACAGTCTGTCCGCACTCTTTGCGCGTACTGGACGGTAGCAGAACCCAGCCTGACAGAAGCGGCAGCCGCGGATGCAGCCGCGGAAAATTTCAAGATTGGAACGGTCATGAACAATTTCCGTAGACGGAACAATTCCCTTTGCAGGGAAAAACGCTTCATCCAGGTTTTCCACGATCCGCTTTGTAACGTTTTTAGGTGCGCCGTTCAGCGGGCGGATTTCCGAAATCGTTCCGTCCTCGTTGTAGATATGCTCATAGAAGGACGGTACATAGACGCCCTCGATCTTGGAAACCGCAAGCAGGAATTCCTCCTTGCTGCTTCCCTTCCGTTTGGCATTCCGATAGCACTTCAGGATCTCCTTTGTAATATCCTCGCCCTCGCCCAGAGAAAAGAAATCAATAAAATCTGCCAACGGCTCCGGATTCACCGCACATACACCGCCTGCAAATACGATGTTTTCCAGCCCCGTCCGATCTTTCGCCAGCATCGGCACACCGCCCAGTTCCAGCATATTGAGAATGTTGGAGTAGCTCATCTCATATCCGATGGTAAACGCGATCATATCGAAGCTTGACAGTGCATCATGGCTTTCCAAAGCAAAGAGCGGAATTTCATTCTGACGTAACTCCTGCTCCATATCTGCCCACGGTGCAAATACGCGTTCACACCAAACGCCGTCCATGCCGTTCATCACGCCGTACAGAATCCGCATGCCGATATTGGACATTCCGATCTCATAGGTATCAGGAAAGCAGAATGCGACCCGGACATCCGTATCCTCTTTTTTCTTTATGATCTGCCCGTATTCTCCGCCGACATATCGTGCCGGTTTTTGAACGCGCTGCAGGATTCTGTGAAGTGTATCCGTCATGGTCATGACCTCTGTAATCAATTTTTCTTTATTCTATCGCGGCATCAGAAAAAAAGCAACCATTTCCCCTTTCCGCCGTCAACGCCAGTCTGGAAAACAACAGGAGCGCCGCTGCCAGCGGCCAAAGCCCCAGCTTCCAAAGGACGCCTGCTGCCAGCGCAAAAATCAGCAGCGCAGAGCAGATTACTAGTCCGCAAAGACGGATCGCTACCCATGCATACTCCGCATGTTTTCCGGTGCAAAGGAGGCAGTATACGCATCTTGCACCGTCCAACGGCCATACCGGCAGCAAGTTATACGAGGCAAGCAGGAAGTTCATTGCCGCAAAAACCGGTGCATTTCTTTTCAAAAGAAAAAACAGAAAGATATTGACTGCAGGTCCCACCGCAGCGCAGATCGCCTCTGCTCCATAGCCAAGATCTGCCGTTTCAATCTCACAGTCTGCAAACCGCAGGCTGAATCTTCTGACCTTTCCGCCCAATAAATAACAAGCTGCAAAATGCCCTGCCTCATGCACCAAAAGCACCGCAAAAAACTGTGCAGCATATCTGCCGCACAACAGCGTCATCAACGAAAAAAAAGCCGCAAATCCGGGCTTTATTTCAACTTTCATTGCCGCGGATTAAATTGTAGGAATCGGAGAATGCCTCTTTGAATTCCCCTTGCGAAATCTTTTCTGTCAATATGAAAAATGCCTGTCTGGTTCTCCCGTTTAAATCAAGGCCGAGCGTTCTTTCCGCTTTTTCATAAAAGATCGGGCAGCATGTCTTTACGGTAAATATCACCGCAGCGACCGCACCCAAAAGATAGATCCATGAAAGCAGCTTTGCTCCCCTTCGCTTTTTTCCGGTTGTTTCCTTCATTTCGTCACCCCCGGTCAAGCTTACGCAGGGTGCATCTGCAATATGCAATTGGGTCATGGACATTGTGGAACCGGACACCACAATCTCCTTCACAAGCGGAAGCTCAACCTTAAAGTTAAATTTAACGGAGTTGCTCTTGGAAAAATAGTGGGACGCGACGGGAATCATACTGATCAGAGTGGAGATAATCGTGCCGTACGCCAGACCTTTGATGCCCAAAGTCTGAACCAGCCATATTGACAGTCCCGCATTGCAGACAGCCTGCAGAATATCACTTGTAAGCATCCGGACGTCATCACCGTCAATGTTTACCAGATAGTAAAGGGTAAGATAGGCCGGATAAATCAGCATCAGAAAAATGAAGCAGTATAGTATTCCCGCGCCATGCGTTCTACTTCTGCGCTGACGGCAAAGGTATTGAAGAAAGCTTCCCGGAACACCACAATCATCAGCGCCACAAATGCGCCGGAGGCAATGGAGAACAGCAGACCGATTCCGGCGACCTTACCGGCATTCTCCTTGTCGAAGGCTCCGGCATAGTTGGAAAATTTACTGGACGATCCGACTGCCAGCAGATTGGCAATAAAAATCACCAATGAGAAAATCGGCTGTACAAGTCCGGTTTCCGCCACCGCATCCTCTGAAATAAAAATACCTCCGATAATAGAATCGGAAAGCGAGCCAACCAGCACAACCGTCTAGCTCAGCAGCATGGATATGTACATTCTGTTGTATTTATTCTTTATGAAACCACCCGTCAAAACAATCACCTAGTTTTTCATTTATTCTCCGGTTAAACACCGGTTTTATTTTGCGCTTTATTTATATCATGCAAGTCAACGAAGCGCCAGACCGAAATCGGCAATTAATGATATTTTTGTAAAATAATCATGATATATCTTTCGGTATGCGGTGGAAATTGTGCTTACCGCAGTTGCATGGAAATAAATGCAACCGCCATCCGAACCTCTGCCTGCCTTTCTTTCCCGCAAATCGAAGGGCACCGTTTTCTTGACATCTGCATCAAAACGCTGACAGAGAGTAAAAGAAAAAGCATTGAAGCCATAGTAGTTCAAGATTTTTCAGTGGTCCGAGTGTCATGAAAGGATCTGAAGAAATCCAGTAAAATCAATGGTTTGTAAGCAGCAAGCAAGAGGTTTTATCTTAAATTGTTCGGTCAAGCACCGTGACTTGCGT
>JAEDIZ010000214.1 GCA_016296635.1 Oscillospiraceae bacterium
ATGCTTCTAATACTATTTTCCGATAAAAAGTAGACACTTTTTATCGGAAAGACGCTGCTTAAAGCGTCGCCCTTCTGCGCTGAAAGCGCAGAAGACGTCTCATGCAGACTCCGACGCGCTGACGGGCTACAAAAAGTAGTCTTTGTCTACTTTTTATGGGAGTCTAGTATAGCGCTTCTCAATTAGCTATACTTTTTCAAGGTGTCTACTTGAACCGTCTCTGTAGGATCAATGTCCTCGAGATTCCATCCCCAGTGGTATACTACTGGTTCCGCGTTGCTTTCATCAAAGTATTTGCTGAGCAATAAGAATCGGTGTCATTCCAGAATGGCCAAGCCTTTCAAGCATGGTTTTATGTTCCGGATCAAGCACAAATTTCATATAGATACACCCCTCATTGATCGTATCTATATGATAGCACATCAAAACAAAAATGTCCGGTTAATTGGAAAGCATTATACTAGTATGAATGGAACAAAGTCCGTTTTTCGAGCATTTTTCGAAAAACGGACTTTTCATTGATAGTGGAAACCTCCGGCAGAATTCAGATAGGGTGCAGCTTTATATCCCGTCAGGCGGCTGGATATTTCATTGCCTGGCGGCAGATTGTTTTTCTTTGTTTTGATTGCGGTATTCATTTGGGGTCACGCCGAAATAATCTTTAAAGACAGAATAGAAGTGTTTTGTGGAAGAGTAACCCAGCTCCAAAGCAATATCATTGACTTTCCCCGCCGAATAGGTTCGCAGCAGCAAAGCGGCCCGTTCCATGCGCAGCCGAAGAATGAATTTGGAATAGGATTCCCCGCGCTCAGATTTGAAAATACTGCTGAGATATGCCGGGTTGACCGACAGGGTATTCGCTACTTCGTTCAGAGACAGCGGTTCGGAAAAATGCGCGCGGATGTAGGCTCTGGCACGCTGAACCAGAATGCCAGAATCATCATCCTGAGCCAAAGTCATCGAATCCGCTTCTGAGGATAAGGGGATATCCGCGATAACCGTTCCGGGCGCCATCCGTTTTACTGCCAGTTTACTCAGTGTTTTGTGCAGCTCCACATCCTGAAGGGGTTTCAGAAGGTAATCTGCCGCGTTTGCCCTCACGGCTGCCCGGGCATAATCGAACTCACTGTATCCGGTGAGAATAATAATATCCGTATCCGGATGGTTGGCGTGGATGTAATCGGCCAGTTCCAGGCCGTCCATATGGGGCATTTTGATATCTGTGATGACCAGATCAAAGGGCTTCGTCTTTAACAGCGTCAGGGCTTCCAGTCCATCTCTGGCACAGCCCTCTGTTTTCCACATGCCGTGAATGGACGTCAGATGCAGCATAAGATATTCCCGCATCAAGGGCTCATCTTCCACGACCAGTGCTATGAACATGTTATTCCCTCCTTGGCAGAAGCAGGGTTACCGTGGTGCCGCAGCCTGCCTCTGAAATGATCTGCACACCGTATTGACTGCCAAATTTCAGGTGAATGCGCCGCTGGATGTTGACAAGGCCGATGTTTCCCGCATCGTTTCTTTCCAGACCGGGATCATCGCAGCAGGCGAGCTTGGCCTGCAGGGCAGACAGCGCCTCAGGCTCCATGCCAACGCCGTTGTCCTGTACCGAAACGGAGAGATAATCGCCCTGGGTGGTGAGACGGATAGAAATCACGATCTGGCCTGATTTTGCCTCGCAGCCGTGAATCAGCGCGTTTTCCACCAGCGGCTGGATCGTGAGCGCGGGGAGAAGATAAGAGAGGTTGATCCCCTCGGCATGAATTTCATAGCTCAGATCGTCATGGCGCAGCTTTTGCAGATGCAGATAGCTCTCCGTGATTTTCAGTTCCGATCTCAGGTCGATTTCCCGGTTCGCGTTTGTCATTCCGCGGAGCAGAACGGCTAACTGGTCAATGCCGGAAACGGCCTCCGCGTTTTGTCCGCACTTGATTAAAAGGCTGATGGTGTTGAGCGTATTAAACAGAAAATGGGGTTGAATTTGATGATAGAGGGCGTCAAATTGTGCCTGTTTTTGCAGGTATTTTGCTTCGTAAACCTGTTTGGTAAGCTGCTTTTCCTGAAGAAGCATATCCTGAATTTGCTCCAGCATGCGGTTAAATGCCGTATCCAGGTAGACTATCTCGTCGGTCCCCTGGAGCTCAGCGCGGACGCTCAGGTTTCCGGCCTGTACCT
>JAEDIZ010000067.1 GCA_016296635.1 Oscillospiraceae bacterium
ATCAAGGTGCAGGAATCCCTGGACAGAAACAAATCCAAAGCATACCGCAAGCCCCGGAATAATGAAGCCTTGCTGACCGGTTTGGTGTATTGCTCCTGTGGCGAAAGAATGTACCCCAAACTGTCCCAGCGCAAAACTGCTTCCGGTGAAGTCATTTACACCTATGTATGCAAGATGAAAGAGCGGAGCAAGCGGGAACGCTGCAATCGCCGTAATGCCAACGGCAACATTTTGGATGCAGCGATCATTGAGCAAATCAAATCGCTAACAGACCACGACAGCAGCTTTATTGCCCAACTTGCAAAGAGCCGGGAATTTTATACCGGCAAGCGGGAACAGTATGAGCGGCAGCTGGAGGAACTTCGGGTAGAACATGAGATGAACGAAAAAAACATCAATGGTTTGATCGATTCTCTGGGTATGGTTGGTGACTCTATCGCCAAACCCCGTGTATTGAAGCGCATTGAAGAACTGTCCGATATAAACCGGGATGTGGAGAACCGTATCCATGAGCTGGAAGGCTTGGTCAATGTCAATTCACTTACCGACGCTGAGTTCGATCTGCTGCGACAGATGCTGTCCATGTTCCGTACCAACATTGATGATATGTCCATTGAGGAAAAGAGGGCAGCAATCAGAACCGTTGTCCGCAAAGTAATCTGGGACGGTGTGAATGCCCATGTGGTTCTGTTTGGTGCAGATGAGGGCGAGATTGAATTCCCAGATATGGATGACAGATTAGATCACTCTGACGACGAAAGTGGCGAAGAAGAACCCCTTGAAGCCTTTGCGGATGTCGATTATGAGGATTCTGAGTCAGAATGCTCTAATGTGGATTCTAAAAGTCCTTGGGGAGAGGATAGCAAATGAGATTCTGATGTATTTCAGATCGCAGAAGAAAACCGCAACGGATGTTTCCCTCTCCGACTGCATTGAAACCGGAAAAGACGGGACCGCTCTTTCATTGATGGATGTCATATGCTCGGATAAAGATCTTTTTGAAGATCTCAGCACGCGCGAAATGCACAGAAAACTGTACGAGGTAATGGATTCGGTTCTGACACAGAGAGAAAAAACAGTTGTGATTCTGCGATACGGGCTCGGTGACAGAAAACCGCTCACCCAACGGGAAATTGCGGATAAACTCGGAATATCCCGTTCCTACATTTCCCGGATTGAAAAAAAGGCGCTGAATAATCTGCGTGATGCACTCAGTATGCATTGAGCATTGTATAAAAATAATGAACTTTTCACAAACTCCGAATAAAATTCCGCTATGTTTCTGCTTTACAAACTTCTGCAGAATACATTTTGTTTCTTATTTCCTTCAATTATTGCCACATTTTACAAAGCATCGTTCCCGCAGAACCGCCATTATGTTAAAAACCGATAAACATTGTGGTATCCGAAAAAATGTTGCATTATGCACTTGACATATGCAAAAAATATTCATATAATCTGCATATCAAATAACAATATCGAATATATATTCACATAGGAGGAATTATCATGAATAAAAAAGAAATTAAGAAAGTCGTTCTCGCCTATTCCGGCGGTCTGGACACTTCCATTATCATTCCCTGGCTGAAGGAAAACTACAACAACCCCGAAATCATCGCTGTTGCCGGCAATGTCGGTCAGAATGACGAGCTTGAAGGTCTGGAAGAAAAGGCCATCAAGACCGGTGCTTCCAAGCTGATCGTTGCTGATCTCACCGATGAAATGGTCGATGACATCATCATCCCGGCTCTGAAGATGGATGCCAAGTACGAAAAGTACCTCCTCGGTACCGCTTTTGCCCGTCCCGTTATCGGCAAGAAGCTGGCTGAGATTGCTATCGCCGAAGGCGCTGACGCAATCGTTCACGGCTGCACCGGCAAGGGCAACGACCAGGTTCGTTTTGAGCTGGCCATCAAGCGTTTTGCTCCTGACATGAAGATCATCGCTCCGTGGCGTGAGTGGAACATCAAGTCCAGAGACGAAGAGATCGACTATGCTGAGGCTCACAATGTTCCTCTGAAGATCACCCGTGAAACCAACTACTCCAAGGATAAGAACCTGTGGCATCTGAGCCATGAAGGCCTTGATCTCGAAGATCCTGCCAATGAGCCGAATCTCGACAAGGAAAAGTTCCTGGAAATGAGCGTTTCCCCCTATCAGGCACCCGACACCCCCACCCTTGTTTCCATTGATTTCGAAGCAGGCGCTCCTGTCGCTGTCAACGGCGAAAAGATGAAGGCCAGCAAGATCATCGAAAAGCTCAATGAGCTCGGCGGCGCAAACGGCATCGGCATTCTCGACATCGTTGAGAACAGACTCATCGGCATGAAGGATCACGGCATCTACGAAACTCCGGGCGGCACGATCCTCTACTTCGCTCATGAGCAGCTCGAAATGCTCACCGTTGATAAAGAGACCATGCATCTGAAGCAGAAGCTCGCTGTTGACTATGCCGACATGATCTACAACGGCAAGTGGTACACTCCGCTGCAGGAAGCTCTGACCGCTTTCGCAAACGAAGCCAACAAGAATGTCACCGGCACCGTAAAACTGAAGCTCTACAAGGGCAACATGATCAACGCCGGTATCACCTCTCCCTGCTCCCTGTATTCCGAAAACCTCGTCACCTTCGGCGAGAGCGATTACGATCAGGCTCAGGCAGGCGGCTTCATCAACATCTGGGGTCTGCCCACCAAGGTTCAGGCTCTGCGCGAAAAGGGTATGCTTTAATATACCGAAATCTTTATGACAGCTGCGTGTGGGGGTCAGAAATCATGGCTCCCACGCATTGCCATAATTACGGAGTTTATCAAGAACTTCAAAGAATCCTGAAAACGAGGTTAAAACGATGGCAAAGCTTTGGGCCGGACGAACCGCCGGCATGACCGATAAAATTGCAGATGACTTTAATTCCTCCATTCACTTTGACTGCAAGATGTACCAGCAGGACATCGAAGGCAGCATAGCGCATGCAGCCATGCTTGGCGCAAAAGGCATTCTGAGCGCAGACGAGGCACAGGCACTCATTGACGGTCTGGATGAAATTCTGAACGATCTGCAAAGCGGCGCACTTGAATTTGATCTCAGCTGTGAAGATATCCATATGTTTGTCGAGCAGGTGCTGACTGAAAGACTCGGTGATCTCGGCAAAAAGCTGCATACGGCCAGAAGCCGAAACGATCAGGTCGCGCTGGATCTTCGCATGTATCTTCGTGCGCAGGGTCAGGAGCTGCTGGAGCAGATCTATGATCTGCTCGCTGCCATCGAGCAGAAGGCCGAACAGTATAAGACTGCTATCATGCCGGGCTATACACATCTGCAAAGAGCGCAGCCGATCCTCTTTTCCCATCAGCTGCTGGCCTATTCCATGATGCTGCTGCGCGATGCTGACCGTCTGAAGGACTGTATGAATCGAATGAATGTCAGTCCCATCGGCTCCTGCGCACTGGCTGGCACAACATATGACACCGATCGGGAATTTGAAGCGAAGCAGTTGGGATTTGATTCTGTCTGCCTCAATTCCATCGACGGCGTTTCAGACCGCGATTTTGTTGTGGAAATGCTCTCCTGCATCGCCATCATCATGATGCATCTGAGCCGTTTCTCCGAGGAGATCATCCTTTGGTCAAGCTGGGAATTTAAGTTCATCGAGCTGGATGATGCTTATACCACCGGCTCTTCTATCATGCCGCAGAAGAAGAATCCCGACATGGCAGAGCTTGTTCGCGGCAAGACCGGTCGCGTCTACGGCGATCTGATGGCGTTGCTTACAACTCTCAAGGGTCTGCCCCTCGCCTATAACAAGGACATGCAGGAAGACAAGGAAGCCATTTTCGACGCATTGGAAACCGTGCAGATGTGCCTTTCCGTATTCACGCCGATGATCGCTACCATGCGGGCGCTACCCGAAAACATGAAAAAAGCCGCACAGACCGGCTTTATCAACGCCACCGATCTGGCGGATTATCTTGTCGGCAAGGGTCTTCCCTTCCGATCCGCCTATAAGGTTTCCGGTCAGTTGGTAGCCAAATGTATTGCTGAAAAGAAAACACTTGAAACACTTTCTCTCAGCGAATACCAATCCGTCAGTCCGTTGTTTGAAAACGATGTGTTTGACGCAATTGATCTTGAGAACTGCGTAGCCAGACGAAGCTCTCTCGGCGGCACATCCCCCGCATCTGTAGAAATGCAGCTGCAGTACGTCAGAAACGCAATCAAACAGAAATAAATAAAAAGGAGAATATACTATGAAAAAGATCATTTCCATTGTCCTCTGTCTCGCTATGCTGATGCTTCTTTGTGCCTGCTCCGGCGGCAACAGTCTCAGCGCTATTCAGAAAAAAGGCAAAATGACCGTTGCAACCTCCCCCGACTTCCCTCCCTTTGAATCTCTTGAGGGCGGCAAAATCGTTGGTATTGAAGTAGACATTATGGATCTCGTTGCCGAGAAGCTCGGCGTAGAAACCGAATTTGTTCAGATGGACTTCGAATCCGTTCTGCCCGGTGTTCAGGCTGGCAAATTTGACGTCGGCATGAGCGGCATCACCGTCACCGAGGATCGGCAGAAAAACGCCGACTTCACCACTCCCTACTTCATGGCTTCTCAGGCCATCGTTGTTCTCGTTGATTCCCCCATCACCTGCAAGGCCGATCTGGAAGGCAAGAAGATCTCCGTGCAGACCGGCACCACCGCAGAAGAATACTGCATGGCAAACGGTTATGAAGTTCTTGCATATCAGGCCAACAATGACGCATCCAGCGCACTGACCACCGGTAAGGTTGACGCATGGGTCGTTGATAACGAAGTCGCTGTCGCACTGGTCGCAGAACTCGGCGGACAGGCCAAGGTTCTGGACGAAGCCATGACGCAGGAACCCTACGCTTTCGCTTTTGCAAAGGGCAGCGGTGAGCTGGTCGAAGCCTTCAACAGCGCACTTTCCGAGCTGATTGCAGACGGCAGCGTGGAAGCAATCTTTGAAAACTACGGCGTACCTTATGTCGGACCGTAATCATCGGAGGAATTTATGAACCAGATTCAGCAGTTTTTTCAGAACTGGGGTTCGCAGCTTTACAGCACCTTTATCAAGGATGACCGCTATAAAATGCTGATTTCCGGTCTGGGAAACACCATCATCATCACGCTCGGTGCTTTGGCCATCGGCGTCATCATCGGTGTACTGATTTCCGTCATCAAGTTTCTTGCGGAGGACAACCGAGCCCTGAAGCCGCTTGCAGCAATCTGTGATTTTTACGTCACGGCCATCCGCGGCATCCCCGTGGTCGTTCTGCTTCTGATCTTCTATTTTGTCATTCTGAAATCGGCGGACGGCATCACCACAGGCATCATCACCTTCGGTATCAATTCCGGCGCATATATGGCAGAGATCATCCGCGGCGGCATTGACGCTGTTGACGGCGGACAGACAGAAGCTGCAAGAAGCCTCGGTATGACAAGACTGCAGTCCATGTGGCACATCATTCTGCCGCAGGCCGTCAAGAACATCCTCCCTGCCATCGGCAATGAAATGATTGCGCTTCTGAAAGAGACCGCCGTCGCAGGCTACGTTGCCGTACAGGATCTGACCAGATCCGCAAACCTCATTCGAAACAACACCTATGATGCCGTGAATCCCCTGATGGTCACTGCAATCGTTTATCTGGTGTTGGTCGTTCTGCTGACGCAGATGCTCGGAAAATTTGAAAAACGGCTGGCACGCAGTTCCAAGCGTTAAGCCCGCCATTCACAGGAAAAGATAGGAGAAAGAAATGAAAGTTGGTGAATTGAAGGGTCAGAGCTTTCTGAAGCTTCTCGACTTTACTCCCGAACAGATTCAGGGTTTTATTGATCTTGCCGCAGAACTCAAGGCAATGAAAAAGAGCGGTCAGCCGCATCGTTACTGCGAGGGAAAAAATATTGCTCTGATTTTTGAAAAGACCTCTACCCGTACCCGCTGCGCCTTTGAAGTTGCGGGAGCTGATCTCGGTATGCATCCCGTATATCTTGATCCCTCCGGTTCTCAGATCGGCAAAAAGGAATCCATTGCAGATACCGCTCGCGTGCTCGGCCGTATGTTTGACGGCATCGAATACCGCGGCTTCGGCCAGGAAATCGTGGAAGAGCTCGCAAAATATGCAGGTGTTCCCGTTTGGAACGGTCTGACCAACGAATTCCATCCGACGCAGATTCTCGCAGACTTCCTCACCGTTCAGGAGCATTTCGGCTCTCTCAAGGGCAAGAAGCTCGTCTATATGGGTGATGCACGTTACAACATGGGCAATTCCCTCATGGTTGGCTGCGCAAAGATGGGTATGCACTTTGTTGCCTGCGCTCCGGAATCCTACTTCCCCGGCAAGGAACTGATTGAAACCTGTCAGAAGATCGCCGCCGAGACCGGCGCTGTGCTTGAATTTGAAACCGATCCCAAGAAGGCTGTCAAAGACGCACATGTTATTTACACCGATGTCTGGGTTTCCATGGGCGAGCCCGATTCCGTATGGCAGGAACGCATTCAGGACCTTACTCCCTATCGTGTCACCTCCGAGCTGATGCAGATCGCCGGCGAACAGTGCCGCTTCATGCACTGTCTGCCCGCTTTCCACGATCTCGGCACAAAGATAGGTGCAGAGGTCCACAGCAAGTTCGGCATTGATTGCATGGAAGTCACGGACGAAGTCTTTGAAAGCGCACAGTCCATCGTCTTCGACGAAGCAGAAAACCGCATGCATACCATCAAGGCTGTTATGGCCGCTACTCTTTAATCAGAATCAGAAAAGCGGACGGGATTCCCGTCCGCTTCTTTATTATAAATTTGTAAAATGATAGGAGTGACCGAGATCGTATGCCATGCGGTTGCTCTCTGAAATGAAGTCCATAAAGCGGTTTGCCGCCGATGTCGGTGTTACGCCCTGCAGCGTACACATGGTAACGGCTCTTGGCGGAATCTCAAAATCAGTTTTCAGCGGCAGAATCACGCCTCTGCCGAGGCCTGACTGTGAAAATTCCTCCGTCACGCAGGCCACACCGAGACCGATGCGCGCAAGCGAGATCAGCAGATTGTGGGAACCCAGTTCAATTTCCGGCTGGATGCGGATGCCGTGGCTCTGAAAAAACTGCTCCACATAAACTCGGGATGATGCCTTCTTTTCCAACAGAATCAGCGGCAGCGCCGCAATCTCCTTCATGGAATATGCGTGCGTGAAGTCGCATGGATAATCCGGCGATGCAACAAATACCGTGTGTGTATCCACGCAATGACGCACCGTGTAATCGTCCGTGTCCGGCTGCTCGCTGGCAAACGCTATATCCACCTGCCCCGCATGCAGATACTCCAAAACCATCTGACTTGTCCCGTTCAGGATCCGGATCCGAATATCCGGGTACGCTTTATGAAACGCTTCCAAACGGGAAAGAAGGTAGGTTTTTGTAACAGTATCGCTGGCGCCGATGATTAGTTCCCCGGTCAAAAGTTCCCTCGCCTGCGCGATTTTCTCCTCACCGCTTTGAATGAGGCCAAGTGCGTGCGTCACATATTCCAGCAGCATCTGCCCCTCACTTGTCAGATGCACACCCTTCGTGCTTCTTGAAAACAGCCGAACCTGCAGTTGCTCCTCCAGCTGCTTGATCGACTGGCTGACTGCTGACTGTGAAATATAAAGCTTCTGCGCCGCAGCAGAAATATTCCCTGTATTCGCAACCTCCTGAAATACTCGGTAAAGCTCTAATTTAACTGCCATACGCCCTCCTGATATCAGGTATTCTAATGGATTTTATTATTATAATCTATTTTACTTATTACAATGAGATGATTATAATCTCTATGTTAAAAAAAGTCTATACGTGAATTACGATTTAGGAGGTTTTTTTATGCTGATCCGTTCTCCAGAGCAGGATATCGAGCGTATTCTCTTTACCGAAAAGACAATTGCCGCACGCGTGGAAGCGATAGCATCTGATCTGGTTTCCCGACTCAACGGCAGCCGTCCCGTTATGATCTGCGTTCTGAAAGGTGCTGCTTTCTTTTACATCGACCTCTGCCGATGCATGAACTGCGCCATGGATATGGACTTTATCTCTATCTCCAGCTATGGTGCCGGGACGCGCTCTACCGGTATTGTCCGACTGATCAAGGATCTCGACTGCAATATTACAGACCGTGATGTGATCATTGTGGAAGATATCATTGACTCCGGTCTGACAATCCAGTATCTGAAGCAGCTGCTCTCCGCAAGAAATCCGAAGTCCATCACCACCGTCAGCTTCCTCGATAAATGTGCCCGTCATGATTCCAGTCTGAAAACCGATCTGACCGGCTTTGATATTCCGGATGAATTCGTTGTCGGCTACGGTCTGGACTATGCAAATTATTATCGCAACCTTCCATACATCGGTATACTGAAGCCTGAATGTTACCGGTAACTTTGTATATATTTTCCATATTGACGAAACCTGAAAAATCGTGTAAACTAGCATAACAATTCCATATTGGTTGCCAATATATATCCGGATGAACGGCCCGGAGGTTTCTACCGCAGCGCCATAGCTGCGACTATTGGGAATGTACCGCCCGGGAGCATTTTGCTCCCGGCTGCGGTTTGATGTACGGGCAGCAGATGATCTGTTGCTCTTTTCATTTATTATGGGAGGTTAGTATGCAGGAACTGAAAGAGAGAATTGTTAAAGAAGGCAAGGTTCTGCCCGGTTCGATCATCAAGGTTGACGGTTTTCTGAATCACCGTGTTGATTGCGCACTGATGAGCCGAATGGCAGATGAGTTTGCCGGTTATTTTGATATTTCCAAAGTAGATCTTGTTCTGACTGCGGAAGCCAGCGGTATCGCTCTGGCAGCTGTCTGTGCATACAAGTGGGGCATTCCCATGGTGTATGCAAAGAAAGCAAAGAGCGATAACATCGAAGGCGGTCTGTATCAGAGCGAGATCTATTCTTATACATACAAGAAAAAGGTGACGCAGATTCTCTCCAAGGAATGGATGACGGAGAAGAATCATGTTCTGATCGTTGACGATTTTATGGCTAACGGTGAAGCCGTACGCGGTCTGTGTGAGCTTGTACAGCAGGCCGGCGCAGAACTGATCGGTATCGGCATTGCCGTTGAAAAGGGCTTCCAGGGCGGCGGTGACCGGCTGCGCGCCATGGGTCTGAATTACAAGGCTCTTGCAGTCATCGAAAAAGCAGACGAAACGGGTATCGTGTTCCGTGAGGAGGACTAAATGGAAAAGGTTCTGGTTCTGGACTTCGGCGGACAGTATAATCTGCTGGTTGCCCGCCGCGTGCGTGAATGCGGCGTATACTGCGAAATCAAACCCTACAACATGCCGCTCGATGAAATCCGTGCATTTGCTCCCAACGCAATCATCTTTACAGGCGGCCCTGCCACCGTGTTTGAAGAAGATGCACCGCGTTTGGATCCGGCTATTTTTGAAATGGGTCTTCCCATTCTCGGCATCTGCTATGGTCAGCAGCTCATGATTCAGGAACTGGGCGGCAGCTGCCGCAAGGCCGAGGTGCGCGAATACGGCAAGGTCGAGCTGACGCATGACGGCAGCAGCGAGCTGTTTTTCGGCATCGAGCCCACTTCCGTTTACTGGATGAGCCACGGTGTTGAGGTTGAATCCGTCGGTGCAGGCTTCCGTGCCATTGCGCATACCAAGGGCTGCGTCTATGCTGCCATCGAAAACAAAGAAAAGAAGCTGTACGGTGTCCAGTTCCATCCGGAAGTTCTGCACACTGTTTACGGCACGGAAATTCTGAAGAACTTCCTCTATCGGATCTGCGGTCTGAAGAACGAATGGACCATGGCAAATTATGTCGGTGAAGCTATCGCAGAATGCCGGGCAAAAGTCGGCAGTGGCAGCGTACTTCTGGCGCTCTCCGGCGGCGTAGACAGCGCAGTTGCAGCCGCACTTCTCTACCGTGCAGTCGGCGAAAGACTGACCTGCATCTTTGTAGATCACGGTCTGCTGCGCAAAAATGAGGGTGACGAGGTCGAACACGCCATGAAAGAAACCCTCGGCATGAACATCGTCCGTGTCAACGCGCAGGATCGGTTCCTCTCCAAGCTGGCAGGCGTCACGGAACCGGAGCGCAAGCGCAAAATCATCGGCGAGGAGTTTATCCGCATCTTCGAATCCGAAGCAAAGAAGATCGGCAAGGTCGATTTCCTTGCACAGGGCACCATCTACCCCGATGTGGTGGAATCCGGCATGGGCGGCAAAAGCACCGTTATCAAGAGTCATCACAATGTCGGTGGTCTGCCCGACTGTGTGGACTTTAAGGAGATCATCGAGCCGCTGCGCCGTCTGTTTAAGGACGAAGTCCGTCAGCTGGGCATCGAACTCGGTCTGCCTGAAAACCTTGTGTGGCGTCAGCCCTTCCCCGGCCCCGGTCTTGCAATTCGAATCATCGGTGATATCACAGAAGAAAAGCTTTCCATTCTGCGCGATGCAGACGCCATCTTCCGTGAGGAAATCGCGAAGGCCGGACTTGACCGCAGCGTCAACCAGTATTTTGCCGTGCTGACCGATCTGCGCTCCGTCGGCGTCATGGGTGATGACCGTACCTACGATTATACGCTTGCGCTTCGCGCCGTTGAAACGCAGGACTTTATGACTGCAGACTGGTCCCGCCTGCCCTATGAGCTGCTGGATACCGTTTCCCGCCGCATTGTCGGTGAAGTGAAGCATATCAACAGAATCTGCTACGACATCACAAGCAAGCCCCCCGCGACGGTGGAGTGGGAATAATTTGAAAAAGCCGAAAAACCCAGTGTTTGCAAGGCTTTTCGGACTTCGTCCACTCTCTCTGATAAGGTTTTGATAAGAATGCCCTCCAATGCGATTATTCTGCATTGCGAGTGGCTTGTGAGTAAAGAATAATTTCATTCCTCTCACATGATCCCCATATTAACATTTAAGCCCGTACTGATCGGATGTCAGTACGGGCTTTTTGTC
>JAEDIZ010000215.1 GCA_016296635.1 Oscillospiraceae bacterium
TGCATAACATCAAGTCTGTTATGCAGACCATCTCTCTTCGGGATGATGTGGTGGTCAATGTGCAGACGGGGGAGCCCTGGCAGGTGCATTGCTATCGCGAGGTCGTGAATGAGAACGATACAGAGAATCCGGATGTCACATTGGATACCGTAGGACTGCCGCAGGATCAGGATAATCTTGCATGGAAGGCAGCTGAGGTTTTCGCGTGGCGCACGGGCCTGGATCTTGGCGGCGTCGAGATTTTCATTAACAAGCGGATTCCCACCGAGGCGGGACTCGGCGGCGGCAGCGCGGATGCGGCTGCGGTTCTGAGAGCGCTGAACCGGTATTTCGGCAACCCGCTTTCTCTGCCTGCACTGTGCGAGCTTGGCATGCAGATCGGTAGTGATGTTCCGTTCTGTGTCATGTGCGGCAGCGCATTGGTAGAGGGCAGAGGCGAGCTTCTGACGAAACTGCCGGATCCAAAGGATCTGTATTTTGTTGTCTGCAAGCCCGATTTCTCTGTTTCTACAAAGGAACTGTACGCGAAGCTGGATGAGAGCTTCATAGAAAAGCGTCCGAATCAGAAGGATATGATGTCCAATCTGCAGAAAAACGATTACCTTGGCATTGCAGGCAGTATGTGCAATGTCTTTGAGCCGATCGTTTTGAAGGATCATTTTGAAATTAACTATATCCGTTCCATGATGATGACCTACGGTGCGTTTGGTGCGCAGATGACCGGTTCCGGTTCGGCTGTTTTCGGACTGTATGATTCCTTTGAGTATGCAAGCGTAGCCTGCATGATGCTGAAAGAAGAATTTTCACAGGTTTATCTGGCATCGAATGTTTAAGAAACGTAAAAACCGTCCAAACTTGTAGTATTCTACATAGATTGGACGGTTTTTATGTTAAAAAAATGGATTTCGATTTTACTAAGTCTTGTTTGTGCTGTTACGGCATGTTTTTGTCTGCATTTGCAGGCACAGCAGCAGGAGCTTGCTGCTCATATGATCCGGCTTCATGTTGTTGCAAATTCGGATGATCCGCGGGATCAGTCGCTGAAGCTGAAGGTGCGTGACGCGGTATTGAGAGAAACGGAGAAAGCGATATCCGCGGAGGATCCCGAAGCAGCCCTTGCTGAAAGTCTGAATGCGATCCGCAACGCTGCGCAGGAAGTCCTTCTTTCAGAAGGTTGTGAAGATTCCGTAACGGTGAAACTCGGGAAAGAGCTGTATCCCACAAGAGAGTATGACAATTTTCGGCTGCCGGCCGGTGTTTACGAATCTCTGCGCGTGAATATCGGAAAAGCGGAAGGACATAACTGGTGGTGTGTGGTTTTTCCGTCGCTCTGCTTGGCGGCAAGTGCGCAGGATCTGGAGCAGGCAGCGCAGGCAGCCGGGTTTTCAGACGGACAGATTCGCCTGATCACAGATGCAGGTGAAGGCTACGAAGTCAGGTTCAAGATTTTAGAACTGCTCGGTCAATTAAAAAACTTCCTTTGGGACGCGTAAGCGTCCTTTTTTTTACCCACATTCGATGCTATAATGAAAAAAATGACGAAAGAAGGGATTCTATGCTGCAGCTTGTATGCGGGCCGGACAGACTTGAAAACTCGCGGTATCTGATTAGCAGAATCTGTGAACTGGCAAATAAGGGCATTGACGGTCAGATCCTCATTGTGCCGGAGCAGTATTCCCATGAAACGGAGCGCGCCTTGCTTGCAAGCGGCGGAGAGTCCATCAGTGCGTTTGCAGAGGTACTCAGTTTCTCAAGACTTGCATCACGTGTGTTCTCCATATACGGCGGCGTCAGCCGGGAGTATCTGGATGAAGGCGGCAGAATGCTCTGCCTATATCTCGCGGCGCAGAATGTCCTGCCGGAAATGAAGGTATATGCAGGTTCTGTTACAAGACCGGATTTTCTCAAGCAGCTCGGAATGGTGATCGAAGAATGGATGAGCAGCTGTCTGATGCCGCAGGACATTTTGGACTGCGCTAAACATGCCGAGGGTCAGTTTGCGCAGAAGCTGCAGGAGCTTGGTATCTTATTTGAAAGCTATCTGTCTGTCTGCAGATCAGGGCGGCAGGATCCGGTCACAAAGCTGCTGCATCTGTCAGAGGTTCTGAATGAGGAGCCCTTTGCGAACGGAAAACGGTTTTATCTCGACGGCTTCAGCGATTTCACCG
>JAEDIZ010000068.1 GCA_016296635.1 Oscillospiraceae bacterium
GCAGGGCGCGGCGGCCCGGCACGCCGTAATTTCACGAATTGACCGGGAACGGCTTGCGGCCCCATTCTTCTTTTCGCAGAAAAGAAGAACCGCCCCGCAGGGTGAAGAAGAAAAGGCCCTCCCGTGCGGCATCATGTATCTCTTCTGCTAACTTTCGGCGCACATCGACCGCCCGACGGTGCCAATAAAGGAATGACCTCCCACAGCCCGTCATTGCTGATGACGCCGCATGGCTTCTGCGTATGAAACGTCGGGTCGCTTTTTGCGGTTCTGCATACGGAATATCGTGCCTTTTCCGCAGGGACGGGCATTGCCCGCCCGACAGAACCGAACATTCCGCAGAACCACGTCCCTCGCAGGGCGCGATTGCGCACATCGCGCCGTTCCGAATATCCCATATGCACATTGTCATTTCCCATCGGTACACCCACCGGGCGGCTCTTTGCGGATTGATACCCGTTTCCTCTATCCGCTCCCCTCTTTGTCATTGCGAGCCAGTGAACGATTTCACTGGCGTGGCAATCCGTTCTCCTCATGAGGTAACTGCCGATATGTACTATGTCTACATTCTTGCAAATCTTACAAACACGGTAATCTATACCGGCGTTACGAATGATCTTTGCAGAAGAGTTTATGAGCATAGGCAGCATTTGGATCCGAATAGCTTTACGGCAAAATACCATGTGACAAAGCTCGTTTATTATGATGCTTCCCCGACTGTAACAGACGCGATCGAACGGGAAAAGCAGATCAAGGGCTGGAACCGAAAACGGAAAAATAAATGGATCGCGTCCATGAATCCGGAATGGAAAGACTTATTTGAAACTCTGGAACAGTAGAGAACGGATTGCCACGCCAGTGCGCGGCACTGGCTCGCAATGACATTGTTTGCTGATCCTGCCTATAGAACATAACGTTTTTCTTCACTCTCACTTTGATTTCCCACGGAGGTTTCCCATGAAAGCAGTTGTTACCCGCGTGAACAGCGCGTCTGTCTCCATCGACGGCGAGCTGCACGGCAAAATCGGAAAGGGTTTTCTGATCCTGCTGGGCGTTGGCCCGGACGATACGCCCGAGCTTTGCACGAAGCTGGCAGAAAAGATTCTCGGTCTGCGCGTGTTCCGCGATGAAAACGATAAAATGAATCTGTCGCTTTCCGATGTCGGCGGCGGTGTTCTTGTTGTCAGCCAGTTTACCCTCTACGGTGACGTCAGCCACGGCAGACGGCCGAGCTTTTTCGGCGCAGCAAAACCCGAGCTGGCGATCGGGCTCTATGAACAGTTCCTGCGCGAATGCGAGCGTCTCGGTTTTGCGCCGCAGCACGGCGAATTCGGCGCCTATATGCAGGTGGAATCCGTCAATGACGGCCCCGTGACGCTGATTGTAGACACCAACGATTTGAAGTAAAAGGGTGATACCATGAAAATCGAAACCATGATCCTCGGCCCCCTTGAAACGAACTGCTACATTGTCTGGGACGAAAAGACCATGCAGGCCGCCGTCATCGATCCCGCCGTCTCCGGCGCAAAGATCGCGGAGCGGCTGCAGTCCTTGGGACTGACGCTTTCCTGCATTTTTCTGACCCACTCCCATTTTGACCACATTGGTGGCGTCAAAACCCTGCATGCCGTGACCGGCGCGCCGGTCTACGTCAGCACCGCAGATTCCACCGACCCTTCCGGTCTGAGCCACGATCTTCTGCAATATACCGACACCTATGACGACGGCGATGAGATCACCGTCGGTTCGCTTTCCTTCCGCGTGCTGGAAACCCCGGGTCATACCCCCGGCTGCGTGTGCCTGCTGTGCGAAAACACCATCTTCTCCGGCGATACGCTTTTCTGCGGCGCCTGCGGCCGAACGGATTTTCAGGGCGGCAGCATCGCGCAGATGTTTGCATCTCTGAAAAAGCTGGCTCTGCTGCCCGGCGAGTGGAACGTTCTGCCGGGCCACGGCGATATGACACAGCTCGACGAGGAACGGAAGTATAATCCTTATATGCAAGAGGCAATGCGCCGATGAAACTGTATCTGAAAAACCATACGGAGCGCTACCCGGTGGAGCAGCTGCAGCTGCAGCTGTTCGCGCAGGAGCCTTCCGAATTTGTGACCGAACCCTTTGAAGGTGACGGCACCGTTTCTACCCTTTCCAAAGGCCGGATCTGGCTCACCGCCACGGCGAAGGTCACCTATCACGGAAAAACCGGTTTCAGCGCCCAGCGCGTGAAGCTTGCGGACGCCGATGTGCGCCGCACCCGCCGCATTCTGCAGCGCAGCTACTATCTTGCCGCCGTGCAGGTGCTGGAAAAGGAGCCCCCCTGGGGCGCACTTTCCGGCGTCCGCCCCTCCAAGCTTTCCACGAAGGCCATGCTGGAGGGTGCATCGAAAAAACAGGCGGAAAAGCTGCTGCGCGAGGTTTATTTCGTCAGCCCCGCAAGAGCAAGGCTCTGCGCGGATGCATCAGGCTACACCGTGCAGGCGAAAAGACTTCTCGCCCCCGGCGATCTTTCCGTCTACATCGGCATCCCCTTCTGCCCCACCCGCTGCGCCTACTGCTCCTTTGTCAGCGAGTCCATCGAGCGCTTCGGCGAATTTCTGCCGGCATATCTTGAATGTCTTCTGCGCGAGGTGGAATACACCGGAAGGCTCTTGAAGGGTTCCGGCTTCCGCATCCGCTCCATCTACATGGGCGGCGGCACGCCCACCACGCTTTCAAGCGCGCAGATGGCACGGCTGCTCGGCAGAATTCAGGATAGCTTCGATCTTTCCCACTCGCTGGAATTTACCGTGGAGGGCGGCAGACCGGACACGCTGGATGAGGAAAAGCTGCGCGTCATCAAAGAAGGCGGCGCGACCCGCATTTCCATCAATCCGCAGACCATGTCCGACGCCGTTCTCAAGGCTGTCGGCCGCAGGCACACGGCGCAGCAGGTCGTGGAGGCCTTTGAGCAGGCGCGGCGCGCCGGCTTTGATGACATCAACATGGATCTGATCGCAGGTCTGCCCGGCGATACGGTGCAATCCTTCCGTGACAGTCTGACCCGGGTGCTTTCCCTCGATCCCAGCAACGTGACCGTACACACACTGGCACTCAAAAAGGGTGCGGATCTGTTTCAGAAGCGTGTCGGTCTTCCCAGCGCGGAGGACGTTGCCGATATGCTCGACTTCACCGAAACGACCCTTCGCGGCGCAGGCTTCGATCCCTACTATCTTTACAGACAGAAGTATATGTCCGGCAGCTTTGAAAACGTCGGCTGGTGCAAACCGGCCTATCCCGGCTATTACAACATATACATGATGGAAGAGCTGCACTCCATTCTTTCCCTCGGCGGCGGCGGTATGAACAAGATCAATCTCCCGGAGGAAAAGCTGGCGCGCTTCCACAATCCCAAATATCCGCAAGATTATATTTCCCGCATCGACACCATTCTGCAGCAGAAGGATGAGATCTTCCGTCTGCTGGCGGAAGCCGAATCCATCTGATCGGAGGAACCGCTTTGGATACACTCATTACCCACGTCAATATCGTTACCATGGATGAACGCATGTCCATGTGGACGGATGCCTTCCTCGGCGTTACCGACGGCAAGATTGCCTATATCGGCAAAAAAGCGCCGGAGGAAAAACCCGCCACCATCATCGACGGCACCGGCATGGTGCTGATGCCCGGTCTCATCAACGCCCACACGCATCTGCCCATGTCCGTTCTGCGCGGCTACGCAGACGATCTCAAGCTGCAGGACTGGCTGGAAAATCAGATCTGGCCGAGAGAGGCCCACATGGATGACCGCTGCGTCAAGGCGGCCACGCTGCTCGGCATCGCGGAATGTCTGCGCTTCGGCGTGACCTCCGTCAGCGAAATGTATGACCATTGCGGCGCCATTTGCGAGGCTGTGGCGGAATCCGGCATCAAGGCGAACGTCGCCCGCGGCACCACCATGTTCCTCGGCGATGATTTCGACTTTGAAAAGTTCCCCGCCTGCCGGGAAATGATGGACATCCACAAAAAATGGGCAGGCTATGACAACGGCCGCATCAAGATCGACGTTTCCATCCACGGCGAATACACCTCCTCCTATCAGCTTTGGGATGCGTACGCGGAGTACGCCATCAACGAAGGCCTGCAGATGCACGTGCATCTTTCCGAAACGAAGAAGGAGCATGACGAATGCGTGGAGCGCTGTGGCCTGACCCCGGCGCAGGTACTGGACTGCCACCACGTTTTTGATGTTCCCACCACGGCGGCCCATTGCATATGGCTGACGGAAGACGATATGAAGCTGCTGGCTAAGCGCCGCGTTTCCGCCGTCCACTGCCCCGTCAGCAACATGAAGCTGGCCTCCGGCTTCGCCGACGTCATGGGCATGGTAAAAGCCGGCATGAACGTCTGTCTCGGCACGGACTCCGTTGCCTCCAACAACAACCTCGATCTGTTCGAGGAGATCAAGGCCGCCGCTCTGATGGCCAAGGCAAAGACCGGCGATCCCACCGCCGTGCCGGCGGAGGCCGCGCTGATGATGGCGACCGTCTGCGGTGCCAAGGCGCAGGGCCGCGAAAAAGAATGCGGTATGATCAAAGAGGGCATGGACGCCGACCTCATCCTTTTGGACTTCAACCAGCCCCATCTGATCCCCTGCCACAATGTGCTGTCCCATCTTGTCTATGCCGTTTCCGGTCATGACGTTGCCATGACCATGGTGCGCGGCAAGGTTTTGTATATGGACGGCAGATTCCCCACCATCGACCTTCCCGCCGTGATGAAGGAGCTGCATGATTACGCCATCCCCACCGTTTTCCGTGAGGATGAAAAGGAGTCCGCAGAATGAATGGAGAACCCGTAAAAAAGCAGAATTTCCTGCAGGGAACCATGATCCTTGCCCTCGGCACCATCATCGTCAAGGTGCTGGGGCTTCTGTATAAAGTCCCGCTCAACAACACCGTCGGTGTTCTCGGCAACAGCTACTTCAACACCGCCTACAAGGTCTACGACGTGCTGCTGATGATCTCCACCACGGGTCTGCCCGTGGCCATGAGCCGCATGATCTCGCAGGCGCAGACGCTGGAAAACTACGCGCAGATCCGCAAGATCTACCGCACCGCCCTGCGCATATTTCTGTGCATCGGCCTCGTCGGCATGCTGGGCATGGCAGTCTTCTGCCGTCAGCTTTCCGTCATGGTCACGACCGATACCTCCTCCTGGGCGGCCATTCTGGCGCTTTCGCCCTGCGTGCTGCTGGTGTGCCTGGTCTCCGCCTACCGCGGCTTCTTCCAGGGGCAAACCAACATGACCCCCACCTCCGTCAGTCAGATCTTCGAGTCGCTCTGCCGCCTCGTTTTCGGTCTCGGCCTTGCGTGGATCATCATGAAAAAGACCGGCAGTCCCATCTATGCCGCCGCCGGCGCCATCTGCGGCGTCACAATCGGCAGCCTTGTCTCCGCACTTTATCTGCGCGCCAATTTCAAGCGCTCCAGCGCCATCCTTTCCCGCGCCGGCGGTACCGCAAAATCCACCCGCGACACAATGAAGGAGCTTTTGGCCATCGCCGTCCCCATCACGCTGGGCGCTGCGGGACTGCAGCTCATCAATCTGTTCGACACCATCATCTTCATGCGCAGACTGCGCTTCGCGCTTTCCTACACCGCCGAGCAGGCCAACTATCTCAAGGGCATCTATGATTTCCAGCTGACCGTTTTCGCCATGCCCTGTGCCCTTATCATGCCCATCACCATCTCCGCGATCCCGAACATCACCGCCGCGTTGACGCGGAAGGATCCTGCCGCCGCAAAGCAGACGGAGGAATCCGCGCTGCGCGTGATGTCTCTGATCGCAGCGCCCTGCACCGTGGGTCTTTTCTTCATGTCCGCCCCCATCGTGCGGCTGATGTGCACGCAATATACCGCGGATGACGTGCAGTTGGGCGGCATCATTCTGTCGATTCTCGGCCTTGCCGTCATTTTTGACGCCATGGTGCTGGTGCTGAACGCCTTCATGCAGGCCCACGGCGACGTGACGACCCCCGTCATCAATATGCTGATCGGCGGCATTCTCAAGATCATCATCAATTTCTTCCTCGTGGCGGTTCCGATTCTCAACATCATCGGCGCGCCCATCGGAACGCTTCTCTGCTACGCCTGCATCGCAGTTCTGGATCTGATCTCCATGCGCAAGAGCGTGCATACGAAGCCGGCTATCTTCAAAAACACCATCCGTCCGCTGGTCGCGTCGCTTCTGATGGGTGTCAGCACCTATCTGATCTATCGGGTGTTGGAAACCGCACTCGGCTCTGCAAAGCTGGCCTGCCTGGCAGCGCTGGCTGCCGCCGTTGTCATCTACTGCGTGCTGGTCGTTTTCCTGCGCTGCCTGACCTATGACGATTATATGCTGCTGCCGAAGGGCGAAAAAATCGTAAAAATACTGAAAATCAAGGAAATTTCTTGAATCTTACCCTTGCGAAAGGGAGCAAAATATGATAGATTTTACTAAAAAAGAACACTATGACTTTTCAGACCTTTTTCATCTGGTAGAGGTGCTGCGCGCCCCGGGCGGCTGCCCGTGGGATCAGGCGCAGACACATCTTTCCATTCGCCGTAATTTTCTGGAGGAGGCCTACGAAGCCTGCGAGGGCTTTGATCGGGACGATCCGGATTCCATGTGCGAGGAGCTGGGAGACGTTCTGCTGCAGGTTCTGTTCCATACGGATATTGAGCGCGCCGCAGGTCGGTTCACGCTGGATGACGTATGTGACCGGGAATGCAAAAAGCTCATCTTCCGCCATCCGTTTCTGTTCGGCGGCGAGCAGTCTTCCTGGGACGAGATCAAGAAGCGCGAAAAAGGTCAGAAAACCACTGCAGATTCCATGCAGAGCGTTGCCCGGTCGCTGCCGGCAAGCTGGCGCTGCGATAAGCTGCTGAAAAAAGCGGAGAAATCCGGCCTTCTGTGTGCATCCACTGACGAAAGTCTGGATAAACTAGAAGAAAAGGCCGTTCGGCTACGCAAGGCTGCCGCCGAAAAGGCAGACCCGGCGCAGGTTATGGGCGAAGTGCTTTTTGCCGCGGTGCAGAGTGCATACGCTTTGGGGCTCGATCCCGAAGCCGTTCTGCATGAAGCCTGCGAGACATTCATTCAAAAGTTCACCGCCGCTGAGCAGGCGTCCCTGCCGGATGCTCCGTCTGACCCTGCAAACGAACGGTGAATGCGCTGTTCTTCCGTTTTTTCGGAAGCAGAAATTTCATTTTTACAAAATACATGAAAAGAGGACAAACCATGAATAAGACTGAACTCATCGCTGAAGTTGCAAAGAAGTGCGGCCTGTCCAAGAAGGACGCAGAAAAGGCTGTTTCCGCTACTCTCGACACCATCACTGACGCTCTGTGTCAGGGCGACAAGGTCCAGCTCGTCGGCTTCGGCGGCTTCGAGACCAAGCAGCGCGAGGCTCGCATGGGCCGCAACCCCAAGACCAAGGAAGCAATCGAAATCCCCGCTACCACCATTCCCGTCTTCAAGGCCGGCAAGGCAATGAAGGACAAGGTCGCAAAGTAAGCTCTTTTCCCGGCGGGTCATCCCGCCGGGTTTTTTCTTGGTATGATTCGTTTTTGTATGGCAGGGTCTTGCCCCTGCCGTCCGACATTCCATAGGCAAAGCCGAAAAAAGCCATCCGATGTTTCATACGCAGAAGCCCTGCGGCGTCATCAGCAATGACGGGCTGAGGGAGGTCATTCCTTTTCCGGCACCGTCGGGCGGTCGATGTGCGCCGTAATTTTGCAGAAGAGATACATGACGCCGCACGGGAAAGCCTTTTCTTCTTCACCCTGCGGGGCGGTTCTTCTTTTCCGCGAAAAGAAGAATGGGGCCGCAAAACGTTCCCCATTCAATTCGTGAAATTACGGCACACCGGATCGCCGCGCCCTGCAAGCACGGACTTTACGGAATTTTCGGCGTGTCCGGGCGGCCAATGTCCACCCCTACGACGCATAACAGCGCACGAAGTACGGGTGCGGTTTTCGCGGAACGCTGAGGACGGCGTTCCCTGCAAGGCCGTATTTCCGCCGGGCAGTTTTTTTATTCACCTACATTTCACATTCACGAGGTAACACTATGCGACTTGATAAATATCTGAAAGTTTCGCGGCTCATCAAGCGCCGCACCGTGGCAAACGAGGCCTGCGATAATGCACGCATCAGCGTCAACGGCAAGCCCGCCAAGGCAAGCTACGATGTGAAGATCGGCGACTGGATCCAGATCCAGTTCGGCGCGCACACCGTCACGGTCGAGGTGCTTGCGGTCGCAGAAGCCGTCCGCAAGGATGATGCCAGCGCCATGTACCGCGAGATTACCGAATAAGCATTCCGTAAAAAAGAGGCATATTCCGTTCCTTTCGCCCGTATATATACTGCGTAGGCAAATGCCGGATACGAAGCGAAAGGATGATATCGATGCCAATGAATCCGCAGAATCAATCGCCGGAGCTGCCGCACAAGCTGACGCTGGACAGCCGCCATACGCTGTCCGTCAGCGGCGTGATGGAGGTAGAAAGCTTTGATGAAACCATGGTCGCGCTGCGCACCACCCGCGGCCCCATGACCGTCCGCGGCAAAGGCCTGCATCTGCAGCAGCTTTCCATCGGCGGCGGCGAGGTGCTGGTGGACGGCACGGTGGACGCAATTATATACGAAGATGACGCCCCGGCGGGCGGCTTTTTCGCAAGACTGTTCGGCTGATGGAGCTGCCGGTTTCCGCGCAGGCGCTGACCTTTGCACGCTCCGCTTTGCTGGGACTTGCGCTGAGTCTTTTTTATGACGATCTGCGCACTCTGCGCCGCCGATTCGTCCGGCTCGGGGTTTTCTGTGATGTGCTGTTCGGCATCGTTTTATGCGTCAGCCTGCTGCTTTTCGGGCTCTATGCCGGGCAGGGTATCTTCCGTCTGTACTGTTTTGTCGGAATCCTGATCGGTGCCGTTCTGTACTTTCTGCTGCTCAGCCCGTGGATTCTGCCGCTTTTTGAGGCAAAGCTTCGTCTGTTATTGACGATTTTCCGCATCATTTTCACTCCATTTTTGTATTGCATCAAAAAATGTGTGAATTTTTCAAAAAAAGTATTTGCAACTGTACGGAAATGGGGTACAATTACCCTTAAGAAACTGCATGCGTGCAGTATGGCATTACGGGAAAGGAGCGCCGTTCGGCATGAAGTTCGTCAAGTCCTCGCTGCTTATGAAGTTACTCATCCTGATTCTGGTGGTGTATGCTACCATTACGCTGGTGAACCTTCGCGCACAGATTTCCGAAAAGAACGCCGAAGCCGCCAGCCTCACCTCCAGCATCACCGCCGTCGAGCAGGAAAACGGCCGTCTGCAGGACGCCTTTGATGCGCTCGGCACCGATGAAAGCATTGCGTCCATCGCGCAGGAAAAGCTCGGCATGGTGCATGAGGGTGAGATCGTTTTCCAGGATGCCGAAAAATAGACAATACGGGGGAACGGACACAAAGTATGGAGTATACAGTCGGATCAGTTGTTGAAGGAAGGGTCAAAAGCTTAACCAAATTCGGTGCCTTTGTCACGCTGGCAGACGGTGCCACCGGTATGGTGCATATCTCCGAGGTTGCCTACACCTATGTCAATGACATCGCCGAGCATCTGAAAGAGGGCGATGTTGTCAAGGTCATGGTCATCAGCACGGAAAATGGAAAGATCAATCTTTCCATCAAGCGCACGCTTCCTCCCCCGCAAAGGCAGCAAAACGCCCAGTCTCCGCGGCAGAATTTTAACCGCAGCGGCGCTCCGCGCCCGAATGCCGACCGTCCCCGTCAGGAAACGTCTGCCCAGCCGCAGCAGAAATCCTTTGACGATATGCTCAAGGCATTCATGACAGAATCCGACAGCAAGATTTCCTCCGTGAAACAGTACTCCGACCACAAGACCAAAACCCGCCGTCGCTAAAGTCCGGCAGTCAAAAAGAAGAACCTGCGCGCCTGCGATATACTTCGGAGGCGCGCATTGCATATCCTCACAAAAAGGAGAGCCATATGAATGTTCTGATCACCGGCGGTGCGCGCGGCATCGGCGCAGCCGCCGTCCGTGCGTTCTGCGCGCAGGGCGCAAATGTCCGATTTTTCTATAAGAATTCCGAGGATGCCGCCGCACTTCTTTCCGCGCAGACCGGCGCAGAGGCAATTCGCTGCGATGTTTCCGACGAAGCCGCCGTGCAGGCCGCTTTTTCTCAGATCGGCCGGATCGATGTGCTTATCAATAACGCAGGAATCGCACATTACGGTCTGCTGCAGGATATGACCGCCGACGAGTGGCACGCGCTTTTCGGCACGAATGTGGACGGAACCTTCTATTGCATCAAAGCGGCGCTGCCCGCCATGCTCCATGAGAAAACCGGCTGCATCATCAATGTTTCCTCCATGTGGGGGCAGGTCGGCGCCAGCTGCGAAGCGGCCTATTCCGCCACCAAGGGCGCGATCCTTGCACTGACAAAGGCGCTGGCGCAGGAGCTTGGCCCCAGCGGCATCCGCGTCAACGCGGTTGCCCCGGGCGTGATCGAAACGGACATGTGCAAAAATCTCGGCGCAGATACGCTGCAGGAGCTGGCAGAGGAAACGCCCATCGGCAGACTCGGCACGCCGGAGGATGTCGCGCAGGCCATGGTGTATCTGGCAAATGCCGGCTTTGTTACCGGGCAGGTGCTTGCCGTCAACGGCGGGTTCGTAATTACATGAAATACGATTTTCAAGGCGCGATGGATTCCATCGCGCCTTTTTCTGCCTTGCCAAGGATGGGTACAAAAGTAAAACGGTGTCTTAGCGGAACGCAGATCGCAGCGTTCCCTGCAATCCACCCCGAGGGATTCCAAAGGGATTCGCAAATCCCTTTGGCCGTCTGCGGAAAGGGTTTCCAAAGGGAAAAACC
>JAEDIZ010000069.1 GCA_016296635.1 Oscillospiraceae bacterium
TTTTGCAGACCGGCGAGATTCTGGAATACGCAGGACATACTGATGTTTCGGGAGCGGATCACGGAGATTTTTCGGCTGAGATCGGGGATAACGCCGCAGGCGCAAAGCTCTTCGCCAAGCACATGGACGGGAACCGGCAGACAGCCGCCTGGACAGTTCTGATCGGCGTATCGTACCAACTTGATAAAGATGAAGGATAAAAACAATGAGGACAGGAAATCGAAGGTACTGTCCTGATCGCTCGTGATGCAGTAATAAGCGCACGGCTGCTTGCCCGGTAGTTCCAGATCGATCTCATCATGGCTGGTGATGGCGCGAATGTCCGCATTCTGGAACACCTGCAGCCGGGAGCCGAGACCGATAATGACGCCGCCGCGCACGCTCTCTGACGATTGCCGGAAGATGCTGTACGGCGCTCTGGCCGGATGCCCCAGCGGGAGTGCGTCAAACAGTTCGTTCAGTTCCTTTTCCGAGCAGCTTACAAGCAGCTGATACGCTTCGCCGATGTTCCGCCGCTCCGGTGGATAGCTGCGCTCGACAAACAGGACAAGCGCCTTGAGAAGATTCATTTCGGCGCTGTCCCAGAAATGGTCGCCCTGGTCGCTTCCCGTGTTGCGGATGATAACATCGCAGAAAAGCTGCGCCATCAACTCCTGTCCGTCGATCTCGGACAGGCAGTTCCACGAATCCGACGACGCGGGCGTGACCAGATTGAACACGCGCACGGTATAGCCCTGATCGCGCAGATACGCGCTGGTTTTCTCGTATAATTCCGACTTCGGATCACAGATGACCAGCGAGCTTTTCCGCGCTGCGCACTGTAAAATCATATTGACGCAGAACGCGCGCGTCTTTTTGGAGCCGCTTGCGCCATAGACGGCAAGGTTGCCGTTGAAGCGCGTTTTCTCCGGGATGCAGACCACGCGGCCATCCACTTCACCGAGAATCGTGCCGTGATGCTTGCGCAGGTCCGGAACGAAGTCGAGTACCTGCCCGGCTTCCTTCGGATTCAGGAAGCCGGCGGTTCCGTAGGTTCCCTTGTGGGAATAAGTCAGGTTTCTGGTCTTGTCGTATTGCCCATCGCCGCAGGCGCCCATGTGCATGATCGCCACGACAAGAAGTACGATTGCCGCCAGAAAGATTCCCATGCCGTACAGACCGTATGGAAAGCGGAATACGAACCGGAGGCAGACGCCGAACGCGGCGTCCGGCATCGGCGGCGAGGTGCCGCTGTACGGCGTGCCGCCTTCGGCTGTCCATGCCTGATAGTTGTAGATGAACTGCGCAAGATAGCCGCCCGCATAGAAAAGCGCGGCCAGCGCGACAGGCAGAAAACAGGCCAGAGTGATCTTCTGTTTCTTATTGATGGAGCATCATCCTTTCATAAGCGGCAAAGTCGATGCTTGTGATATTGACCTGCGCACCGAATACCTCCCGCAGCGCCTCTGCCTGATAGTCAAAGCAGAGAATGCTGCCGGTCTGGTTCCGCAGCGTCAGCGCACAGCGGAACCGGTGCAGCCTTGGCAGATCGCAGAGATACGAAAACAGGACGGGCGACCCGTCCTGCTCCAGAGCGTCATGTTCGATTGGCATTGCGGGGGACGGTGGCAGGAGGTTTTCCGAGAGGATTTCATTCAACTGCTCCTGTATATCCGGTTGACATAACTGAAACGCGCCGACTTCTCCAAAGTGGTCGAGCGTCAGAAAATAGAAATGCGGATAACTGCCATCCAAAAGGAAATGGTTCTGCGTCATGTCATTCAGGATTGCAGGTATCTGCATAGGTGAGCTGCCGAACACAATGCCGCTGATCGTGAACTGTGTATTGCGGCAAAATTCTGTCTGTAAGACAGCCTTGAGCCGGATCTCGGCATTGTACGCCCATCTTGGAAAAGTCGAAGCCATGTTGTAGATCGGGAAGATGGCTTGTTCTGTGAACAGCATGCCCGTCATGCGGGAATTGCGGATTTTGGTGCAAAGATTGCCGAGCGATTTGAACTCGCGGGAGGAATAGTAGACCGGAAATACAGATGTATTTGAGTGCCAGTCCTGCATGGACGGCTTTTCCCACGGCAGTGACGGGATTTGCGCGTTGTGCAGGATCTGAAGCGCCTCAGCCATCCGGTGCAGCCGCAGCCGGCGCTCTGGTTCTGACTTCAAAGAATTTGTTTCGGACGTGCCTGTAAGATAGGGCGCAAGGTCAAATGGATTTTTTTGAAGCAGCAGCCGTTTGGCGCTTGCGGTCAGCCTGAGTCCACGCAAACCGTTCTTGGTATACGAACGGAGCAGCCCGTCCTTTTTGAGCTTGCCGATCACGCTTTCGATATAGCTGCAGCCGCCCGGAAAGTGGCCGGAAAAAGCAGCCGGGAACTCGCCGGAGACGGCAATGATCTGCAGCACAAGAAGCGGAAGCGTGCCATCAGTGGGAAGTTGTGTCGGATTCATAAAAGTGACCTCTTTTACCGTATCGGCTCTTAACTTCGGTAATTTCTGCGCTGTCGGTCAAGCGAAAACGCCTGATGTTTCAAGGGAAAACACCATGCGCGGCGGTATCTGAAAAAGAAGGACGAAAAATGCTTAAAAATCCGACATGGTTTCCAGCGCATTTTGATGCTCTTCCAGCCAGCCTGGAAACATATCTTGATCCATTACAAAGAGCTTTGTGACATCTTCCTCGCCTAACTCCGTGGTGTTATAGACGTTGCACAAAAGCCCATTGTCATCCATCATAAGATAGGCGCAGACAACGTCCAGAATCTGCTTCATTTCCAGATTGTCATAGTCCCGGATGCGGCCGCGTCCGCCAGATACCGCATAGATATGGCAGAAGCAGATGATGCACGACTCAAAATGGGAAAGAGGATGATCTTTAACAAACTGTCCGAGCGCCTGCTCCAGCGGGTCGGTCAGATATTCGGCGCTGCGTTGCTTTTTCTTGGGCAATAACCCCGGCAGCGTGATCTCCACCAGCCCCGGCTGCGCAGTGATCGTGATGCCGAGGACATTTGCAGCGGAGGTCAGGTATTCATGCTTCTGCACGGTGGTGAATCCGTAGACCAGGTGCCGCATCCGGCAGGCGATCTGCTCTGCGCGGAGCGCCGCGTCAGTGGAAAGCAGCTCATAGTTTTCCGGATACCGCTGCAAGTCCATTGTGTTCATGGCGCAAAGCGCATTACTCAGCCGCGAGACCTCTGCCAGTAGCGAAGATATCCGCTTGGATAAAAGCGCACGGTTCATAGATAACCTCCATAGTGTGAAATAGAGCTTCAAAAAAAGAAAATTGATTTTATTTAGAATCTAGGCTATACTGAACTGAGAAAATACGATGTGTGAAAGGAGCGGTTGTTATGGATCAAATACAAAACCGCCGAATTGCTGCGGTCAAGGCAGCCGACGCGATCAATGCGATTGAAGGCGTTCCGGTTTCTGACTATGCCAAAACGCTCTCTGCTTGTTGGGCAAGGGGCGAGATCACAGATCAGCAAATGAAATCTGCGCTGCTTTCTTCTCACAGAAAGCTGGCAGCAATGGTGCGCGACCGTGTCTGACATTTATTTATACGAGGATGTTCCTGTCCTGAAAAACAAACTGGACATTCGGGATGAGAAAACGCTTGATCTGATCGAGGCGGAGCAGTCCCGCGCCAACATGATGATCTTGTATGAGCGCGGATTTTCGGATTTTACACCTGCCGGATTGTGCGAGATCCATCGGTTCCTGTTTGGCGATATTTATGATTGGGCTGGGAAGTATCGGCTTATCAACATTGAAAAACGGGAGCGTTTGCTGGGTGGGCGCAGCGTCTGGTACAGCAACGACGAAGCGATCCTAGATGATTTGGAGAAAGCATTCACCGCAATTTCAGCGAGAGAGTGGGAGCAGTTCTCCAGAGAAGAATTTGTGCATACTCTTGCAAGGCTGTTTCCGCGTGTATGGCAGGTGCATCCGTTTCGTGAAGGCAATACACGAACGGTCGTTATGATGATGACGCTGTTCGTTGAGCATTATGGTTATTACATGGATCACGAATTGATGGCTGCGAGTGCGGGATATGTGCGGGATTCCTTTGTTATGGCCTCATTGGATCAGGTTTCTGAGTATGAGCATTTGGAGCGCATTTTGATGGATGCGGTCTGCACCAAGCCGATTATCTATGACGAGCAGACTCTTGATTCTGGTGGACAATCGGAAAGAACGGGAAAATATCAGAAATACCAAAAAGAAAAATACGAGCCACAACCCCATCATAAGCGAGAAGAAAATTGATGCAGTTTATTTACTGGACGGATGCAGACTTTGCATCCGTCCTTTTACACACATTCCTGAAGGTATTGAATATTGCCATAACTATCCAACAGGCAGTATGCACGCATGTTTGGGATGGCAAGCAGATCAGCCTGCGCAGCGTCTTCCAGAATGACCAGCCGCACGGGCGGTTCTTGTTCCGGACGTGCAAGCAGCAGATTCAAAATGGCTTCTTTGCCGGGTTCGGCGTAGAGGATTTCATAGACCTCGCCTCCGGCAAGAAAGATGATCTTCACAGGATATTCTCCCGCGGCGTGATACTCAATCTGCTCCATAAAGTCCGCCAGTACCGTGACCGCTGCTTCCAAACCACGGTCGCGGTTTTTCGGAAGCTCCGGTGTCAGGGAATAGAAGCCGCCCACATGGAACAGACGCTTTTGCTTGCAGAGATAGGACAAAAGATTTTTGATCTGTCCATCTTTCTGTGGATACAGACCAAGAATCTGTTTCTGTGTCAGAACGCCATAGGTGGAAATATCCCGCAGGATGCCGCTGGCTTCGTGCGAGTAGATCTGGGCGCGAGTTTTCATAGTTGTCACCTCTAATTTTTGTGCGTACAACTGCCGCACAGAATACGTACAAACTGTAGCCGTCAGATTTGAAGATGGCTGCTGTACGCATAAAAGACGTATTGTGTACGCCTTAGCCTGTTTTGCCGTTCCGCTTCAGCAATTCCTGCAGCTCCCTGCGGTCGGTGGTGATGAGTTCCTTTTCCAGTTCGCTGCATTTGATCTCAACGGCGACATTATTGTTGTTCGTACTGATAAGGGCGCTGCCGCGCTCAAAATGCGTGATCTCCATCAGCTCCGCTTCAGAAAGATGCAAAATCGAGCCGACGCGCTGGGCTTCCTCATCCTCCAGATTCAAGATCACCTTGGTCTTGGAGTTGTTGATGATGCCCTTGCCGTATTTGCCGTCCTCCAACGCGAAGAAGTCATTGAGATCCTGTGTTGCACAGACGGCTGAGCCACCGTAGCCGCGGATGATCTTGAAAATCTCCAGCACAAACTCCGCTGCCAGACGGTTGCTGCTGGCGCCGATGAGCTGCCAGCACTCGTCGATGAAGATGGCTTTTTCCTTGGTACGATTCTCCTTTGACTTATCCCAGACAAAGTCCAGCGCCATAAACATCCCGACGGTCAGAAGATCGCCGGTCAGCTCCGAAATATCCAGAACGATGTATTTATTGTCGAGCGAAACATTCGTCTGCTGGTTGAATGTCTTGGCAGAGCCGCTGACGAGCCGATTCAGAATATTTGCCAGCCGCAGCGTGGAGGAAGATTCCTTGAGTACCGCATACAGATCACCCAGAATTGGCATCTCGCGGTACCGCTCCGGGTGCTTGGGATCGCGGAGCGTTTCGTTGTCGTGCGTAATGCCTTTTATGGCATAGGTACGGATCATAGCTTCGTCGAGAAGCTGCCGTTCCTCATGGTTCATGTCGGGGATCAGCAGGCTGAAAAAGATGTGTAGCCGCTGGATCTTGGCGGCAAGCATGGAGTGCTCCACGGTGCTGCCGTCGAGCTGTTCATCGACAGAGCGGTCAGTCTGCCGGATCTCCATGACGTTGATGCAGTTGGGAGATGCAGGCGAGATCTGAATGAACGCGCCGCCGATGTTGGAGCAGGCCCGATGAAATTCGTGCCCTTTGAGCGGCGCGACGATAAACACCTGGATACCCTTACGCCGCATCCGCAGCGCCATGAGCTGCATGGTAAAGGTCTTTCCGCTGCCGCTCGTGCCGAGAATGGCAATGTTGGCGTTTTTGTAGATACGCGAATCAAAGATGTCCACGATGATGAGAGAATTGTTATGCTTGTTGACGCCGAGCAGGATGCCGTTGTCATCACACAGCTCATACGCCGTGAACGGATAGCAGCTTGCTGCGCCCAGCGTCAGCACATTCCGCTTGCTGCGTTCAAAGAGCGATTTATCCAGCTTCACGAGCGGAGCGCCTGCTCCTGACAGAAGCTGCAGCTCTGCACGTTCATGTCCTGCGAAATGAGCAGCTTTTTCATCTCCGCACACTTCCAGTCCAGATCGTCCGGATTGTCTGCGGTCACAGTGATGAGCAGATTCAGATAGTAGAAATCCTCATGATTGCTCAGACCATCCTTCAGGAAATATCCGCTGCGGATGGCACTGTCGAGATCGTCAAAGTCTGTATTGGTGTCGCTGGTCTCCTTGATTTTGCTGCGGTTGATGCGAAGCTGCTGACCGAGCTTGCGGATCATGCGATCCTTTGGCTGCCGCGTCAGAAATACATCGAGGTCAATGCCGTCCCCGGCGTTGACAAGCAGACTGAGCCACCCGGCCGGCACCTCGGATTTGTACCCGTCTGACGGTACCAGCAGATATGCGTAATACGTTCCATCGATGCAAAGATAGCTGCCATGCGTGAAATCCAGCTGCGAAGGCGCAAAAAAATCACCGACGGGGATTTCGTCGATGGAGCAGCCTGCCTTTATGTAGTTGGATGTGATATGGGAGATGCGCTGTAAAAACGGAACGTCCGTGCTTTCTCTGCGGCAGAGGAACGTATAGAGCATTTCGGCAGCGGCTTCGTCCTCATTTTCATGCTGAACGACGCTGTTGCCGCATTGCCGGAGATAATTTGCCGCCGTCCGTGCTGCTGTTTGCAACGACGAAATAGCGTCCGCTTCCTCGCGGTCTTTCTTCGCGCCGGGGAGCGGTTCATACTCCATGATGAGAAAAAATCTTCGAGCAATGGCTTCTCTGGAGCCGAGCTTTTTGAGCAGATTCAGATAGTCCTCCTGCTGCATCCGGCAGCTTTCATTCGTTTCCTGCGCCATCTCCCGGCGCACGGTTTCGATATGCCGGTTCATATCCGCGCGCTTGGTGATAACCTTGATTTGAAGCTTCACAGGTGCGATTTTGAGGTAGCTGATAAATGAATACACGATATTCCGCTGCTCTCTTGCGCTGCGAAGCAGAAAATTGATCGGCACGATTTCTAAAATCTTGATAAAACGGTGATCTGTCGTATAGACGATGCCGTTTTCGATTTTCTGGATGGGCACATACGCCGCAAGCGGATTGCCGGGGCGTTCTGCCTGTTTCTTTTGCCGATAGGAGGTGTCCAGCATCAGGCGGCGCGTATCCTTTGCAAAGCGGATGCGGCTGCCGTCCTTTTTATAAGCGGCGGGCTGTACAGCCGCGCTGGGGCCGGACTTCTTATCCCATGTCGGGAGGATCGCCTGCTTTCGGCTGCTTTTGCCGCCAGTTTTGCTCAGAGTTCTGCGGTTGCGCAGGAAACGAAAAAAGAGAATGATATAGGAGGAAAGCGGCATTCCTGCGATCCCGATAAGCGCCAGAAGCGCCAGCGGCAGCGAGATCAGGCAGAGCAGAATGATCCGGACGGTCAGCGTCAGCGAGAGCGTCAGGATCGGAAGCCCGGTGCCGGCGGCAAGGATGACCGCCTCGACCACATTTCGCGCCTTGAATAAGCCGCCGAAGAACGAACCGCCCTCAATAAAATTTGGCGGGATCACATAGCTGTCCCGCTGTTCCTGACTCATAGGTTCTCACATCCGATCTTTTCTTTGCGGCGGGTTCGGCAGCTTCTGCACAATCTTTTCGTGATAGGCAATCTTGCCGTCCTCCGTTTGATAGGGCTTGCGTTCCACGGTGTCCGTTGCGTACTGCTTATACCATGCGGCGTCGTCCGCGGAGTAGACCTTGCTGTAATCGCCCTTCGGCTTGGCGTACTGGTCGGCATGATACATACAGAAATCAATGCCGCCCGGATGCTCCGGCGTAAACTCGCGTCCTGTGATGCGGCCGCCGCCGATCTCCACGTCCTGATAGTGCGGAATGTTGGTTGCGTGTTCTCCCAACGCGGTGAAGCCCATATAGGACGTCAAAGAACGTGTCGCGGTCTCGCCGGTGATGGAGCCGGTCGTGCGGTAATCACCCTTGGCAACCGTGCCGATCACGTCGTTGGCAAACGCGCCGCCCTGATAAAGTGATTTTGCAAAAAGCGTTCCGCCGAAACTGCGGAACTGCGTCGGTGCGGACGGGATCGGCGCAGGCCGGGCGGCGGGTGCTTCGCTGACTGGGGCAGAAGCGGGCGCTGCCGACATTGTTCTGCTATGCAGAAATCTGCCGGGGCGCTCCTGCGCTTGAACCGTCCGCTCCGCAATGGTGGTTTTGGAAAGTCCATTGCGGACGGAGAAAAACTGTTTGTCGGATTGCGCAGTATGCTGTCGGGATTGCGATTCCACCTGTCCGAAAGTGGAGCTTTGCGTCTCCTGCTGGGTATGCTGCGCCTGCTCACGCTGCGTGATTCCAGACTGTTCCGTGTGGAAACCATCCATCGTATCATGCTGTGCATGGCGGCTTTCCTCAGACTGCACTTCGCGCTGGGTAACACCGATCTGCTCCTGCTGCAAGGCAGACTGCATGACCTGCGACTGTTCCGTTCTGGCTTCTTCACTGCTTGCTTCAAATTCATCCGACTGCACCACAGAGCCGGCAAATTCGCTGTTCTCTGACTGGAACGACAGATGCGATGCCTGCTGATCCTCCGTATGCAGCGCCGCGTGGAACGGCTGCTCCTGCGCAGTCTGTGTATCCTGATGCAACTGGCTGGCATCCATAGAATGCTGGGATTCGTGGAGCGCTTGTTGTGACTTTTCACGCTGTTCCGAGTTTACGGCGCGGGAAGAAACCGTCTGCTGATTCTGGTCAAGCTGGCTGGTGTTCTGCCGCTGCTGCTCGGAAGCGGACTGCGAACCGGAATGGGTGTCGCTGTTTGCGTGCGTCCGGCTGACGGTCGACTCCGCCTGCTGCGGCTGGACGATATTTTTCTCGGTCGTCGCCGTGCGCACAGCGTCGCTTGCGATTTTGCGGCTTGCCATACCGACCAGTCCGCCGCTGAAAAAGCCTGCCGCAGCCGCGCTTCCACCGCCGGATTTCCCGGATGCAGGCATAGAACCGTGACGGCTGCCCAGTGCGCTGCCGACCGCACTGGTCGCGGTGTTGATGGCGCGCATGGCGATCATCGCCTCAGAGAGCATGGAGCCGCCGGTATGCCCAACGTTCAGACCGAGACTGGACAAGAAGCTGTCGATCTTCTGCGACACTTTCAAAAAGGCAATGGCGCACAGGAACCACACCAGCACGTTGCCGGAGACAGCTTCCTTCCCGGAAGCACTGACTGCAGATTCTACGTCACTCTCGGAAATGGCAAATGCGCTAGTTGACATAACTACAACAAGGGTGAGAATCAGCAAGCAGTTCAAAAAGAATCGTTTTCTCATGGATACTCCTTATAGGGACAAAGGATTTGCGATAAACGTGCCGACCATGCTGGTAAACAGCCGTAGGCACCATGCGTTCATAAGCAGCAGGAACACCTGCCCGCCCAGCATCCGGCACCATGCCTTGAAGATGTTTGCTGTGGACTGAGAGCCGCCCATCGAGAACGCGACCGGCGCGGTGTAAACAAGAACGCCGAGCAGGATATACCGCTCGGCGGCTTCAAAGAGCAGCTTCAGATAGTTCCATGCCAGCAGCACGACGATGATGAGTACGATCAGTGTGACCGCACCGTTTGCGCAAGCGCCGATGATGACCAGCATGACGGAATTGAAATCCGCAAAGCTGAGCGGCGGCAGTTCGGATGATAAGATCCAGTCATATGGTGTGCCGCCGATCTTCAGGACGATCTCGACGATGCTTTTCGCGCAATAGGTGAGCGTGATGAAGATGATCGCGCGGAAGGTCAGCTTGACCGGGTGCTCTGCTTCAAAGCCAGCGCCCAGCCAGTAGTTTTTGAACAGGTTCCAGACCCACATCAATAAAATCAGGCCGATGCCGATGGCAGTAAAAATATCATACATTGTTTCAGCTGCCGGGAAGTAACGCAGAAACGTCTCCATTCCGCAGCCGAGCGCGCCGAGTACCGACGTGTTGATGAGGTCCAGACCGTGCATGATCTGTTCGGAGATCCATTCGACAACGCCGTCAAGAATCCCCATGTCTTATGCCGTCCACTGGCCACCGGAGAAGAACGGCGTGACATAGGCCATGATGAAGCCGAGGCCGTTCAGGATCGCCCAGGTGATCGCGATGCGTTTGAGCCATGCGCGTGATTCTTCGACGGTTCTGCCGCTGCGAGAGAAGTTCATCATCAGAAGCGCGACAGACGCGGTGACGATGGCAGCAATGGTGGAGATGAGAAGGATTTGCTGATAAACGTCCTTCATGATCTCCGTCGCCTTTTCCCAGATCGTCGTGGCCGAAGCCGGCTGAATCAGAAGCGGCAGAATGCTGACGCCGAGCCATGCAGCATAGAGCCAGCGCCCCGGACTTTTCCTCGGCGGCGGAAGCTGCGGTAAGTTGTTGGAAGTGTTCAAAGATGCTCCTCCTTTTCTTTTCCCGATGCAAAAAGCAGACGCCCAGTACAGGCGTCTGCTCGCAACAAGATTCAGTTTTTATATGCTTTTGAGCATCTTTAGTATAGCATATCCGGATTTGCGCCGAAAGAGCAAAAGCGTGCCAATGCTGTGACAAAAAGGAGCCTTCGTGCAGATGTGTGAAAGCAGATTAGCGTCCTGGTAAGCTTGGATGGA
>JAEDIZ010000216.1 GCA_016296635.1 Oscillospiraceae bacterium
GAGCGCGTCATTGGTAATGACGAGGTCGGCAGTTCGAATCTGCCCAGCAGCTCCAGAAAAATCCTTGAAACTGCAATGGTTTCGAGGATTTTTTCTTTTTTCTGTAAATCACTTTTTTCTGACGTTTCCAACAAATCTTCTAACAATATTGCCTGCGCAGCGGCTACATGGCGGCAAGCAGCCTGACAAGCTCCGGTTTTTCAGCAAGAATCTGAAGAACTTTTTGCATCTCGCTGGTCGGTGCAAATGCCCCCGGTGTCGGCGTCTGAAAGAAGTTTTCATCCACCTTCTGTGCCAGAAGCAGCCGCTCATTGTTATTCGTATGCGCATATACTTCCGTCACCATGCGAGCCTGTGCGTGGCCGGTGTCGCCCTGAACCGCCTTGATGTTGCCGCAGCTGATCTGAAGCTTGATGGAGGTGCTGCTGTGCCGCAGGCTGTGAAACACAACGCTCCGCAGCTCGTTTTCCTGAATAAACGTCGACAGCATTTGGTCGATCTGCCGCGGCTCATACGGGCGGCCGCCCGACTGTGCAAGAACCAAATTAAAATCCTTGTAATCTGAGCCAAGCAGCATTTTCTCCTCGTCCTGCTGCTTCTTTGCCTCAATCAGTGCCGCCGCAACGGTTCTTGGAAGAAAAACGACGCGGACGCTGCTTTCTGTTTTCGGGGTTTTCAGCACAAGCGCCGTTGTGCAGTCCGTCTGCTTCCATGCCGGAAATGCGAAAAGGACCTTGCTCCGACCGCGCTTTTCCAACGCTTCCAGGCTGCTTTTCTGGCAGCGTTTGAGTTCCTTGTTAATGAATAAGGATGCGTTTCCAGCTGAAAGGGATTCCTCCGACAGGTCTATGCAATCCCATGTCAGCCCGAGAATTTCTCCGATCCGCATGGAGCAGCCGAGCGCCAGAAGCATCGCCAGCTTCAAAACGGGATTCTCACAAATCGCCAGCGCATATTTGACCTCACTGGCTGACCATGAATCACGCTCTTTTTTTACACGCTGCGGGAGCGTTACGTTCTCTGCCGGATTGATGTCAATGTACCTCCAGCCAATGGCCCTTTTGAAAGCGCCGCTCATCAGTGCGTGAATTTTGACGATAACAGTCGGCGAGATTTTCTTATCCTTTTTCCGATGTCCCTTGAGTACGACAGCCGGCTGATCCAGCAGCTTGTCATAAAAGACGTCCAGACCGTGTGTCGTCACATCTTTTACCAAAACATCTCCGATCGTCGGCTTGATATAGTGGGCAATGTAGTGCTGACTGCTGGATAAGTAAGAATCGCCCCAGTGCTTCAGCCCGTAGAGCTGTACGTATTCATCCAGCAGTTCTGCCACCGTAACATAGTGAGTTTTCTTCGGCGCAAGGCTCGCCCGTTTGGGAGGCTCAAATGTGCCGAGGCTTTTTTCATATTCAATTTGTGCAATACGCAGCTTCGCCGCTTCGTAAGAATCAAACCGTTCCGAGAACGGTTTTTCATAATTGGGGCAGCGATAGCTGATCTCATATTTTTGACCTTTTTTCCGTGGTACCATACTCTCACTCCTTTGAATGAACTGGGGCGACTGTCCTCCTTCCCGTTCCGGCAAATCTGAAAGTACGGTATCCGTTCGTACTGCCAGTATAGCACGGGCAGGAGATGGGCGCAATGCTGCGGGTGGTACGAGTTTTACGGTCAAAGGTATTTATTTCTGTTCCAGATAGTCCAGCAGAACTTGCCGCGGGATTCTGATCTGCCGTCCGATCTTGATGCTGCGGATCTCGCCGGAGCGGACCAGTCGGTAGGCTGTGTTGCGACCGATTCCAAGGATCGGCATGAGATCTTTAACGCGGAGAGTTACAGGAAACTGGCTAAAAAGTTCGTCTGTGCAGAAGCGCTCACATCCCAACATGGCTATACCTCCATTTCTGGCTCGTAAGTCTATTCGATCAGAGAGTAGTCCTTGGTAAACGCATATAGCTTTGCGAGTTCATCAACTGCCTGCTGTCGGATACGCTGCGCTGTGCGGACCGTTGTGTGAATGCTCTTGGCAACGTCCGTCCACACATACGATTCAAAATAGTATAATTGGATCACTCTGCGCTGGCGTTCTTCCGGCAATTCGATGTAATGCAGAAGGCGGTCATGCTCCCGCCAAAGGTCCGCATAAGC
>JAEDIZ010000070.1 GCA_016296635.1 Oscillospiraceae bacterium
TTCCTACATTAGGGGGCTTTTTGTCTATTGTCCGTTTTTACTGGACCTGTTCAATGTGAACCTGCTTTCACTTTTGTCATCAGAAGATCGATTCGATTTCACCGTCTACGCCGACTGCCATGCACAAAAGCGTCAGAACCTCCTGCGGCAGCGCATACGCGCCCTCATAGGGGAAGTATTCATCCAGACTGTGAATGCAGCGATTGCGTTCGCCGCCGCCGATGGTCACGCAGGGAACTCCCTTGCCGATGGCCATGTTGCCGTTTACACAGCCGCCCTTGCGGATGCCGATGTTCTGCTGTTTTTCCTCCGGCGTGAAGTGCCGCGCAGCGGCAACGGCAGCTTCCACCAAGGGTGCATGATGATCCTGCGTACCGGCAGGAACATCGCAGAACCGTTTGGAATCCCATGTAATGGTATCCTTGCCCCAGCGAGCGGTTTCCTCATCGCAGGCTTCCTGAACGGCCTTATAAACTCTCTGCTCCAGCTCGTCCAACAGCTTCTGATCGTTGGAGCGGATATTGAACTTGATGGTAGCCTTCGGGACGATAGCATGAACGCCAGCATCGTTTCCGGCGTGGAAATTGGAAACGCAGAAGGTCGTTTTGGGATCTGCCGGAACCTCGAAGTCCGCGATCTTTGCCACGGCTCTTGCCGCCGCATGAAGGGGATTCGCCATCAATCCGAAGGCGGTGTAGGCATGACCGCCGATGCCATAGAAATTGACCTCATCGGTTCGGTAGCCAGTGGCTTCGCAGGTAATCGCTTCCGTATCGGCACCGTCAACGCTGATGGACGCATCAACCTTCGGGCCGTGCGCAAGGAAGTCCCGCATACCGCCGAGCGAACCCATGCCCTCCTCACGGGAGGTACCGCAGAAAATGATGTCACCTTTTGTCCGGATCTGCGCTTTGTTCATGGCACGCAGCACCGCCAGCAATGTAGTCATGCCTCTGGTGTTGTCGGTCGCGCCCGGAGCGTACATAACGCCGTTTTCATCGCGTACTTCTTTGACACTCCCAAAGGGAAAAACCGTGTCCATATGCGCTTCCACAAGAATGACGGGGCCGTTTCCGGTTCCTTTTCGGATGCCCCACACATTTTTATCCTCATCAATGCGGACATCCGGCAAACCGTATTCCGTCAGCTTCTGCGCGAAAAGCTTTGCCCGCTCGTCTTCACAGAAGGTCGGGGCCTCACAAAGCACAAATGCCTTGTGCTCTTCCATAGAAAAAGCGTGATCGCCGCGGATCATCTCAATGGCCTGCGCAATCTGCGGGTTCTTGATTGTTTTATCAAAAGTGCTTTGAATCTTCTCTGAAACCTGATAGTCCATGGGGTAACCTCCGATCTGAATAGGTCAGATAAACCGACTTCCATTGCTGCACGGAATTCCGGTGCAGCGTTTCTGCGTTCCGGCCATGCTGATACCGGAAACCGTAGTAATTATAACTTAGCAGTCAGCCGTTTGCAACTATGCGTCCATACTTCCACAGGGAAGCATCATCGGTTTTTCCCTCAAATATACTCCATCGCCCGGCGAAGGACGGGCAGCTCTCTGTTGGCAATCAGTCTGCCGATTTTCGTATCGCTTCGCAGTTCGTATTCCCGCACCGCTTCTTCACAGGTCAGCTTCAGCGTGGAAAGATGGAACTTCTCAAGCTCATCCTGCGTCAGATGCTTTTCGCCGAAGGAACAGATTTTGCACAGATAATAGTGATTGATGTTGTGCCGATGAATGAGATTATAATAATCGCTGACAACGCCGAGCTTGCAGATAACATCCACTTCCACGCCCAATTCCTCCCGCAGTTCCCGGTGAATGGCTTCGGTCAGATCTTCTCCCGGCTCCACACCGCCGCCGGAGGTTTCGATCAGCACAGCCTTACCGAAATCGTCCTCGCGCCGCAGCCTTGCAAAATAGAGAAAGCCTGCATCGTCACAGACGATGGCCCGCACGATCTGCCGGTCGTGGTCGATATAGGTCAAAGGCCATTCGGTATCCTGCAGCTCCAAACATAGCATATCCTGATCCGTCATTTCTTTTCGCCTCCGATCCGAAATCCACCCTGATGTTTGTCCGCGTCAATACGGATCGAGATCTTTCCGGAAACCGGAACATCGAAGCTCTGCGTACCGATATCGTTCTCGTCAAAAATGACTTTTCCGAATCGATCCTTGATTTCAATGGAAAGACTTCCGCTGTCCGTTTCCACTTCAATATGCAATCTGTCATCTTTTGGATACAGCGTCTTTTTCATGAATCCGTCCAGTGACACATACTGCCCGCTCCAACTGCTGCGTCCTTCCTTGCCGACATATCCGATCCGGATGCCGGACCGGACAGAGCCGATATCGAACATTCCAAGGAGCAAAATTATTCCAAGAATGACTGCTGTGAGCAGAATTTTCCCTTTCATTGTCGCAGGTTTTCGTTTCATCTGCAGCACTCCCTCGCTTTTGACTTTCTGCAAATCATTTACCGTTCGGTTCTCCGAACCGCTTTTTCACCAAAGCCCTGCACCGAAATATCCGATGCAGGGCTTCTTCTGTCTGATTATTCCGGGAGCTCTTCCTTACTTTGCAATAAACAGAATTCCCAATGTACCCGGGCCGCAATGGCTGGAAATGACACCGCCCGCTCTTGTGATGTGGATCTCATCGAAAATGCCGAGGCTTTCCACATACTGATAGATTGCCGTCTCGTCTGCTTTCTCGCAGCCGGAATGGGTGATGAACACGCGATTGGGTCTTGCCTCCCGCATGGCAGGCTCAAGATCATGCGCATAGTCCATCAGCACTCTGCTGATTTTGCCGCGGTATTTTTTCCCCGCCAGCATTTTGCCGTCCTGCACACTGATGATCGGATGCAGGCCAAGCTTGCTGCCCGCAAAGGCCGCAACACCGCTGCAGCGTCCGCCGCGATGCAGATAGGTCAGCGTATCAACCACAAAGCTGGCGCGCACTTTATCTCTGATTTCTTCCAGACGGCTCAGAATTTCCTGCACGCTCTTCCCTGCCGCCGCCATTTCGGCAGCCTCCAGCACGAGCAGGCCCACGCCTGTGGAAAGATTTGCCGAATCAAACACATGAATGCGGTCGCTTTTCTCCAGTTCTTCCGCAGCAAGGCGCATAACGCTGCCGGTGGTGGACATCTGCTCGGAAATGCAGAAGCAGATCAGTTCTTCTCCGTTCGCAGTCAGTTTTTCAAAAAGCGCCATGGTATCCGGAATGGACACAGCTGCCGTGCGCGGCGTGGTCTGATTGGCATCCGACCATTTGTAGATATCCTCTGGCGTAATATCCACACCGTCGCGATATTCCTCGCTGCCGAGATGCACAAACAACGGCAGGATTGTAATGCCGTAGCGATCAATTAATTCCTGCGACAGATCGCAGGTACTGTCAGAAACGATATGAATCATCAATGTCTCTCCTTGCAGCATTCAACTGACTCCGGAAACGGGTCATTTATCAAAAAACAGAATACCTTCCGCAACGTCTGCCGGATTGCCTCGCTGCAGCAGGTAATAATATTTGAATTATATGCAAAATCCGCAGTTCTGTCAAGGCATGCAGCATACTGCCGAAAAGAGCAGCGTCCCTTTGAAAATGGGACGCTGCTCGGGAAAAAAGTTAAAAAAATTAAAGCTTATAAATCCAGCCCATGTCATCCTCGACAACGCCGGTCTGCATGCCGTACAGTGTGTCATACAGCTTCTGCGCAACAGGGCCGACCTTGCCGTCTGCGACCTGCACATCGGTGCCCTTGTAGTTGAGCCAGCCGATGGGCGAGATGACTGCTGCGGTGCCGGAAGCGAAGATCTCCTGCAGCGTGCCGTTCTTGGAGGCCTCGACGATCTCATCGATGGAGAGCTTGCGCTCGGTGAGCTTGACGCCCCACTTGTTCAGCAGCTGAATGACGGAATTCCTGGTGATACCGGGCAGGATCGTGCCGGAATCCAGCGGAGCCGTGATAACTTCGTCACCAATGCGGAAGAAAGCGTTGGAGGTGCCGATCTCTTCGACATATTTATGCTCTGCCGCATCCAGCCACAGAACATCCTTGCAGTTGTACTTCATGGCATCCTGCGAAGCGCGCATACCGCCGCCGTAGTTGCCGCCGCACTTTGCATAGCCCGTGCCGCCGCGAGCTGCGCGGATGTACTCATCCTGCACATAGATGCGGGTAGTGGAAAGGCCGCCGTCGTTGGCTGCATAGTAAGAGCCGGTGGGGCTGAGGATGATCATGAACTTATAGTGCTTGGCAGGCAGCACGGAGAAGGAAACCTCATCGCCGAAAATGAACGGACGGATATACATGGCGGTGCCGGGTGCAGAAGGAACCCAGTCCATATCCTCCTTGATGACAGCCTTTACGGCAGCCAAAAACAGATCGCCGGGCAGTTCGGGGATGCACATACGCTCATTGGTGCGCTTCATGCGGGCGATGTTCATATCCGGACGGAACAGCTGGATACCGCCTTCGGGGTTGCGGTAGGCCTTCATGCCCTCGAACATGCACTGGGAATAGTGCAGAACGGCGCAGGCCGGCTCGATCAGAAAGGCTTCATGCGGCACCACGCGGCCGTCATGCCAACCCTGCCCCTCGTCATAATCCATGACGAACATGTGGTCGGTAAAGTATTTTGCAAAGCCCAGCTTGGTTTCGTCCTCAGGACGGGGCTTCGGATGGGTGGTTCTGGTTACGGGAAATGTATATTCCATGATGATTTCTCCTCTACTTAATATTGATAAAGCTCAGGCCTGCGGTCGGCAAAAACATTGATGGATTTTCGGATTCCGTCAGCAACGCCGAAGTCACATTCGGCGCTCACGATTTCCTGCTCGCTGCCGGCAAGCACCAGCGTTTCGCCCCATGGATCAATAACGGCAGAGGCGCCGCCGTATTTTGTGGTGATCGCCGTGCCGCAGGAATTGCAGCAGGCAACGAACATCTGATTTTCAATGGCGCGGGCCGTGGTCAGCGCACGAAGATGTCCAATGCGGACGCCCGGCCACTGGGATACCACAAACAGAAGGTCGATCCCCTGCACGGTCAAAGAGCGCGTCAGCTCCGGGAAGCGGATATCGTAGCAGATGATGATGCCGCAGCTGATACCGTCCAGTTGAAATCTGCAAAGATGATCGCCGGGTGTAAAGCTGTGATGCTCGCCCATGGGCGTGAACAGATGTGTTTTATCGTACTGCGCAATGCAGCTGCCGCTTCGGTCAAAGATGCAGGCGGTGTTGTAGACCTTGCCGTCTTTGACATTTGCCACGCTGCCGGCTACGATGTTGGTCTGCAGCTTCTTTGCCAGCGTGCCGATGCGCTCCTTTACGGCAATACAGTCCCGGTCAGAAAGCTCGGCGAGATGCTCCTTCGGAAAGAACCCCACATTCCATGTTTCCGGCAGAACGATGACATCCGGTTTTCCCTCCGCTGCCTGCAGAATCAGCTTCTCCGCCAGCTTGAAGTTTTCCTCGGGCTTTCCCAGCGCCATGTCCATCTGCACGCAGGAGATTTTCATGCCTTGTATTCCTTTCCGGCATTGATCGCCTGCATATTGGCGTCAAACAGATTGGCTTTCTTGGCGGGGATGACCTTGTGCAGCGCATCGGCTACCGTTTCCTCTTTGATGCAGCCGGTCTGCTTGATAATCGCGCCGAGCAGGATCATGTTTGCCAGCGTCGGCATACCCATGTCGGCTGCCATTTTGGTTGCCGGAATGTAAAACACCTCAACGTCGGTACGATTTACCTTACGGGAGATAAGCGTGGAATCAACAAAGATTCTGCCTCCGGGGGCAACGTCCGCTTCATACTTATCAAGAGACGGGGTATTCATGACCATCAGCACGTTGGGATTCTGCACGATGGGAGAACCGACGGGAGTATCGCTGAGAATGACGCAGCAGTTTGCCGTGCCGCCGCGCATTTCGGGGCCGTAGGACGGCAGCCAGCTCAGCTCGCGTCCTTCCAGCAAGCCTGCGTATGCCAGCACCTTACCGGAAAATAAAAGGCCCTGACCGCCGAAACCGGCAATGATCATTTCATAATTTGCCATATTCAGTCCTCCTTATCCCGATAAACGCCAAGCGGATACTGGGGGATCATCTTTTCGTCGATCCATTCCAGCGCCTTCTGCGGCGTCATGCCCCAGTTGGTCGGGCACGCGGAAAGCACTTCTACCAGAGAGAAGCCCTTGCCGTCAAGCTGATTCCGGAAGGCCTTCTTGATGGCCTTCTTGGCATTGTTGACGTTCTTCACGTTGTTGACGGTGACTCTTGCGAGATAGGCAGGTGCATCCAGCGTTGCCAGCAGCTCGCAGACCTTGATGGGATAACCCTGAGTCTTGGGGTCACGGCCGTAGGGAGAGGTCTGCGTGACCTGACCGATCAGAGAGGTCGGAGCCATCTGACCGCCGGTCATGCCGTAAATGGCATTGTTGATGAAAATAACGGTCACGTTTTCGCCTCTTGCGGCGGTACTGACGGTTTCGCAAAGACCGATGGATGCCAGATCGCCGTCGCCCTGATAGGTAAAGACGATATTGTCGGGCAACGCACGCTTCACGCCGGTTGCAACTGCCGGTGCGCGGCCGTGGGCGGCCTCGATCATGTCGCAGGCAAAATAGTTATAGGCCAGAACGGAGCAGCCGACGGGGGCGATGCCGATGGTCTTTCCTTCGATGCCCAGCTCATCGATGCACTCGGCAACGAGTCTATGGATGATGCCGTGGGTGCAGCCGGGGCAGTAATGCAGAACAGCATCCGTCAATGCTTTCGGTTTATCAAATACGACCATGATGCTTAACCTCCTTCTTCATTTGCCTTCTGGATCTTTGCAAGGACCTCGTCCGGGGACGGGATCATACCGCCGACGCGATAGCAAAGGTCAACGGGCTTCTTGCAGCGGATCGCCAGCTCCACGTCCTCTTTCATCTGACCCATGTTCAGCTCGACGCAGAGGAAGGACTTGACCTTCTCGGCAGCTGCAATCAAGGGCTTCTTGGGGAACGGCCAAAGGGTGATCGGACGGATCATGCCGACCTTGATGCCCTGCTTTCTCGCTTCGACGATGGCATTGCGGGAAACTCTTGCGGTGATGCCGCAGGATACGACGCAAATCTCCGCATCGTCCATCATGAACTCTTCCCACATGACCTCGTCCTGCTCGATCTTTGCATAGCGCTCGAAGCGCTCGATGTTCTTCTGCTCCAAAACAGCCGGAGAAAGCTCCAGAGAATTGATGATATTGTGCTCACGCTTGCCTTCGGTGCCGCGTACCGCCCATGCAGGAGCAGCCGCTTCAGGCTCCTTCGCATCGGGCAGCGCCACCGGCTCCATCATCTGACCCATGGTGCCGTCTGCCAGCAGCATGGCGGGCATGCGGTACTTCTGTGCCAGTTCAAAGGCTTTGCCGGTCAGATCGGCCATCTCCTGCACAGAGGCCGGAGCCAGCACAAGCACATGGAAATCGCCGTGGCCGGGGCCGCGGGTTGCAAGGAAGTAGTCCGCCTGAGAGGGCTGAATGCCACCGAGACCGGGGCCGCCGCGCTGTACGTTGAGGATCAGCGCAGGCAGATCCGCACCTGCCAGATAGGAAATGCCTTCGCACTTCAGAGAAATGCCGGGGCTGGAGGAGGAGGTCATGCAGAGCTTGCCGGTGGAGGCAACACCGTAGACCATGTTGATGGCGGCGATTTCGCTTTCCGCCTGCAAGAAGGTTCCGCCGATTTTGGGCATCTTCTTTGCCATGTAGGCCGCGACCTCTGTCTGCGGTGTGATGGGGTAGCCGAAATAATGGCGGCAGCCGGCCAAGATGGCGGCTTCGGCAATGGCTTCATTGCCTTTCATCAATACTTTTTCCTGCATATTGGCTCCTTTCTCATCTCTCGACCTTGATGACGCAATCCGGGCACATGGTTGCGCAGAAGGCGCAGCCGACGCAGTCTTCCGGTTTTGTCAGTTCCACGGGTGTATGTCCCTTCTGATTCAGCTTCGTCTTGGACAAAGCCAGCAGCCCTTTCGGGCAGGCACCGACGCAAAGGCCGCAGCCCTTGCAGAGTTCTTCCTTAAATGTCAGTTTTGCCATTTGGAACCTCCGAATTCATCATGTAATATAGTTTCTGAATGGTCAGCGGGAAGAGATTATCCACCTTTCCATTCAGCTCTTCACAGATCGTTTCTGCCGCGCAGGTCATTTTGAGCGGCAGACCGGCAGCCGCGGCAACATCCTCGCCGTACCTGAGACCGGAAAGCACGTCCTCCGCCGTTGTAAGCGGGCCTAAATTGGAGTTGTTGACGATGCCCGTAAAGGCAAGGCCGCAGGCGGCTTCGATCTCCCGCATGACCTCCAGCGTATCGGCTATGTTTCTTGTCAGGGGTCTCGACCTGTTGATAACGAACAGCATTTCAAAGTCATTCTCCTGTCGAATCGCCGGAACGTACCGCCCCAGCGCCAAAGCGCCCCGATCGTCGCCGCCGATGTCCAGAACGCCGCAGGTATCTCTGCTGTCGATCAGCGCGTAAACCTCCTTCGGCATTGCAGGAACGTCCAGATTGGAGTTGGCGAATTCCGAGCAGATGAGGTCGATTCCCTCCTCCTTCAGCGCCTGCTCGCTGTCCTTCGTGCGAAAATACGGATTGACAATATCCAGATCCGCAATCGTCACCGGAATCCCCTGCCGCTTCAGCCAGCGCGCATAATTGAGGGCGATATTCGTTTTTCCGCTGCCGTAATGTCCGGCAAACAGCGTCAGCCGCCTGTAATCCATGGTTTTCTCCTTTCAGAGCCGACTGCGGATAATCTTTCCGCTGGTCGTCTTGGGCAATTCCGTGCGGAACTCCACGATTCGCGGGTATTTGTAAGGTGCGGTATGGGTCTTGACATAATCCTGAATCTCTTTCTTCAGCTGCTCGGTACCCTCCGTGCCCTTGACCAGCACGATGCTGGCCTTGACCACCTGGCCGCGAACCTCGTCCGGAGCGGCGGACACGCCGCATTCAAGAACGTAGGGCAGCTCCATGATAACGTTTTCGATTTCGAACGGCCCGATGCGGTAGCCGGAGGACTTGATGACGTCGTCCGCGCGGCCGACATACCAGTAGAAGCCGTCCTCATCGCGCCATGCAAGATCGCCGGTGTGATAGAAACCGTCGCGCCAAGTATTCGCCGTGGTTTCAGGGCTGCCGTAGTATTCGTATGCGAGGCCGCAGGGAATGCCGCTTGCAATATTGATGCAGATCTCACCGGTTTCGCCCGGTGCAGTCTCCTGGCCGTCGATGGAGAGCAGATGCACGTCGTAAAGCGGAACGGGCTTGCCCATGGAACCGATCTTATGGCTGTCACCGGCAAGGTTTCCGATGATGAGCGTCGATTCAGACTGGCCGAAACCTTCCATGATCTGAAGACCCGTGGCCTTTTCAAACTGGCGGAACACCTCGGGATTCAGTGCCTCGCCCGCGATGCTGGCATGCTCGATGGAAGAAAGATCGAACCGGTTCAGATCCTGCTTGATGAGCATACGGTACATGGTAGGCGGTGCGCAGAAGGTCGTGATATGGTATTTCGCAAAGAGCGGAAGGATCTTTTCCGCATCGAAGCGCGTGAAGTCATAAACAAAGGTTGCTGCTTCGCACAGCCACTGGCCATAAAGCTTTCCCCAGAGGGATTTTGCCCAACCGGTATCCGAGATGGTCAGATGCAGGCCGTCCGGGTTCACGCGATGCCAGTATTTTGCGGTAATGTAATGGCCGAGCGGATATTTAAAATTGTGTGCGGCCAGCTTTGGATAGCCGGAGGTGCCGGAGGTGAAGAACATCAGCATGGGATCGCTGCCGCAGGGCGCGTCTGCCGTACGCTCATAGCGGCGGCTGAAGAGTCTCATTTCACTGTCCATGGTGTGCCAGCCCTCGCGCTCACCGCTGGCGATGATCTTTTTGATGCTCATGCCGCTCTCTGCCTCTGCCAGCTCCACCTGATGGGCGGCATCACCGTCTGCCGTGCAGACAATGGCGCTGACGCCGGCCGCCTGAAAACGGTAAGCAAAATCATGCTGCACCAGCTGATTGGTGGCCGGAATGACCACAGCGCCGAGCTTATGCAGGCCCAGAATGGAAACCCAGAACTGATAGTGCCGCTTGAGCACCAGCATCACGCGGTCGCCGCGCTTGATGCCGAGAGACGTAAAATAATTTGCCGCCTGCGAGGAGGCTTCCTTCATATCCTTGAAGGTGAACCGGCGCTCGGTGCCGTCCTCGGAGATATGCAGCATCGCCAACTTGTCCGGCTTTTTTCTGCCAAGCGTATCCACAATATCAAACGCGAAGTTGAAGGATTCTTCATTTTGGAAACGAATGGACTGCACAAGTCCCTGCGCGTTTTCTGTTGTCTGAATGAACTTTGCCGCAATGCGCTCTTCCTTATCGGAAGCCGCTGCGGTTTTCTGCTCCCGGATAGGTGCGGGCGCAGATTGCGTTTCTTCCTGCGGTCGAATCACGATGGCATAGAACTGACAGTCTTTTCCGTCTGCCGCCACCATGCCGTGGGGGATGGAGCTGTCATAGTAGATGCAGTCACCCTCATGCAGGATCTCGGTATGCTCGCCGACCTGCACCTTTAAGGTGCCCCTGATGACAAGGTCACATTCCTGACCGACATGGGAGGTCAGCTCAATGTCGGAATGGAAGGCGCGGTCGCTGTATTTGTTTTCCACATAAAGCGGATCGGCGATCCTG